>NZ_JADCNC010000009.1:0-383433 GCF_018454475.1 Wolbachia endosymbiont of Rhagoletis cerasi | reverse complement strand
ACAATAATCGATCTATATTCACGCATGGTAGTTGGCTGGTCAATGAGCAGTTCAATAAATAAACAATTGGTTATGGACTCTTTATTAATGGCCGTTAACAAGCGTAAACCTGCCAAAAATCTACTATTACATAGTGATCAAGGTTCACAATATACTTCGCAAGGTTATCAATATCTCTTATCCATAAAAAACATAGATGAGTCATAAAGGTTGTTGTTACGACAATTCTGTTGTGGAAAGCTTCTTCAGTTCTCTAAAAAGGGAGTTACCAATAGACACCTCTCGGCACTCTAAACAGCATATCAAAACTGCTATATTTGAATATATAGAAATTTTTTATAACAAACAACGTCACTATTAACTATTGCATTCCAGAACAATTTGATGCATCATTCTCTTTGTGAAAAACATTCCAAACTTTCTCTCCACTTTTTCTGGGTAAGGTCATCATAGCATTAGTTAGATGCATTAGAATTGATCATGATGATGTACATATAATGTTTAGGTTTCAAGAACTTGCTCTGGAAATGCAAAAAAAAATGTTCAACATTATGTCGCGAGTCAAACTTAGGGTATTTGGCGTCTCATGTTTAATTTTTCGCACTACGTGCATCGCATGTCTTTAAAAATTTCTGGGTTTTTACCTATATAAGCCGAAACGCGCTTATAAAGCGTTACAAGACATCAAAAAATGCCAATACTCGACAGAGATAGTAAAAGACTAGCTAACTCGGGGATTCTTTGTCTTTTTTTCTGCTTAGTAAATTTCTTAAACATTTGCAGCGTAGGTTAGTTGCAATTAAAAGCAGCTGAATTTCGCTTGTCAAGCGTTTAAAACATAAAAAACGCCAATATTTTAAAGCGGATAATAACCCCAGGGCTTCTTTTGCCTTTTTTTTTATTTGGTAAATTTCTTAATGTTTATGGCTAAACGACAATCGTCATCCCGCTACGTGTTAGCGGGATCTATGCTTTGAGATACTGCGAATGAATCGCGGTATGATGGTTAAGTAAGGGATCTATGCTAAGAGATGCCAAAGACCTTCATGAAACTTTGCCCATTTGGCTTCTCTAAAGATTTCGTTTACAGAATCTAGTAACTCAGCTATGCAGAATAAAAAAAGTTTGTATGGTATACAAATAGTGTGTTTTTTTTATAATTATTTTCTATAATACATAAACCTTTGGTCCAAGCTGTAAATGCCACCATAGGCATTAAAAGTTAATTAACAAACTGCAATGTATAATGAAATAAAGAAACTTGTAAGACTTTGATCTTACAGATTATAAACTTGTCATAAAGTTTAATAGTGTCTGTTACTGCTTTTAGGTGTGAGGCTAGAGGGTTATTAGCAGTAACAGACACTATTAAACTTATTATAGAATTTACTTAAAGTAAATACTTAATTTAAAATATTATAATATTTTTACTTACAATAGATTTATGTAAATGCTTTTTTCCTCAATTAGTATTGTACTATTATACTTGTTGAATGCTAAAAAATTATTAACCATCACTAATCTCTATTTGCATAGTAAGTTTATATATACTATTATACAGTATATCACTTAGTTTTATAGCAAACAAACAAAAGATATGGTGAAGTTATTTGCACTATTGATAATATTTTACTCAAATATACCTGTTGCCTCTGCTCCTACTTCCTGGCAATTTGGATTTCCTGCTCCTGCAACTGAAGTAATGGAGGCTGTAGTTAGGTCACATTCGTTTGTGATGCTTGTGATGGTTACAATAATGCTTTTTGTGTGGGCGCTGCTTGCTTATATAGCGTTTCGCTTTCGTAAAAGCAAAGTAACAAACATAAGTAAAACTACCCATAGTGTTCCTTTAGAAATTATTTGGTTTGTTATACCAACTATCATTGTTGGAATATTAGCCTTTGAAAACGCTAAATTACTGAAGCTACAGGAAGAAATACCGAAAGCTGATATAACACTGAAAGTTATTGGCCATCAATGGTATTGGAGTTACCAATATCCAGAATATCAAGGTGTGTCATTTGATAGTTATATTAAGGGAAAAGAAGACTTTATCGAAGGAGATTTAAAGCTATTCTCTGTTGATAACAACATCGTTTTACCCATTAATACTAATGTTCGTTTACAAGTTACAGCAGGAGATGTGATACACAGCTGGGGAGTACCGGCTTTTGGTGTAAAAATTGATGCGATACCAGGTAGGCTGAATGAGGCGTGGTTTAATATCAAAAAGTCTGGTGTTTATTACGGGCAGTGCTATGAATTGTGTGGTCAAGGCCATGGATTTATGCCAATTGTTGTTGAAGCAGTAAGCAAAGAAGATTTTAATAAGTGGATTGAAAATAGAAAATTAGTGAGTTAAATTTGGAGTATAGATATGAGTGACGTACCAAGGGGCATAAAGCGTTGGTTGTTTTCCACTAATCATAAAGACATAGGGACACTGTACATTATTTTTTCCATATTAGCTGGAATTATTGGTGGATTATTATCGGTGATTATTCGCACTCAGCTAATGCACATTAATATACTTAACAATAACTATCAATTATATAACGTAATGGTTACAGGGCATGCGTTGATAATGGTGTTTTTTATGATAATGCCAGCCCTCATGGGAGGATTTGGTAACTGGTTTGTACCTCTCATGATTGGCGCACCAGATATGGCATTTCCTCGTATGAATAATTTAAGTTTTTGGTTATTAGTGTCATCTTTTATTTTGCTCATTCTCTCAGTGTTTATTGGTGAAGGTCCAGGTACAGGTTGGACTTTATATCCACCTTTATCACAGGTAATGTCCCATCCAAGTGCAGGAGTTGACATTGCTATACTTGCACTTCATGTTGCTGGTATGTCGTCAATTGTTGGGGCGATCAACTTTATAGTTACTATATTTAACATGCGTGCGAAAGGCATGTCGTTGACTAAGATGCCACTATTTGTTTGGTCTGTCTTGCTAACAGCATTTATGTTGATTGTTGCCTTACCGGTGCTTGCCGGTGCTATAACTATGCTTCTTACTGATCGCAATATTGGTACTTCCTTTTTTGATCCTGCAGGTGGTGGTGACCCTGTGTTATTTCAACATTTATTTTGGTTTTTTGGTCATCCAGAAGTTTACGTAATTATTTTTCCTGCATTTGGCATCATAAGTCAGGTTGTATCAACTTTTTCTCACAGACCTGTATTTGGTTACATAGGGATGGTTTATGCAATGATAGGTATAGCAGTATTTGGCTTTATGGTTTGGGCTCATCATATGTTCACTGTTGGGCTTAGTGCTGACGCTGCTGCATTTTTTAGCACTACCACAATTTTTATCGGTGTTATAACTGGTGTAAAAGTCTTTAGCTGGATTGCAACTATGTGGGGTGGAGCAATTGAGTTTAAGACCCCTATGCTATTTGCACTAGGTTTTATTTTTATGTTTGTTGGCGGTGGCATAACGGGAATAATTCTTTCTCATGGTGGAATAGATAAGCTCCTGCACGACACCTATTATGTTGTTGCTCACTTCCATTATGTCATGTCACTTGCTGCATTATTTGGAGCTTTTGCTGGCTTTTATTATTGGATTGGTAAAATGTCGGGTAAACAATATAATGAGCGCTTAGGTCAAATCCACTTTTGGCTTACTTTTATTAGCACCAATATCACTTTTTTACCTCAACATTTCTTAGGATTAGCTGGTATGCCAAGGCGTATACCTGATTATCCTGATGCGTTTATCCCTTGGAATTATATATCCTCAATTGGTTCGTATATGTCCTTTGTTTCAGTTATGTTTTTTGTGTTTATAGTTATACATCTCTTTAAATGGGGCAAGAAAGCTGGAGATAATCCTTGGGAAGGTGACACCTTGGAATGGACGGTATCTTCACCACCGCCTTTTCATACTTTCGAAAAGCCACCAGTGGTAAAATAGAATGTACACAAGTGTTTTGCTAAATGTTGAATCAACAATACTGGATTTTTGGCGTTTGCTGAAGCCAAGGATAATGTATCTTGTGGTATTTACTGCAGTTGCTGGTATGGTTACTGCACCAGGTAGTATGCACCCTTTTCTAGCACTAATATCTCTTATATGTGTTGCTCTTGGCTCAGGATCTGCAGGTGCTATAAATATGTGGTATGACAAAGACATAGATCTGCTCATGGAAAGGACAAAAAACCGCCCTATACCCTCAGGTAGAGTTTCTGCAGAAAGCGCGCTTGAACTTGGTATAACTCTTGGAATATTGTCAGTATTTATCATGGCAATAGCAGTAAACTATATTTCTGCTGCTTTGCTTGCAGTTAGCATATTATTTTACGTTTTCGTATATACAATTTGGCTAAAAAGGCGCACTCCGCAGAATATCGTTATCGGTGGTGCAGCAGGTGCTTTTCCTCCAATGATTGGCTGGGCAGCTGTGACTAATTCTGTCAGTTGGGAAAGTTTCATTTTATTTTTAGTAATTTTTATGTGGACTCCACCACACTTTTGGGCCCTATCTTTAAATAAGTCTGAAGACTATGCAAGAGCATCGATTCCTATGTTCAATATTGTTTATGGTCCGGAAAAAACAAGAAAATATATATTAATTTATAGTGTTTTGCTGGTGCTAACTAGCTTGCTTCCAGCTCTATTCTTGAAAAAGGCTTTACTTTATCTAAGCATGGCAATTTTTGCAGGTTGCATCTTTATTTGGTACGCTATATCAATTCTCAGATTCAAGAACCACAGCTCACAGAAAAAAATGTTTTCTTATTCAATTTCTTATCTATTTTCCCTATTCGCCAGTATTATTTTTTGTTCTATTGATTTATTTTAGTTATGAAAGAACGGCAGAAGCATAAAAACTATTTTTTACTTTTCCTTTTGGTAATGCTCGTTGTCACACTTTTTTTTGTTTCTATAATAAAATTTAAAGGTGCAGCTTAAACTACCTTTAGAAATTGTGCTTTCATAAAAGCAACTATATACTTTATTAATTCATTACAGTTAAAGATGAGCAAAAAGGAAGTGACAATATATACGGATGGGGCGTGTTCTGGTAATCCTGGAGCGGGAGGATGGGCAGCTATCATATTATTTCAAGATTATAGAAAAGACATTTATGGTAGAGAAGAAAATACCACAAACAATAAAATGGAGTTAACAGCGGTGATCAATGGGCTGAAAGTATTGAAATTTTCTTGTAATATTAATTTATATACGGATAGTCTTTATGTTAAACATGGCATAACAGAGTGGATAAATAAGTGGAAAATGAATGGCTGGAAAACAAGTAATAAAAAATCAGTAAAAAATATGGAATTGTGGAAAGAGTTAGACAACGTTGCTTCACAACACGAAATTGATTGGAAGTGGGTTAAAGCACACAGTGGCGATAAGTATAATGAGGAGGCTGATAGTTTAGCAAGAAAAGCAATAATCAATGCTTAAAAAAATCACTATATCACTTTCCATAGTTCTATTGTTCGTATTCTGCTTATTTGTCTTTTTTAAGGGTGAGAGTCCTTTAGAAATCAATATTAATTATATTAATTTTTATGTTAAACATAAAATATCAAAAACATTTGTTGGCTCAAGCGTTAATATGGAGAATACCTCAGTTGTTTGGCAGAAAGATGGCAAAGATGCGTATTTAGTCATTACAGATTTGGCAATAGCAAACCCTAATTTTACTATAAAAGTTCCTGAGCTTTTTGTACATTTTAAGTTAAGTTCCTTATTTAAAGCTAGCACAAATCTCTCTCAGGTTTCGGCTGATAATGTGCATGTATGTATCAATCAGAAAGAAGCTGACTTTAAAGCAGTAAATTTTAATCTGCAAAACTCAGTAAAAACAATAAGGGAATTTTTTTTTGACTTAAATGCGGATTCAAAAATTGAATTTACTAACATCGCTATTAATAAAGGCACGGAAGATGAATTTTTTATTGATAAATTGTATATAGGGAAGGGGGAAGATTTTAATGTTTTAGATATTCATGTGAATACAAAAGATGGAAAGGGATTGTTGGATGATTTATCAATTACGATAAAAAATCGCAACAATTTGTTAAATGTGTACGGGACATTTTATGATCTAAAATTGGGACTATTGAGCAAGTTTTCTACATTAGTTAAAAGCTACAATTTGGACAAAAATATAGGATTCAAAGGAAGCTTCTCAGTGAAAATTAATAAAAAGGATGAAATTGTAGATGGAAATATATACGTATTGAATACAGAAAATTATTTGAACAAAAATTTGGCCTTAACTAATGTAAATATAAATTTAACATATAGTGATGGAATTATTAGTGTAAAAAACTTTCATTTTAAGTTAAATGGCACGTATCTCTCTTTAATAGGCAAAATGAACTTTGGTACAAGTCATGCTTTGCTTAGAATTAATATTAGTAAGTTTGCTGCAAAGGATTTATGTACTTATATACCAGATAGTGTAGTAAATAGTAAATTTAAAAGCTGGTATTGTGATAATATTGATGGGGATGTTTTAAATACCATTGTAAGTTTCAATGGCAAATTGGTTGATGGCGATCTGTCAGACATTGTAATTGTTGCTGATATAGAAAACGGTAGCGTAAAGTTTGATGAAGATTTTGAGCAAGTAAAGGAATTAAAGGGTGATTTGATCATCAAGAATAACGATCTTGAAATTACTGTAAATAGCGCTAAGTTTCAGAATTTCACTATTAATGGTGGTGATATTGAAATGAAATCTCTCGATAAGGAAAATTCAGTTCTAACCATTAATGGCCAAGCTGTAAGTGATGCTTATGGTTTATATGAGCCTATAAAATTTAAGCTGGATGATGTGGTGAAGGTTGAAAGGGATAAAGTAAGTGGAATGGCAAAATCCGTATTTAATTTTCGCATTTTTAATCTAAATGCTGATGACAAAAAAGTAGATTTTTCGGCCAATTTTCATTCCGAAATTGACAATTTGGCCGTCTATAATGCAAGTCTTGGTAAATATGATATTAAGCTTAGTTTTGGCAGTGACTTTATAGATTTAAATGGTAGTGGTATGGTGAATAACACACAGCTATTATTTGACCTGAAAAGTAGCAATAGGAATGAAAGTTTTGCCTGGAATTTGACCGGAGATTTACCTGCCCAAATATTTAATTTTGATAGTGGCTATGTCAATACAAATATAGAATCGGTAATAAATCAAGATAAGACGGGGCATGTTAATGGTAATATGGATTTATCAGAGCTTGAATCACGTTCAAGTTATTTAGGATGGAAAAATCGTTTTGAAGATCACAATAAAATTTTGTTTTCTACAAGGTTAAAAGGAGTAGGTGAATTGTTAATAGACAAATTAGATGTTGTAGGAAATGACCTAGATATAAAATTCAGCGGAAGAGTAGAAAATGGAAATTTATATTTAAATTCTAGTAGCTTTAAATTGCCTGATAATGATTTTAGTATAGAAATTGAATCAGGTAAGGAGAGAAATGTTATAACTGTTCATGGTGAGGAAATTAACTTAAGTGATATTTTAGGCTTGCTTGGTAAAAACAGTAATGGGTTAAACAAAGATATAGAGATTAGTATGAATGTTGACAATGTAATCATGAAAGAAGGCATCGTTATCAAAAATGCTAAGCTGAATGTAACCTGTACTAAAGGTAATTGCAATGGAAGTCAATTTACAGGACAGTTTCTAGAAGATAGCAGCAACATACTAGCGGAATACAGTGGAATAGGGCTCGAAATATATGCGGATAATGCAGGTATACTTTCGCGTTCTTTAGGCATTAGTAAATCAATTAAAAACGGCAAATTGTCTTTTTATATCTCTCCTCAGAGAGAAAGTGGAGAACATTATGGTACGTTATCCATTAGCAATTTCTACATCAAAGATGCTCCACTACTTACTACTTTATTGTCGATGTCTTCATTGCCTGGTATCGTAAATGCCATAAAGAACGAAGGTGTATACTTTTATAAATGTAATGCACCTTTCTCATACAAAGATGGCACTATTGAAATTGAAGAATCTTGGCTTGAAGGGGCGGAGTTAGGTATTAGCACTGGTGGTAAGCTCGATATTAAAGATTATAAATTCCAGGTTGCAGGACAAGTAATACCAGCATATTCAATTAATAAATCTTTGTTAAAAATTCCTATAATTGGAAAACTTCTTACTGGTGGGAAAAGTAGGGGAATCGTTTCAATAGACTATAAAGCAAGTGGTGATGACAAAAACAATAACGTATCTGTTGATCTTATCTCTTCGCTAACTCCAAACCTATTAAAGAGGTTATTGGGAGTGTTTGATCGCATTATGACAAAAACTAACGAAAGTGGCTTAAAAGGTGGCGTGAAAAAGAAATTTGGTTCGATATGACCAAAAGAGAAGTTGTTTAACAAAATTGTGGACAAAAATGCAAGAATTTCAGAATGATCTACCTGGTTTTTTATTTAGTTGTTTAAGTAATACCACTCCCTTTAACCTCTCTATATTTGCTGAACAACTAAAAAGGGTAGGGGGGGTGGTTGTAAATTGTATCTGTTCAGCAGAGTGGCAAAATAAGGTAGACGAGAAAAGACAACTATAGGAACAAATGGGTGTCATGCCAGTGCGTGACACTGGTTTCCATCCAAAAGGGTGTCATTCCAGTGTCAGCTACTTTCATGACATCGTTTACTATGTGCCATATTGTAATGTTCGTACAGTTGTGGAATGAATCGCGGTATGACGTGTTGCTTGGGTCAGCTATAGTATAAATATACTAGGGGTGTATCCGTTCAGCAGAGTGGTTTAAGAAACAATAGATAGGAGATTTTGGAAAGGGTTTAGCCCCTTTTGTTTCCATGTTAAGTATAATGAAATTATCCGTTCGAGGAATGTGTTTCCTTGCTGTGATTGTGTAAAATATGAGTTTTTACGGTAAACGACATAGTGTCGTATCTGTTGTTCAGCGTGATTATTTGTCAATGGAATATTTTCTGAGTCATCTAAAAAATTCCACATCATTCTTTCAGATTTCAAAATATTTTTCGCAACTCGAGAAGCTCCAATTGCTTCAGGTAAACGGCTTCAAGTAACATCGTGTACGCTTTCGCAATTTTCTTGCGCGTCTGGCAAATCTTAAAACATCTATTTCACTTTTTAGTAAAGCTTTTTTCAGTGCAAATAATTCAGTGGCTACGTTTCTTAAGTAACAGCCCAGAACTTTGACTTTAATATTCCAACTATGCGCTAACCTTTCAAAATCTCTTGATAAATGTGCCCAGCAGATTTGCCTGTTTTTATCGGCAAAGTAGTTGTATGCTGCGTACCTGTCGGTTACTACTAAGCTATTGCGATTGCAGAATTTACTACTTTGTAAAACTTTCATTCCTCTTGACTCTGTAAATTTTACAAAACTTGCCGTATTGCTTGCAAACATCCAACACCAAGCGAGTTTACCTTTGTTATAATGGCTCGTTTCATCAATATGTAGAACTTTACTCCTACTTATCTCTTGTTCGATCTGCTCATACATTTTTTTGCATTTTGAAGCAACTCTATGTTCACTATTTGATATGCTACCGACGCTTATGTTCAAATTGAAGATATCATTTACGACACTCGCTATTTCGCGTTTTGAATTTTTGTAAAACCCGCTGAACGCCGCAATTATTGACTTAACCCTTGGTCCAAATGTATCTGACGTAACACCTTCTGGTAACTTACTACTTCTTCTTTTCCCGCATCTCCGGCAACGGCCATGCTCTAATTGATATTCTACTACATAAGGCTTGATTTCCGGAAGATCAACTTTTTGATGAATGTAAGGTTTCCCACATATTGCAATCTCTCCTCCGCATTCGCAAGTAGATGACAACTTTACTTTTATCACCTCATCTGCATCCATTTTGGCGCGAAAACTTCCTTTATGACCAACCTGACCACCGACGTTTCTGTCGCTCTTTGGCTTGCCCTTTTTTATTTTGTACAACTCTCTAGAGCTTGGTAGAGATGAATTTCTTGAGTTTAAACCAAGCCTCTCCTTTAATTCAGCGTTCTCTATCTTTAAAGCCTTGTTCTCTGCTTTTAAACTTTCATTCTCTCTTTCCAGCCTTTCTATTTTTGCTTCTAACTTTTCTATTTTTTGCTGTAAATTTTTGCAAAGTTCTAAAAGGTTTACCACATTACCTCACTTTTGCTCTATGATTATCTTTTTAGATCACCTTGTCTACCTTATTCTGCCACTCCGCTGAACGGATACGTATGAACATTGTCTACCAGATCCCAGTGTCAGCTACTTGGATGACAAGAAAGGGAGCACTGGAATGACATTATCTGTTGTGCAATTTGCTAAATAAGTCAGCGCAGCAGCAACAAATGCTAAAACGCCCATTCCAAGTGGTGTAGCTGCAAAAGCTGCTAGCTTGCAAGTTGAAGGCCTCCAAAGCGGTGTTGAAAGTATTGCTAATCCACCTATAACGTATATAGCAGTAAATGCAACAAATACAGTGTTTGCTTTGTGGAGCTGGCCACAATGATTTTTGAAAGTTAGCATAAACGACTTCATTTAATAAAATATTAATATGCTTAAATTGTGTATAAAAGAACTGTCATAGTCAAGCTTTTTCGTAAGCTACCTGCCGCTTGAGCCAAAGCCCCCTGCATTGCGACCGGTTTCTTCTGCGCAGAATTCTTCTCTGTCATCCCAAATTACCTGAGATACAGGAGAAATAAGGATTTGTGCGATTCTATCTCCTCTTTTTATTTCGTATGGCTGATTACTTAGATTAATTAGACAAATTTTAACTTCACCTCGATAATCAGAGTCTATAGTACCCGGAGAATTTAAGACAGTGATTCCATGTTTTGCAGCAAGACCAGAACGTGGGCGGATTTGCCCCTCAAAACCGTTTGGTATTGCAATCACAATTCCAGTTGGAACAAGTAATCTTTCAAGTGGATTTAAAACAGCAGAATCATTCAATGCAGCATAAAGATCCATGCCAGCACTCTGCGTAGTTGCATAACATGGAAGAGACAAGTCTTCTCCGTGTGATAATCTTTTTATTTCTACTTTAATTTTACTTCTTTGCACTCCAATTTACCATCTATGAAGACTCAATTATAGCATGTAAATTGTATCTGCAAAAGTGATAAATGTAAATGATGTCATTCCAGCGCGTGACGCTAGGCCATAAAATTCCTTGACAAGTTCAGTGCTCCTTTTTTTGTCATCCCAGTGCCTCTATGATGTCATTCCAGTCTGGAATCTAGTCCTTATTATGCAGCCACTTGGTTGAAATTAAGTCTTCTGGATCCCAGTGTCTGGGCACTGGGATGACATCATAAGGGCGCTGGGATGACACCCTGACAACCGTCATCCCGCTACTTGTTAGCGGGATCTAGAGATACCGCGAATGAATCGCGGTATGACGTAGATTGCTGTCATTCCAGTGTCAGCTACTTGAATGACACCCTCTTGGTATTCGTGTAGTTGTAAGCAGTATAGCTATAAATCACTCACAATCGATATGCTTGAATTATTCTCAGTAAATAAATCAAGCATAATGTTAGGTATTCTACCATCAACTATGTGAACAACTCCAGCACATTCCTCCGCCATTTTAACGTATGCCATAAGCCTTTCAATAAATTTTTCCCCTTTAATTTTCCCACAATCAATCGATGCATTTAAATTTTTAACAGATATCTTCCTGCCACCAATTTTATCTATTTCTTCATCTGTGTCACTCAAGATTATCATTTTAGATGCAGAAACTGCAATTGCAATTGCGCTTGCAGTGCTATCGGCATCAATATGATATGTTTCCCCATCTTTTCCATGACCAATTGGTGCAATAACTGGTATAAAATCTGATTCTTCAATAAAAAATAATATATCAGGATTGATTTCAGTTGGTCTACCGATGAACCCCATGTCTAATATCTTTTCGATATTATTTGATCTATCTTCTCTAAGCGTAGCGGTTATTTTTTCGGCTTTAATTAAGTGACCATCTTTTCCACATAATCCAATAGCTGAACCACCAGCAGAATTTATATGCTGAACAATTTTTTTATTAACTGAGCCACACAGTGCAATTTCAATGATTTTCATAGTGTCTTTGTCTGTAAGTCTGATACCATTCACAAACTTACTGTCCATACCCAGCATTTTTAACACCGAGTTAATTTCATATTCTCCGTCATGAATTATTACCGGATTTATACCAAGCTGCTTCAACAAGACAACATTATGCACAAAAGTATTAAATAGTGTTTCATCTAAGATTATTGTACCACCGCATTTAATGACAAAAGTCTCGCCTACAAAGCTAGGTATGTTAGATAGCACTTCAAGTAATATTTCTGCTTTTTGTTCAAATGATACCTCACCCTTTAAAAATTCACTACTCTTCATTTTTTTATCTTGTAAACTTGAAAAACTCATCTCTTACCTTGGTTATTTTATGCTTAACACGGATGCTCATTTGATGAATTGACACATTCTCATTATTAATCCATTTTTGAATATCTTCTATAACAGCACCTAAGCTTTTTTGACTTACTTTATCTATTTTTGTTAGCACAATGTTAAAGTTAATGTTATTATATATTAACCAATAAATGAAGTCTTTGTCTATTTCTTTTAATCCTACCTTGCTATCTATCAACACAAACACTCTTCTTAGATTTCTTCTTTGAATTAGATAATACTCAATTAAGTTTAAATATTGTATAATTTCCTCCTTACCTGCATGAGAATAACCATACCCTGGCAGGTCAACAAGCCTGAACTTATCATTGTACATAGAGTAAAAATTTATTTGTCTAGTGCATCCAGGTTTAGAGGAAACTCTGGCAGCTTTTTTGCTGTTTATCAGTAAGTTAATCAGACTGGATTTTCCTACATTTGATCTACCAGCAAACGCAATCTCTGGAGCCGATTCATCTGGTAATGTTTTTATGTCCGAAGCTCCAAATATGAAATTGCAGTTTGATGTTATCTGTTTTGCCATTATATTCAACTAGAAGGTAGTAGGTATATTATAGTGTTATTGCTTGATATAAGAAATTTTTTATTTCAGTATATATTACTTAGCTAGATCTGTGCTATATGGATATGGAAAATAATTTACAAGACTTAAAGAAAAAATTTAATGATATAGAGAGGAATTTGGAAAATCCTACCAATTTAAGTCAAAAAGAATTCATTACCCTTTCAAAGGAATACTCTGAGCTCAGGCCAATAATCAAGATAATTGATGAATATAACACGCTGAAAGAGGAAATTTCAGACTTAGAAGAAATAATGAAAGATGAAAACAGCGAAGGTGATATAAAAGAGTTAGCAAAAGAAGAATTTTTCGAAAAGCAGAAGGTATTATTACCAAAAATAAAAGCAAAATTAAAGTTAGCATTACTGCCCAAAGATGAAGATGACTCAAGAAATGCAATATTAGAAATTAGAGCAGGTACAGGCGGAGAAGAAGCAGCATTATTTGCAGCAATGTTATTTCGTATGTATCAAAAATATGCAGAAAGAAGAAATTGGAAGTTCGAGCCAATAAGCATTTCTAATACAGGTATAGGTGGCTATAAGGAAGCTTCTGCACTCATTAATGGAACAGAAGTTTTTGCAAGGTTGAAATTTGAATCAGGGGTGCACAGAGTACAGAGAGTGCCAGAAACTGAATCCTCAGGAAGGTTGCATACCTCTGCCGCTACTGTTGCGATATTACCTGAAGTAGAAGAAGTTGACTTTAAAATAGAAGAAAAAGACTTACGAATAGATGTTTATAGATCCAGTGGTCCTGGAGGGCAATCAGTGAATACAACTGACAGCGCAGTAAGGGTCACCCACTTGCCAACAGGGATAGTTGTGATACAGCAAGATGAAAAATCGCAGCACAAAAATAAAGCTAAAGCGCTCAAAGTATTGAGGGCAAGGCTATACGAAATTGAAAGACAAAAAAAAGAAATGGAAAGGTCAACAATGAGGAAAAGTCAGATTGGCTCTGGGGATCGTTCCGAGCGCATAAGAACATATAATTTTCCACAATCAAGAATAACAGACCACAGAATTAATCTAACTTCACATCGGCTAGAGCAGATTATAAAAGAAGGTGAACTAGATGAATTTATTGAGGCACTAATCTCACGTAATGAAGCAGAAAGATTGGCCGGGGAAAGTTAGCAGCCTACAATGGAATATCTTTATTAATTACATAGGATCTTTTAAACGCAATAGATAGACAGTAAAAATAAGTTCTAGTACTACCGCGGATAGAACAAGAACAGCTACACTAATTGTTTGACCATTGTAAACGTAGCTTGTTAAGCCGATAAAAATAGTCATGATAAAAGCTCTAATGAATGAAACTGCAGAAGAAGCTGTGCCTTTAATTTCGGGGAAAACATTTATTGATGCATTAAAAATCACTGGCTGGCAAATTGCACAACCGATAGAAAAAATAATCATAGACAGTGTTACTAAGTAGAAAGAGTGGGGTACAATTATACTGAATATTACAAGCAATAGAGACCCAATAGCACCCACGCTCGTACCAGAAATTACACACTTTATTGCTCCAAGTTTCTGCAAGATTTTGCCAGCAAATAGACTGATGAGTGAGAAGCACCCAACTATTGCACCTTGATGTAGTGCATAAATAGTGCTAGATAAACCAAAAGTCTTCATATACAGAAAAGGTCCACAAGTGATGAATGACATATAAGCAGCAGAAAAGAGGCTTGACATCAAAGACAACGTAACAAACCTCGGATTAGATAGTAGTTTTCTGTAATCTTTCATCGTTTTTTTCAAACTGAAAATATCGCGGTCCTTTTTTGTTTCTGGTAACGCTAAAAGCAGCAAAACCCAAGAGATCAAACAAAGTATTGCAACAGTTGCATAATTACCACGCCATCCTACAATTTCATTGATGAAACTGCCTAACACTGGCGCAATTGCCATGACAACTGTAAGAACAGAATTCATGATTCCAATAAATTTCACCGCTTCGTCACCTTTATAGCTGTCTGCAACGATTGCAAACACAACTACAGATGTGCTGACACCAATGCCCTGAACAAAGCGAGAGATTAAAAGCCAAAAAATCGACGGTGCAAAAACACAACCAACAGCGCCGATTAATAACAAAGTGTTACCTATGATCATAATTCTCCTTCTGCCGTAGCATTCAGACAATGGACCGAAAAACAACCCTCCTATGCAAAAGCCTAAAAAATTATAAGCAATAGTTAATTGAATTGTTCCTTCTGATACGTTAAAATAGCGCACCATATCAGGAAAACTAGGTACGGAAATGTCAATCTCAATGAACTTGGCAATTAGAGACAGGATTAACAGAAATGGTAGTAACATTTGAGATTTTCAATTAATGAATAAAAATATCACATTTAAAGCGTTGAAAGAAGAACATTTTTTACTGTTATTAAAATGGTTAGAAACACCTCACGTAAAGAGGTGGTGGGATGCGGATATAAATTGGACACCAGAGTTAATTGAGAAAAAATATAGCAATTATATCAAAGCGTTTGAAACTTAAGATACAAATTATTGAAAAACCAATGCATGCATTCATTATTAATTGTGATGGAGTTGATATTGGTTATATTCAATACTATAACAAACATGATTTTCCACCTGAGCAGGGCTACGATACTTCTGAGCTTCCAGAAAGCTGTGCTGCCATAGACTGGTATATCGGAGAGCTGGATTATGTGGGCAAAGGCATTGGTCCACAAGCTTTGAATATATTTTTAAACGAATTTGTCTTTAAAGTTTCTGAAAATGCTTTTGTTGACCCAGATACAGCAAATGTTCGTGCAATCCGTGTTTATGAAAAAGTTGGCTTTAAAAAAATTAGGGAAAGCAATGGTACGATTTTAATGATTAAGGCAAGAATTCCTGAGAACCATGCAAGATGAGCGTTTTTTCAACAGTTCGTCTAAATTACTACAAGCAGTTTAATTTTTAGTAAATATGTCATTATTTAAAAATATGCAAGAAGCTTTATAGAAACTTAACATAATTTTATCATAAAAATGTCATTCTTAAGTCCTATGTAAAAACAAATTTTGGCACTAATTTAATTAACTATGAGCTGGATAAATTGGAAAATAAATTTTGTTTACTTTTACAATACCTTAAGATCTAATATTACTTTATCAGTCAAAAGTATCACAATAGGCTAGTATGTTCTTTACTCTTTTCCTAAAAATATTACCTATTTATATTACGATATTTATTGGTTATTTAGCAGGAAAATGTCTTAAAATTGATAGAAACACTATATCTCAAATACTCTTTTATATAGCTAATCCAATAGTGATTTTATATGGAGTTTCTCATACAGAAGTTAATTTAAAAGTAATTTCTCTGCCGATTTTGATATGGTTTATAGGTAGCACTATGTCCTTATCAGTGTATTATCTTTCTTCTTTTTTATTTAAGGATAACACGAGAAACATATTAGCATTTAGCTCGGGTAGCACAAGTATGGGTTATTTTGGCCTGCCGATTGCCATGGCTTTATTTGATGAAGATTCAGTATCTGTATATGTTGTTTGTTATATAGGAATGGCGCTATTTGAAAACAGCTTAGGATTTTACATAGCTGCAAATGGTATTTATACCGCAAAAGAATGCATATTAAAGTTGTTCAAACTTCCTTCGCTTTATGCGATGGTTCTGGGCTTCTTTTTAAGTATATACGATATACAAATACCTACTTTTTTAACAGATGTTATGATGAACATTAGAAGTACATTTGTCACATTAGGAATGGTGCTACTTGGAGTGAGCATTGCGAATATTGCAAGCTTTAAAGTAGATTGGAAGCTTGCTTTGATCACTATTACAGCAAAGTACGTATTCTGGCCACTGTTTGTTTTAGGAATTGTCCTTTTAGACAAGCATGTTATAGGTATATACGATGAGAGCATATATAAAGCACTGATGTTGCTGGCTATTATTCCAGTTTCTGGGTCCAGTATAATACTTGCTAATATTTTGAATTATCAACCAGATAAAGCTACTCTGTTGCTTCTAATCAGTACTGCAGTGGGACTGTTTTATGTTCCACTAATAATATCATTATTTTTTACTAAACTTGTTCCTTTTTGATCAAAAAATTAAGCGCTTGCACAACCATTATTTGGGTAACAACACAAGACATTGATAAAACTTGAATTTATAGCTAAAGCAACTTCTACAATTTGGTAACCCGTCATCCCGCTACTAGTTAGCGCCGCGGCGGTAAATTGACCTTACCCAGAAAAAGTAGAGAGAAAGTTAAGACGTTTTTGGAGTAAAATAAAACGTTTTTTCAAAATATGACAAATAGAAGAGAATATACAGCAGAATTCAAATTAGAAGCTGTTAAGCTGGTTAAAGAAACAGGTCAAGCAAGTACAAAAATAGCAAAAGATCTAGGTATAGATGGTAGTATGTTAAGTAAGAAAATATGATGGAAAAATGTCTGGAGCATACGCATTTCCAGGCAAAGGCTCCTTATGACAAAGAAAGATTTGATCTAAAAAAAGAGCTAATAAGAGAAAGAGACATCTTAAAAAAAGCCCTGGGCAAAGAAAAAGAGTAAAGTATTCTTTTATATAGAAATTGCTATAAAACACAGGAACTATGTAGGGTTTTGTACTGGTGGTATGGGTTGCTAAGGAAAAAAGCAGTAAAGAATTAGCAAAAGAAGGGCTTCTAGCAGATATTCAAAAAATACATCAAGCTTCTAAATGCAGATATGGAGCCCCTAAAATTCACGCTGAATTAAAAGCTTTAGGCAAAAATTAAAACAGTACAAAGTGTTATGCAAGAAAATGGCATTAAAACCAAGCTTAGACGAAGGTTCAAAAATAAAAAACAGCAAATAAGCAACCGAGTTGTGGCTCCGAACACATTGGATCAAAATTTTACTACTGATCAGCCAAATAAAGTTTGGGATTACCTACATCAAAACTAAAGAAGGTTGTTGGCGGCAATAATTGACCTATATTCACGCATGGTGGTTAATGAGTAACATGATAATTAGTTATAGATTCTTTATTGATGGCCGTTGATAAACGCAAACCCGATAAAAATCTGCTGTTACATAGCGATCAAGGGTCACAGTATACCTCTCAAAATTACCAATTTCTATTGAATACAAAAAACATCATTTCCAGCATGAGCCATAAGGGCTGTTGTTACGATAACTCTGTTGCAGAAAAGTTCACTTAAAAGGGAGCTGCTTATTGATACTTCTCGCTCAACAAACCAGAACTGCCATATTTGAATACATAGAAATCTTTTGTAACAAATAACGTAGACATTCTACTATTAACTATTGCATTCCTGCACAATTTATTCTCATGATAAAAACGTCTTAACTTTCTCTCTACTTTTTCTGGGTAAGGTCAATTTGGGTCTGCACCATTTTTGAGTAATAGTTTTACTTCTTGTGCATTACCATCTTCTACAGCTAGGAATAATTGTTCTTCCTGTGTTTTTACGCGTGTTTCCACATTAGATATAAAAAATAACAATACTAAACATGCAATACCAATAATGCTAATATATTTTATAACTTTTCTCATAAGATATTTTACAATGCTTCTAATAATATTAGATATCATCTATAAAATTAAAAAATCCATGAAAGGGGATAAAAATATGTAAAAAAGTATTATTGATTAATTAAAAACAGATTTTGATTTGATAATACTAATAAAATCGATTTATCTTAAATTTACGTTGATTTTTACCTGTTATTTTTTGTAGTTTATCCAACGTAAATTCCAGGTAAAACAAAGTCGTTATCTCCAACCGTTACAACCAACTCTCCTTCTTTAATTTTTATTTGATTAGGTGTATGGTCCCATACCATCACACTCTGGGATCATACACCTAAAGTACTCCGACACTGGGATGACACCCCGGGGTTTCTGGAATGACAAAAAAGAGCCCCCTGAGCAAAAATCTTATAGCCACTTGAATGATAATTGACTTTTTGCCTAAAATAACTAAGAAAGAAACTTCTCATCAAGATAACTTAAATATATACTAATTCTCTTATTTTTAAACGATTTCTCATCATGAATTGCACGATCAAAAACCTGAATTTGACTTGTTATAATGCTACAATTATTATTTGCAACTTCTAATACGCCACTATCAATTACAACCTTCTTTTCTGTTTGGTTACTCATTTTAACAGTAATCATACCAGGCAATAAATAAATTAAGTAAGGAGCATGGTGAGCTAAAATCATAAGCTCCCCTTCGAGCCCAGTTACTGAAAGAGAAACCACTCCACTGAATGAAATTTGATCATCAGGAGAGAAAAATTGCACTTTAAAAGTATTCATAATCTTTAACTTTTATTTAGCTTCAGCTTGTATTAATTCAGCCTTTTTTATTGCTTCATCTATATTCCCCACCATATAAAAAGCAGCCTCTGGTAAGTGATCATATTTGCCTTCAACAATCCCTTTAAAACTGGAAACAGTATCAGAAAGTGAAACAAATTTACCAGGCATGCCAGTAAATATTTCTGCAACGTGAAAAGGTTGAGAAAGAAATTTCTGAATCTTACGAGCCCTATCAACAATAATTTTATCTTCATCAGATAGCTCATCCATACCAAGTATTGCGATAATATCTTGCAGTGATTTATAAGTTTGCAATATACGTTTCACCTCAGAAGCTACATTATAATGTTCTTCACCAATGATTTCAGCAGATAAAGACTGAGAAGTTGAATCAAGTGGATCAACAGCAGGGTATATTCCCATTTCAGCTATTTGCCTTGACAACACTGTGGTTGCATCAAGGTGAGAGAATGTAGTTGCTGGGGCTGGATCAGTCAAATCGTCCGCAGGAACATATATAGCTTGCACAGAAGTAATAGAGCCAGAAGTTGTTGAAGCTATTCTTTCTTGCATTGCACCCATATCAGTTGCAAGGGTTGGCTGATAACCAACAGCTGACGGTATTCTTCCAAGTAAAGCAGAAATTTCAGAACCAGCTTGTGTAAATCTAAAGATATTATCCACAAAAAATAGAACATCTTGGTTTTCACGGTCACGAAAATACTCTGCCATAGTAAGTGCTGTTAAAGCAACTCTAGCCCTTGCTCCAGGAGGCTCATTCATCTGACCATAAACCAAAACAGCTTGAGATTTTTCATGCTCATTTATATTTATTACATTTGAAGTGATCATCTCGTGATAAAGATCGTTACCTTCACGCGTTCTCTCCCCTACCCCGGCAAACACAGAAAATCCTTTATGAGCTTTTGCTATATTATTAATTAATTCCATTATTAGGACTGTTTTACCAACACCGGCTCCACCAAATAAGCCAATTTTTCCTCCTTTAAGATAAGGTGCAAGAAGATCTATAACTTTTATTCCCGTAACTAAAACTTCTTCCTGTATTCTCTGTTCAGTAAAACTTGGAGGTGCTCTGTGTATAGGCTCTAAGTTATACTTTCCCTTCAGTGGACCACACTCATCTATAAGCTCTCCAACAACATTAAAAATCCTTCCTAAAGTTGAACGCCCAATTGGCACCGATATTGGTGCACCTGTATCAACAAATTCATCCCCCCTTGACATGCCATCTGTGCTATCCATAGCAATACAACGAACTATATTGTCACCTATATGCTGCGAAACTTCTAAAACCAGCTCCTTATCCTTATATTTTAGTTTGCTTTTTAAAGCATTAAATATTTTAGGCAATTCACCTTCAAATTTTATATCAACAACTGCTTGAGTTACCTTAATCGCTCTACCTATATTCATCTCTTTATTTTTATCACCTAACACTATAATTCCATAAAAGAACTTCTAAAGAAAATAAATTTTATATTATTAATAGAAATTTTGCAACATTAAAACGCTTACTAGTTACGCTTCATTACAAACAATGCAAATGCATTTAATAGCCAAGTAATAATAAACAATACTAAACTAAGCGCATAAGCAGCAAGAGTTTGTACACTATTGAAATCCTGATCTCCGGTAAGTAATGTAGCGATCTGCACGGTAATGGTAGTAACTGAATTAAGAGGGTTAAAAGTCAAATTTGCGTTGATTCCCACAGCCATTAGCACAATCATTGTTTCACCTATCACTCTTGAAATTGACAATAAAATTGCACTTAAAATTGTAGGCATTGCATAAGGTATTGTTATATGCCATATAGTTTCCGCTGGAGTTGCACCAAGTGCCATGAAGCCATAACGCAAGCTTTTTGGAACAGATCTTATGGCATCTTCGAGTAAAGAAATAATAAAAGGAAGAATCATTATCCCAATCGATAAACCGGCAACTAAGGCACTTTCTGAGTGTATACTTAAACCAAAAAAATTTGCTACCTGCTTTATAAAGAAAGACAAAAACACAACCGCGAAATATCCATATACAACCGTAGGAATAGCAGACAAAACTTGCAAAGTTGTATTAACAATATAACGCACTTTCTCACTCGCATATTCACTAATATATATTGCAGAAAATAAACCAAGCGGAACGACAACTAACATTGCTATAATAGTTATAAGTAATGTACCAACTAAAAGCGGCGCTATACCAAAACATCCTATCTTCTCTTCATTGATAGTGACTACATTGTGGCCCCATTTCAAGCAAAACAAGAATTCTGAAATAGCTACTTTATTAAAAAAACTAATGGATTGAATAAAAATAGACAGCATTATAAATAAAGTGATAAAAAATGATATGGCCAAAGCCACAAATAACGAAAGTTTTATTATCTTATTTCTTTTATTTTTAAAGATAAAAGCAAGCATGAAAAAAAGTAACGCTATAGAAATAAAAGTTACAAAACAATTATTATAGAATACTAACAACCAAGTTAGCATCCATACACAACTAAGATATAGATAAGATTTAACCTTATTTACTTCTTGAAACCTACTAAAACAAAATAAAAGGATTAGTAAGACAGGTATGACTATCACCGAATTCATTCTTCCATGCATCAAATTTTATTCTACGAAAATGTCATACAAGTTCACCATTATTTGACAATAAAGTAAAACAATTTAAAATAAATAATTATATTAATATAAAAACAATGAAGAGAACATTTCAACCAAAAAATTTGATAAGAAAGCGCAGACACGGATTTCGTTCACGTATGGCAACAAGAGCTGGAAGAAAAATCCTTAATAGGCGCCGTTCATTAGGGTGTAACAAATTATGCGCATAGTAAGTATAAAAAAAAAGATTTTTCTTCTGCTTTCAAAAATAAGTTAGCACTCAACAGTCTTTTTTATCGTGGGCTTTATATATCACTGTACGCTATAAAAGAAAGAGAACCTGAAAAGTACATTCATACTATTAGAGTAGGTCTGGCTATCAGTAAAAAAACCGGAAAAGCAGCAAAAAGAAATAAAATAAAAAGGCAACTACGAATGCTTGCTAAAATTAGCATTTTAAATATAAGTAATATAGGGCACTACTACATAATACTAACTCATAGAAACATTATGCAAGCAAGTTATAAAAATTTACAAAAAGATCTAACTATTTGCTTAAAGAAGATAAAATAAAAAAAATCTCAATTAAGGTATTTACAACTATATTTTTTATGATAATATAGGTAAAATTTTTAAAAATAGTTAATGGGTGTGGTGAATGGTAGAGCATATAAAAGAGGTAAATAACACAGGCTTTGGTCAGATGTATCAATTCTTATTTCTTCCTAAAGGAACAGGAACAGATTGGAGGTCAGCATTTCGCCAACAAGAAGAATTATTTAAAAAAGTAGGAGGTAATGTAATATTACCAGAAATTAGTAATTCTCCTTCAAAAGGGAATCAATTAGGGGAAGTAGGAACAATGCTAAATAATGTAGAAAATGACCAAGAACATATAAGAAAAAAAAGATATCGTAGTTAAAGTAAAAACTTAAAGAATAGTAACAAAACAAGAAAGTTAAAATATAAGTATACCTACTGTCTAATTAACAAAGAAATTTTTATAAACTTGGCGGCGACCTACTCTCCCTTTTCAAGTACCATCAGCGCTAAAAAGTTTCACTTCCGAGTTCGAGATGAGATCGGGTGGTTCATTTTTGCTATAGCCACCAAGTCAACAAAAATTTCTAACTTAACAATTTTAACTTAATATTTAACACTGCATACACACATATAGAAAGCAAATAAATCAATCAGGCTATTAGTACTAGTTAGCTTCACATGTTACCATGCTTCCACATCTAGCCTATCAACGTGGTAGTCTTCCACGGCCTTAATTGGGAAATCTTTTTGAAGAGGGTTTCTTGCTTATATGCTTTCAGCAATTATCCCATCTATACATAGCCACCCAGCGATGCTATTGGCATAACAGCTGGTACACCAGAGGTATATCCATCTCGGTCCTCTCGTACTAGAGTCAGACCTTCTCAAATTTCCTTCACCCACGGCAGATAGAAACCGAACTGTCTCACGACGTTCTAAACCCAACTCACGTATCACTTTAATCGGCGAACAGCCGAACCCTTGGGACCTTCTTCAGCCCCAGGATGTGATGAGTCGACATCGAGGTGCCAAACGGTGTCGTCGCTATGAACGCTCGAACACCATCAGCCTGTTATCCCCGGCGTACCTTTTATCCGTTGAGCGATGACCCTTCCATACAGAATCACCGGATCACTATGACCGACTTTCGTCTCTGCTTGGCTTGTCAGCCTCGCAGTCAGGCAAGCTTATGCCATTATACTATCAAGCTGATTTCCGACCAGCTCTAGCTTACCTTCGCACGCCTCCGTTACTTTTTAGGAGGCGACCGCCCCAGTCAAACTACCCACCATACAATGTCCTAGTTCCAGATAATGAAACATAGTTAGATATCAAAAGTGTAAAGGGTGGTATCTCAAGGTTGACTCCATTATAGCTAGCGCCATAACTTCAAAGTCTCCCACCTATCCTGCACATCACACTTTTAATAGCAATGTAAAGCTATAGTAAAGGTGCACGGGGTCTCTTCGTCTAACCGCGGGTACCCCGCATCTGCACGGGGAATTCAATTTCGCTGAAGTGATGTTGGAGACAGTGGAGAAATCGTTACGCCATTCGTGCGGGTCGGAACTTACCCGACAAGGAATTTCGCTACCTTAGGACCGTCAGTGTTACGGCCGCCGTTTACTGGGGCTTCAATTCGGAGCTTGCACCCTTCCTATTAACCTTCCAGCACCGGGCAGGCGTCAGACCCTATACTTCCACTTACGTGTTTGCAGAGTCCTGTGTTTTTAGTAAACAGTCGCTACTCCCTATTTTGTGCCACCTACTCATAGTTGCCTAAAAGCAGGTTACCCTTCTTCCGAAGTTACAGGTATAATTTGCCGAGTTCCTTCAACATCATTCTTTCAACACCTTAGTATAGTCTACTCATCCACCAGTGTCGGTTTGCGGTACGGCCTCATAAATATAAGTGCTATTTCCTGGAGCTTCTTTTAAGCATAGATCAATCCAATAAGATCTATACAAATACGAAACCCGTCACACTTAAGAGGTTTAGGAATATTAACCTAATTGCCATCGACTACTCCTTTACGGACTCGCCTTAGGAACCGACTAACCCTACGCAGATTAACTTAACGTAGGAACCCTTAGATTTTTGGTGAGAGTGTTTTTCACACTCTTTTACGCTACTTATGTCAGCATTCTCACTTCCGATATCTCCAGCAGTTTTCACAAACCACCTTCACAGACTTACGGAACGCTCCGCTACCGCGCCTATTGATCGAAATCAATAAGCACTCACATCTTCGGTATACAGCTTTAGCCCCGGTACATTTTCGGCGCAGAAAAACTTATTTAGACAAGTGAGCTGTTACGCTTTCTTTAAAGGATGGCTGCTTCCAAGCCAACCTCCTAGCTGTAATGGTTTTTCTACTTCCTTCCCCACTTAGCTGTAATTTTGGGACCTTAGATAGTGATCTGGGTTGTTTCCCTCTTCACCACGGACTTAGCACCCGTAGTGTGCCTGCTGTATAATTAATTGTTGGTATTCGGAGTTTAGTTAGATTTGGTAAGACGGTGAATCCCCCTAGTCTATCCAGTGCTCTACCCCCAACAACATACATACAACGCTCTACCTAAATAGATTTCGCGGAGAACCAGCTATTTCCAAGTTTGATTGGCCTTTCACCCCTAATCACAACTCATCCAATAATGTTGCAACATTAACTGGTTCGATCCTCCAGTGTGTTTTACCACACCTTCAATCTGGTCATGACTAGATCACTTGGTTTCGGGTCTAATCCATAAAACTAAAACGCCCTATTCAGACTTGCTTTCGCTACGCCTACACCTAACGGCTTAAGCTTGCTTCATAGATTAACTCGCTGACCCATTATGCAAAAGGTACGCTGTCACTCTAAATATCAATAAATTGATATAGAGCTCCAACTGTTTGTAAGCACTTGATTTCAGATTCTATTTCACTCCCCTCCCGGGGTTCTTTTCACCTTTCCCTCACGGTACTTGTTCACTATCGGTCGTTAAGGAGTATTTAGGCTTGGAGGATGGTCCCCCCATATTCAAACAGGATTTCACGTGCCCCGCTCTACTCAAGGATTTAAAAACTTTCTACTTATACAGGACTATCACCTTCTATGGTTACTATTTCCAGAGTATTCTAATTCTTATTCTTAAATCACTAGCCTTTTCCGCTTTCGCTCGTCACTACTAACAGAATCTCGGTTGATTTCTTTTCCTTTGGCTACTTAGATATTTCAGTTCACCAAGTTTGCTTTACATACTTAGTACGTAATAACTAGCTAAACTAGTTGGGTTTCCCCATTCGGAAATCTGCGGATCAAAATTTGTTGACAATTCCCCACAGCTTATCGCAGCCTGCCACGTCCTTCATCGCCTCTTAACGCCAAGGCATCCATCAAGTGCTCTTAATAATTTATTTATCCGACTATATGCAGAATATGCAGAGTTAAATATTATTAAAATTGAATTGAGATTAAATTAATCTCTACCATAAAACTTGTCAAACATCTAAAAACTAAATTAATCTTTTATATGTTATAACCTAATAAATAATATGTCAACGCCTTTTTGCACAAAACATTTACTTATATTATCAACAACAATATACTAGCAATCCTAAACAGTATAATCTGAGAAATATGTGGTAAACTTATATATACAGTAAAAATTAATAAAAAAGATATTTTGTAAGATAAAATGTGTTAAAATCAATTGCCTAAAAATGATAATAAACATTCGGAGTATTTCTAACGTATGAAAAGTAATCTCTCTTTTATAAAAAACGTTGCTTTAAATTGTATGTCTAAGCTCATTGGCGTATTAAATATTAAGAAAGTAAAACACTTCATTGTGAATAAATATAATACTCTTCATAAAGAAATGACAGTGCTTCTTAAAAAATCTAAGAACCTGTTAAACACCAACATTAAAATCGGTTTATATCACTTTTATAAAGGTAGCATATCAGATGCAAAGTTACGATTTTGGTTAATTAGCATATTTTACCCCCGTTTACCTATAGTCTGGTATAACATCGGAAGGTGTCATTTTGCGGTAGGGAATACTAACAAAGCTTATAATTATTTAACAAGGGCACTAAAATTAGATAATGACCACGAGGAGGCGTCTTACTATATAAAAAAAATGACAAACTCAGCGCCTATTACAGAATTGCCAAAAAACCTCATAAGACAATATTTTGATTACACAGGTGAATATTTTGTTGAGCATTGGTTGATTGCCAAACAATATAGAGGGCATGAACTTGTACACATGATAATTACAAAAATCTTCAACAACTCCACTTCTGAGCTCAATATACTCGACCTTGGTTGTGGAACTGGAATATGTGGTCATTTCTTGAAAATAAATAGTATTGGAAACCATATAACAGGAATTGACATTTCAAGTAGAATGCTAAATATCGCAAGAGGATGCTTTATAAAAGGTAAGCCTGTTTACAATGAATTAATACATATGGAAATGAAAGAGTTTCTTAAACAAGAGAAAAACCAGCAGTATGATGTAATTATCTTTGCTGAAGTGCTACATTATCTACATGACTTTCAAGAAGAGTTGGAATTAGCAAAAAGATCTACGAGCAAAAAAGGAGTTATTGTATGTTTAATAAGAAGAAAGGAAGGTGAAGGTATTGACTTTGTAAATAAAGGAGACTATTTTCGTCACTCAGAAAGTTATGTTCAACATGTTGCAAAAGAAATAAATATGCAAATAAGTTATATGAGTTACTGTAAAATATATGGCAGTCAGGTTGACGGTATCTTGTTTGCATTACAGCATCAACAAGAAAATCCGAAAAACCTAACTTAAAAATCGCTCAAAATGACTTTTAAGTATCTATATATAATAAAAGAATAAAAGGAACTTTATGAATAACATTACCATTAATTACGCAAAGGACAGCAAATTAACCGACTTTGGAAAAGCAGTTCTATCAGACAGGTATTTAATAGAAAATGAAAGTTATCAAGACCTCTTTGCACGTATTGCTAATTACTATTCTGATAATAAAGAACATGCGCAGCGTCTTTATGACTACATGAGCAACTTGTGGTTCATGCCTTCAACACCAATACTCAGCAATGGTGGCACTAAGAGAGGGTTACCTATCTCTTGCTTTCTTAATGAAACCGAAGACAGCTTGCAGGGAATAGTTGATCTATGGAACGAAAATGTTTGGCTTGCTGCACGTGGAGGAGGCATAGGTAGTTATTGGGGAAATTTACGCTCAATAGGCGAAAGCGTAAAGGGTAGCGGCAAAACATCAGGAATTGTTCCATTTATTGTAGTGCAAAAT
Organism: Wolbachia endosymbiont of Rhagoletis cerasi; assembly: GCF_018454475.1. NCBI lineage: Bacteria > Pseudomonadati > Pseudomonadota > Alphaproteobacteria > Rickettsiales > Anaplasmataceae > Wolbachia > Wolbachia endosymbiont of Rhagoletis cerasi. The sequence goes on along the minus strand of NZ_JADCNC010000009.1, from coordinate 355,597 downwards.
GCTCTAACGCTTGCAATTAGTCAGGGATCCCTAAGGCGAGGAAGTTCAGCAGTCTACCTTCCTGTATCTCATCCGGAGATAGAAGAGTTTCTAGATTTACGCAAGCCAACAGGCGGTGACCCAAATCGCAAAGCGTTAAATATACATCATGCTGTAATAGTAACAGATAAATTTATGCAGGCTGTTGAGAATGATCAAGAATGGAATTTAATAAGCCCTCACAACAATAAGGTTATTTCAACTGTAAAAGCGCGGGATATATGGATCAAAATATTAACAGCAAGAGTTGAAACTGGAGAACCTTACATTATTTTCCTTGATGCAACAAATAACAATAAGCCAGAATCTTACAAAAAGCTCAACTTAGACATCAAGATGTCAAATCTATGCAGTGAAATAACTTTAACCACAGGTTATGATCACCTGAATAAGTCACGCACTGCTGTGTGTTGTCTATCATCCGTAAACCTTGAGTACTACGAAGAATGGAAAGACAATAAACTCTTCATAGAAGATATAATGCGCTTTCTTGATAATGTATTGGAAGATTTCATAAATAAAGCACCGAATGAAATGCAGCGAGCAAAATATTCTGCAGCCAGAGAACGCAGTATTGGTCTTGGTGTGATGGGCTTTCACTCATTTTTACAAAGCAAAATGGTTCCTTTTGAATCAGTAACAGCACAACAATGGAATAAAAAAATATTTAAGTATTTACGCGAGCAAGCAGATATAGTTTCTAAAAAATTAGCAGAAGAAAAGGGAGCATGTTCTGATGCCAAAGAAGTTGATCTAATGGAAAGGTTTACACACAAACTCGCTATTGCTCCTACTGCCTCGATCTCCATTATTGCAGGTAATACCTCCCCTGGAATAGAACCATACGCAGCAAACGTATTCATACAAAAGACACTTACAGGCTCATTTGTAGTGCGAAATAAATTCTTGCAAAAACTATTAGCAGAAAAAAATCAAGACAATGATAAAATATGGTCTTCAATTTCAACAAACGAGGGTTCCGTTCAGCATTTAGATTTTCTTAGTGAGCATGAAAAATTGACATTTAAAACAGCGTACGAGCTTGACCAAAGATGGATTATAGAACATGCAAGTGATAGAACTTCGTATATTTGTCAATCTCAATCAGTAAATCTGTTCTTACCTGCCAACGTACATAAACGTTACTTGCACAAAATACACATGCTTGCTTGGAAAAAAGGATTGAAGAGCTTATATTACTGCAGATCACAATCAATGCAGAGAGCCGATAAGGTCTCGCATGACATATTCAAAAAAAGTGAAATATTGCAACAAAAAACAGATATTGACTACGATGAATGTCTGTCATGCCAATAGCGGCCTTACTCAGAAAAAGTAGAGAGAAAGTTAAGCAAATGGGTAAATAGACTTCTTGCATAACCATATAACGCACTTTTATTGGGAATAGAAACGAAAAAACTTTCTTGACAAACTCCGCCAGCCCTCTTATCATAAAATTGAAGCTATTTATTTATCTTCTCTGTACAGATTAAATGACAAAAAAACTCACGTATCTGGCGTCTCATGTTTAATTTTTTGCACTATGTGCACCTTATGTCTTTATCAAACTTCTACCTACATAAGCTGAAACGCGCTTATAAAGCGTTTAAAACATAAAAAAACGCCAACTTAAAAAATGGATAGTGAATAACTAGCTACCCTAGGGTTTCTTTTGCCTTTTTTTCTGTTTAGTAAATTTCTTAAACATTTATAGCTAAGGTTAGTTGCATTTAAAAGCAGCTGAGTCGCGGTTATTAAGCGTTTAGAATAAAAAAACGCCATACTTGAAAGTATAATGTAAGTAATTAGCCAACTACGGGGCTTCTTTTGCCTTTTTTTTCATTTGGTAAATTTCTTAAACATTTATGGCTAAACGACAATCGTCATCCCGCTACTTGTTAGCGGGATCTATTGCCGAGATACCGCGAATGAATCGCGGTATGACGGTTCGCGGTGGCATGACGATAAAGTTTACACCTCGTCATCCCGCTGCTTGTTAGCGGGATCTCTTGTTAGCGGCTGAGATACCGCGAATGAATCGCGGTATGACGGTTCGCGGTGGTATGACGGTTCGTGGCAGCATGAAGATAATCCCGCTACTTGTTAGCGGCTGAGATACTGCGGCGGTATGACGTAGATTGCTGTCATTCCGCTACTAGTTAGCGCCGCAGCGGTATGGTGTAGGAAAATTAGCTATATAGCTAACTTGTACCACGCGTTAAAGCTTTTAAACAGGTCTTGGTTTACTTACTCCATTATTTTCTTTATTATCAGATATCATTTTAAATAATATGGAGGAGCAAATTGTCAGCAATTGCCATTATTGATTTTGGTTCACAGTTTACACAGCTTATCGCAAGACAAGTAAGAGGAATGGGTGTTTATTGTGAGATATTTCCAAGCAACATCAGTTTTGAAACAATATCAAAATTCAATGGGTTTATTCTCTCTGGAGGACCACAATCTGTAAATGATGATTGTTCTGAAACAAGTAGAGTAGTACATGAAATTATAAAACTTAATGAGGCAACAAACGTTCCTATACTTGGAATATGCTATGGACAGCAACTCATTTGTCATTATTTTGGAGCAAAAGTAAAAGAGAGTTTCAAACAGGAGTTTGGTAGAACTAAAATCAAGATACTAAAAGAATCCCCCATTGTAAAGGATACCTGGGATGTTAATTCTGAAGTGGATGTATTAATGAACCATGCGGACAGTGTTGATACTATACCACAGGGATTTACTGTTATCGCATCAGGTGTGATAAATCAAACAATTGCAATGATTGTCAACGAACAGCGGAAGATTTACTGTACTCAGTTCCATCCTGAGGTTAAGCCCACAACAAATGGCAGTAAATTGCTCTCTAACTTCTTGGATATTGCAAATTGCAAAAGAGACTGGACAATGAAGTCGTTTATTGAGGAGCAAAAGGAAAAAATCAAAAATGTAGTAGGAGAGAAAAAAGTAATCGCTGCAGTAAGTGGTGGGGTTGATTCAAGCGTTGCAGCGGCTCTCACACATAAAGCTATAGGAAAACAATTGAACTGTATTTTTATCGATACTGGGTTGTTACGCAAGAACCAAACCATCGCTATGTTGAAAGAGATTCCGATAAATTACGTTGATAAATCAAATTTATTTTTGAGTAGGTTGAAGGGAATAACTGATCCAGAAGAAAAGCGAAAAATTATCGGTAACACTTTTATTGAAGTGTTTGAAGAAGAAGCAAAAAAAATAGGTGATGTGGATTTTTTGATGCAAGGTACCATCTACTCTGATGTAGTTGAGTCAGGGCATGCCTCAGACAACACTAGTACAATTAAGTCTCACCATAATGTTGGTGGGTTGCCAGAAAAGATGAATCTGAAGTTAGTGGAGCCTTTACGTTACCTCTTTAAAGATGAGGTAAGGCTACTTGGAAAAGAAATTGGGCTTTCAGACGAGATAATATTTCAACATCCATTTCCTGGACCCGGACTTGCAGTGAGGATTATAAGTGAAGTCGATAAAGAAAAGGTGCAAATATTGCAAGAAGTAGATGAAATATATATTAATACGATGAAAAATTACGATCTATATGATAAGATATGGCAAGCTTTTGCTGTATTATTACCAATAAAAACTGTAGGCGTTATGGGAGATGGTCGTACGTATGGATATGTTTGTGCTTTAAGGGCTGTAACATCATCTGATGGTATGACAGCCGATGCATTTCCATTTGAAGATAAGGATCAACACTTGCTAGTATTTTGGGATTTTTTACGCAATGTCGGCAGTATAATTGTTAATAATGTTCCCGGAGTAAATAGAGTTGTTTATGATATCACTTCTAAACCACCCGCAACTATTGAGTGGGAGTAAATCAAAAAGATCCCGCTGCTTGTTAGCTGGATCTAGAGATACCGCGAATGAATCGCGGTATGACGGTTAATTTTCTTTATTTTGCTTATAATTTCCACAAGCAGTGCAAACATAAATGAAGAATACAAATATCCTTTTGGTAATTCTATATGAAATCCATGAAGTATGAGGTACACACCGACAAGTAAAACAAATAAAATGGCGATTATTTTTAACCCTGGGTTAGATTTGATTAACTGGGCGGTATAACTTGATAAAAACAGCATTGCTAGCATGGAAAATGTAAATGCTGTAGCAATTATTACCATGTTATAAGTTAGTGCTATAGCAGTTAATATCGAATCAACCGAAAAAACTAAATCTATTAATATAATTTGTAGCACAACTAAAAAAAATTTTGATTTAACGTTTGCTTTCTTTTTATTTTTCTTACATACAAAGATGTCATCCCGTAACTCCATAGAGCTCTTAACAATAAGGAATAATCCCCCTGCGATCATAAGTAAATCCCTTGCTGATGCAGTGTGAAATATAGGTTTTTGCATTGATAATATAGATGATGTAAAAAATAGTATTACAAAACGCATTAATAGTGCTAATCCAAGGCCCATAAGGCGCACTCTTTCTCTCAGCGCATTTGGTACCTTATCTATTGCTAGAGAAATAAAGATTAAATTGTCTACACTAAGTATAGTTTCAAGTAGTGTAAGTGTCAGTAAAGTCCAAGCATCAGTTAGCATTTTTGTTTCAAATTCGGTTCTTCTTACTCTACAATAGATGTGTAAAAATTAAGTGACTTCACTCAGAAGTTTTATAGCAGTTCTCCAGAAAAACAGGATATATAAAGTTCAGCAGCTTCTTCTATTTTCGTTTTTGAGCAAAATCAATAATAAGAGAGTTTCTTATTTTCATGCACGCAAATAAGATAAAGCCTTATTTTCATTTTTGACTTTATTTGAAAATAATATATACTATAAAAATAGTGTGCTCGGTTGAATGAATGTATATTAAAGGATCACCATCAGGCAAAGTATTCGCTGGTTATCAGGCATTTATACCAAGCCCCTTGCCACCAAAATTTGAATGGGACAATGATTTAGTTAATAGTCTTTAAACCCTTACTTTACTATAAGGAAAGTGGTTGAAAACTTAGGTGTCGTATTTACAACAGCCCAAAGAGCAATCGTAAAGCTTGAAGATTTAGGCATCGTTTCACAAACTTCTCAAGGAAAGAGAGATCGGGTTTATTGTGCAACTGATATTTTGAATATTCTAGAAGAACCAACTAAGATTACAGAGAACTTCGATAGCACATTGTAGCTATTGTGATGAATAAATTCAGCAAACAGCAAGCTTAAAGAGTCTGATCCAATGGACATGCTGAACAAAAAGTAAGGAGCTCCTTTTGGAGGATTATATTAACTTATTAATTAATTGCTTGACTTTTAGCAGGATTTATTATATTATTTATTAATGAGTAATGCAATCAAACCAAGGAGGATAGCATGATAAATAATTTGGATTCAATAATTCTTGGAATAAAAGATGGTGAAAAGGCGATTGAAGATTTAAGGGTTGTTCTTAAAAAAAGAAAAGAAGAAGTTATTACTACACAGACATTTAATTACGCTTTACGATGCCCAAAAACTACAAAGGAAGCGATAGTACACGAAATTCTGCTTCATTTTATACAAAATCCTGGCGAGCAATCACTAGAACAAGTGATACAATGCTTAGATAGAGCAATACAATCTGGGATATATGCAAAAAACAACCCAATAAGAAATCTAGATGAAGAATTTCGTACTCATATAAACTTTAAAGATGAAGAGGGAAATACATTACTACATCATGCAGTTATAGGTAATAAAACTGAAGAAATAACCACCCTTCTTGTTACATATAGTGCAAATCCTTTGATACAAAACGCGGATAATAAAATTCCTTCAGATTTAGCTCAAGGAAAAACAAAAGAAGTGCTTATTAAAAGTATGAAAAAACAAGCTCATACGAAAAAAGAAAGCGCTATGATAGGCAGTTTAGTGCCTGGCATAATGATTGGTGGTTTTCTTGGTGTTGTACTTGGAGCTGGTGTGTATGTTGCAGTAAGTCTTTCTGGTGGTATGATACTAGGTGTAATGATAGCATCTTCTCTTGTTGCTAGTATAGCTGTTGGGCTGGCCATGTATTTTTTGAGTCAAGACTATGAACAGGCTAAAGCGATAGAAAAAACTATTAGCACTGTTAGCTCTGTTAGCTCTGAAATATCTGTTGGTGCTGCAAATGGTAAAAATGATAAAGAAGGGCAACAACTTACATAGAAAAAGCTATAGTATTTTTCAAACTAAATAATAAACCTTGTAATTAGGATATTCTGGATTCCAGCGTCACGCGCTGGAATGACAACTGCGTTTTTTGTTTTTTTGTCATCAAATACTCCTACTCTTTATGTCATCCAAGTGTCCTGACTACTTGGATCCAAGAAATTTAATTGTTTTAAATTTTCCCCTCTATACACCTATTTAAAATTTATGTTATTCACATGTGCAATATAATCTATAATAACGTTTATCAATACAATATATTAAAAAATATTATGAGCTTCGTAAAAGAAAAAAACACCCCTGTGATGGAGCAGTATTTGAACCTAAAAGCTCAATACAAAGATCATCTGCTATTTTATAGGCTAGGAGATTTTTATGAATTGTTTTTCGATGATGCTATTAAAGCTGCGAAATTGCTGAATATAGTGCTCACTAAGAGAGGTAATTCGTGTGGGCAAGAAATACCAATGTGTGGAGTGCCAGCACACAGTAGTGAATCTTACCTACACAAGCTAATAGATTTAGGATTCAAAGTAGCAATCTGTGACCAATTAGAAACTGCTGATGAAGCAAAAAAGAGGGGCTATAAATCCATAGTAAAACGTGATGTAGTGCGAGTTGTAACTCCAGGTACAATTATAGAAGATTCACTACTGGAGGATAAAAGCAATAATTATCTCGCGTCCATAGTTGAACAAAATGACGAATATGCTATTAGTTGGCTTGAATTATCGACGGGAAAATTTTTTCACACTTTAACGAGTTTGAAAGCTCTAGATAGTGATTTGTTGCGTATATCACCAAGAGAATTATTAATTTCTGAAAAACTCACTGAGGACGAAAAAATTAGATCGATTTTAAAAAACTATAAAATATCAATTACACAACACGCCCAGAGTTTTTTTGAGTATAGTAAATCTCACAGAACGTTATGCGAGTTTTATAAAATCAGGGAACTTGGGAGTATAGGAAATTTCAGCAAAGTAGAGATCATGGCGTGCGGTGCACTGCTTGAATATGTCAGAGTAACACAAAGGGGCTCCATTCCAAGGCTTGAATTCCCAAAAACCTATAAGCAACAAAATTTCATGCTTATTGATGCTTCAGCAAGGAGAAATCTTGAGTTATTTTCAACTCAATTTGGTGAAAAGAAAGGTTCACTAATTTCAGTTATTGATCACACAGTTACAGCCTCTGGTGGACGCCTGCTCAAGCAAATGCTCGCTTCACCACTTGCTTGCTCCAAGGCAATCAATTTGAGGCTCAGCACCGCTCAATTTTTTGTAAATAATCATGAGCCACGCAGAAAAATACGAGAGATATTATCTAACATTCCGGATATTGAGAGGTCTTTATCGCGCTTAATACTAGGGCGTGGTTCACCAAAGGATATGAACCTATTGAAAATAGGCCTAGGAAAGACTTTAGAATTGTCTGAGTTCTTATGTAAATTTGAATCAGGTGAAAATGGATCTCTCCCACAACAATATGTCATCCAAATTGAGATCCAGCCAGCGTCACGCGCTGGAATGACAGTAAAATCAGACGAGAGTGAACTAAGCACAATACATAAAAGCCTTGGCAATCATAAAGACCTATTTGAACTGTTAAATAGTGCTATACTCGATAATAACCTCAGTTCCGTGAAAGAAGGAGGATTTATTCACTCAAAATACAACTCAGAATTATCTGAGTTATCCTACATATTAAATAATAGTAATAAACTAATAACCAAACTCCGTGAATCTTATCGCGACCTAACTGGCATTGCCGCACTCAAAATATTACACAACAACATACTTGGTTATTACGTTGAAGTGTCGGCAAATCACAAAATAACTTCGGATATATTTATTCATAGACAAAGCTTAGCAAATAGCATGCGCTACACTACTAATGAGTTGAAAGAATTAGAAAATAAAATTCTTACGGCACGTGATGCTGCAATCGGCTTAGAAATGAAAATTTTTAGTGAACTGTGTAGTGAAGTCGCTAAAGAATCTGAAAAAATTGCTCTTGCTGCAAATGCTTTGGCAAAACTTGATATTAGAACCGCATTTGCAGAGCTTGCAGTGCAAAATAATTACGTAAAACCCATTATTGATGACAGCAAAGAGTTCAATATCTGTAGCGGAAGACATCCAGTGGTTGAAGTTAACGATAAATTCATTGCAAATAGCATCAATTTAGCTGGTATACATCTAATTACTGGTCCTAATATGGCTGGAAAAAGCACTTTCTTGAGGCAAAACGCTCTCATTGCAATTTTAGCTCACATGGGGTCATTTGTGCCAGCAGAGAGTGCACATATTGGAGTGATTGACAAGATATTCAGCAGGGTTGGCGCAACGGATAATATAACAGCTGGTTATTCTACCTTCATGGTAGAGATGATCGAAACAGCAACGATAGTAAATCAGGCAACGGACCGTTCCTTGGTGATACTTGATGAAATTGGTAGGGGCACAGGGGTGTATGATGGATTATCTATTGCACAGGCGGTGATTGAACATATTCACAATGTAAATAAGTGCCGCGCCATTTTTGCAACTCATTATCATGAATTAACTAAAGTAAGCAAATACTTGAAGAACGTGAAATGTTTTTGTGTAAAAATAAGAGAGTGGAACGGAGAGGTTATCTTTCTACATGAAGTAATTGAAGGCATTGCAGATGAGTCATATGGAATACATGTAGCAAAACTTGCTGGTTTTCCTGATTCTGTTTTAAATAGAGCAAGTGAAGTGTTTGAGGAGCTGAAGGCTTGAATCATTATTATAAGTGAAGAATTACCTATACAATCGTGGTAGTAGCTATAGAAACGAAAAACTTACTTGACACCCTTCGCCAGCGCCCTTATCATGATAGTGAAGCTATTGTATTTGCTTTCGCCAATCTGCAGATTAAAAGGTAAGGATTACTTAATGTATCGGCGTCTTATGTTCAATTTTTTGCAGTATATAGATACTGTATGTCTTTACAAAACTTCATCTACATCTAGATTTTTATCTAAATAAGCTGAACGCGCTTATAAAGCGTTACAAGACATCAAAAAATGCCAATACTCGACAGAGATAGTAAAAGACTAGCTAACTCGGGGATTCTTTGTCTTTTTTTCTGCTTAGTAAATTTCTTAAACATTTGCAGCGTAAGTTAGTTGCAATTAAAAGCAGCTGAATTTCGCTTGTCAAGCGTTTAAAACATAAAAAACGCCAATATTTTAAAGCGGATAATAACCCCAGGGCTTCTTTTGCCTTTTTTTTCATTTGGTAAATTTCTTAATGTTTGTGGCTAACATGAACAAACATTTGAGAGTAACTTCCGCTAGTAGGGTGTCATCCCAGTGTCTGGGCACTGGGATGACAAAAAAAGGAGGCTACTCGGATGACAGCTAGCCTGACAACCTTCATCCCGCTGCTTGTTAGCGGGATCTCTTGTTAGCGCCGCGGCGGTATGACGTAGAATTTTACACTCACCAATTCAGTGTCCAATCTGGATTCCAGACTGGAATGACACCCTTTTGGATGGAAACCAGTGTCCTGACACTGGTTTCCATCCAAAAGGGTGTCATCCCAGTGTCTGGGCACTGGGATGACAAAAAAAGGAGGCTACTCGGATGACAGCTAGCCTGACAACCTTCATCCCGCTGCTTGTTAGCGGGATCTCTTGTTAGCGCCGCGGCGGTATGACGTAGAATTTTACACTCACCAATTCAGTGTCCAATCTGGATTCCAGACTGGAATGACACCCTTTTGGATGGAAACCAGTGTCAGGACACTGGGATGACAAGAAAGAGGCTACTTGGATGATACCTATAGCCCTGTCATTCCAGCGCGTGACGCTGGAATCTAGTTCTTATTATATATCCAGAGATTTACTATATTAGTAATATCAAACTAGATCAATTCTTGCTACTTCAATTTTTCTTTCAGTTAATTCCTGCCTGGCACGTTAAGTCTAGCCTTTTATAAATGAACCAGAATTATAATTTATCTTTTAAAAATCTCAAATGTAATAAATTTATGTTTTAAAGGATTTGATATATCAAATTTTATTGTATTTACTTTCTCATCAAAAACTATAGTATTCTCATCTATGTGATATCTGTCTATTTGATATGCTAGTGAAAATGCGTCAAGCTTATCAGAAGTTGGAGGAGATTTATATACCACTACATTTAAAGTTTCTAAGTCTAAGTTCACTCTAACAGTCACAACACCTTGTTCAAACGAACTTTCAAACAAACCTTGAATAGATTCACCATGCATACATGGCGGGTCCATTCTTACAGCAGATATACATCGATTATATATTGCATCCCCTGAACCGTTGTGCATGCACATCGTAAAATCTTTACTTCCTTGAAAAAGGTCTATAAAATCTACCATAACACTTCACCACTACATAACAAACACTTTATAATATTATAAGTAACTAGCAAGCTCCATTACTAATTTCGTAGTGACTCTAATTGCAAAATTTAATATAAGTAGTAAAATAGAACCACTGAATAAAAAACATATGTTAATTAATACAACGTCGGAGCTGGAGGACATATGTGAGGGGTTGATAGCAAAAAAGCCAAAATTTATAGCAGTTGACACGGAGTTCATTAGAAATAATTTAATCTACTACCCAAAATTATCGTTAATTCAAATTTCTTACGGAGAGAAGAGTTTTATTGTAGACGCATTAGTGCCAGAAATTGATTTATCATTCATTAAGAAAATAATGCTAAATCAGGGGATAACCAAAGTGTTTCATAGCTGCCGGCAGGATATAGAATCCTTACTCACTGTGTTTAAATGTATTCCCACTCCCATTTTTGATACCCAAGTTGCTGCTATGTTTTGTCATTATTATCATGACTTTATTGGTTACTCAAAAGTAGTGGAGCAATATCAAGGAATAGCACTGGATAAAATTAAAGCTAAAAATTCAGATTGGTTAAGGCGTCCGTTGTCCGAAGATCAGTTAGATTATGCAGTAAACGACGTGGTACACCTATATGACCTATACCAAATATTGTGCAATAAACTTGAAGAAAATAATAGGATGGGTTGGTTTCAAGAAGAGATGGAATCAATAGTTGATATAAATAAGTATTTACATAGCCCAAAAGATGCATGGAAGAGGATTAAATTTAATTATGAAGTAAATCCAAGATTGATACTAACTGTTAAAGCAGTTAGTGAGTGGCAAGAAACCTTAGCACAGCGCTATAATATGAACCGTAATAAAATAATCAATAATGCTGTAATAGCTGATTTTATTGAAAAAAATGTAGAGCATGTTGATGAGATTTTAGATGATCTCAAGAGGAATACAAAAAATATAAAAGATGCGGATTTACTAGAGTTTGTGAATATTTTTAATGAAAATGAGAGAAATTGGATGCAGCAAAACAACACCTTATCGAGTAATTATGACAAATCTGTACTTGATATACTCTCAATTATTTTAGATAGTAAATGTAAAGAAAGTAACATATCAAGGAAATTAGTTTCTTCAAAAGATGAGTTAACCGGGTCAATATCTGGACAGACAGATAAATTATTCAAGGGATGGAGATATGATTTTTTTGGCAGGTCAGTTGAATCATTTTTGAACACAAGCTCAAAATTTGAGATTTCAGCAGTGAAATCCGCAAATAATATAACCAAAATTCAGAGTAATTTAGTGGAGAATAACTGTTGCTAAAGTAACTTAGATTTATCGACAATCGTCATCCCACTACGTGTTAGTGGCTAAGAGATACCGCGGCGGTATGACGGTTAAGTAGGGTGTCATCCAAGTAGCCCAGACTACTTCGATCCAGGAAAATTGATTGTGCACTATACAACATAAAAGCTGGATTCCAGACTGGGATGACACCACCTACAAATTGCAATGTTCGTATAGTTATGTGCTTGACACTGGGATCTAGAAAATCTAGTTAATATATATAGAGAAACCTTAGCTATAGTTTCAAAAGAAGTCGAATGTATTTTGTTATATGATTATAAGTCTAACAGGCGGAATTGGGGTAGGAAAGAGCTTTGTAGCTAATTGCTTTCAAGAGTTTGGTGCTGTTGTATTTGATGCTGATTCTGTTGTACACCAACTTTATAAAGTGGATAAAAGCATAATAAGTTATGCAGAGAAAAATTTTCCTGGAGTGGTAGTAAATGGTGAAATAGATAGAACAGTACTGTCTAAATATTTCTTAGCCTACGATGAAAATTGGAAACAATTTCAATCTTTGGTTCACTCTGCTGTGCTGCGTGAATTAGAATTTTTTATTGCCAAGGAAAAAAAGATCGATAGAAAACTTTTAGTTTTAGATGTGCCACTTCTATTAGAAACAAAATTTTATTTATATTGCGACCTTATTGTTTTTGTTCATGCAGATAGCGTTGTGCAAGCTCAAAGACTTAACGAACGCAACATAGATAAAGAAAAGCTTAATCTAATCTCCGATGTTCAGTTATCTATTGAGGAGAAAAGGAAGATGAGTGACTTTATTATCGATACCAGTGTAAGCAAAGAGTATGTTTTTTCTCAAGTAAAAGATATAGTGGATTCATTAAACCTAAACACGTAGCTCTACGTCATACCGCCGCGGTATCTCTAGATCCCGCTAACAAGCAGCGGGATGACGGTTGTCAGGATCCCAGCAGCCTCCCTCCCCTGTCATCCAAGTAGCCCCCTATGGTGTCATCCCAGTGCCCAGACACTGGGATCCAGGAAAATTGATTGTGCACTATAGCAACATTTTTGATCAAAAACTGGATTCCAGTGTCAAGCACTGGAATGACACCCTTCCGATGGGAACTGCTCTCAAACTACAACAGCATGAGTAGCTATAGAAGCTTTAATGATACAAGAAAAAATAAACAGCTATCATTTTTTTAGTAATTAAGTAAAATAGAGTGAAAGATTGCGAGGAAGTTTTGAAAAATAAGATAAAAAAGATAGTAATTTCAGGAAAGGAAGTGTGGCCAATCATCGAGGGCGGCAAAGGCATTGCAGTTAGTGATGGAAGATCAAGCGGAGCATTTGCTGCAGCAGATGCTGTGGGTACATTTTCTGGTGCAAATGCTAAGCTTATTGATGATAATGGCGAGTTAGTGCCACTAATTTATAAAGGCAAAACAAGAAATGAAAAGCATAGTGAATTGATTGAGTATAGTATTGAAGCTGGAATTAGTCAGGCAAGAATAGCAAATGAAATATCAAAAGGTCATGGAAGAATACACATGAATGTACTTTGGGAGATGGGAGCAGCAGAACGCGTGCTTCATGGCATATTAGAAGGAGCGAAAGGTTTGATTCATGGTATTACCTGCGGTGCTGGTATGCCTTATAGGCTTGGGGAAATTGCAGCTAAATATCAGGTTTATTATTACCCTATTATCTCATCAGTGCGTGCTTTTAAAGCATTATGGAAACGTACTTACCAAAAAATATCTTCCTATTTGCTTGGTGGAGTAGTGTATGAAGATCCATGGCTTGCTGGAGGGCACAATGGACTGAGTAACAGTGAAGACCCAGAGCTACCACAGGCTCCATTTGAAAGAGTTGCAGAGCTTAGATCTTTCATGAACGAGATCGGTCTTTCAGAAACACCAATTGTTATGGCAGGAGGAGTGTGGCATTTGAAAGATTGGGAACATTGGTTTGACAATCTGCAAATTGGACCAATAGCTTTTCAGTTTGGCACTCGTCCACTTTTGACGAAAGAAAGCCCAATTTCTGCAGAGTGGAAAAAGAAGCTACTCACTTTAGAAGAAGGTGATGTATTTTTAAATAAATTCAGTCCAACAGGGTTTTACTCATCTGCAGTAAAAAATAACTTCATACGTGAGTTGCAGGAACGGAATTCACGTCAAATAAAGTTTTCAGAAAATGCTAGCGAAGAATTTAATAATGAATTTGCAATGGGTAGCAGAGGTAGAAAGATCTACCTTACTGCAAAAGACAAAGAACTGGCAAATACATGGACTAAAGCAGGGTATACAGAAGCAATGAAAACTCCAGATACAACTGTTATTTTTGTGACGCCAGGCAGGTTTGCAGAGATAAGACAAGATCAAATCAATTGTATGGGATGCTTAAGTCATTGTTTGTTTAGCAATTGGAAAGATCATGGTGACCATTCAACAGGACGAAAGCCAGATCCGCGTAGTTTTTGCATACAAAAAACACTGCAAAACGTTATACACGATGGTGATATTGAGAACGAACTCATGTTTTCCGGGCACAATGTGTACAAATTTAAGCAAGATCCATTTTATGAGAATGGCTACGTACCGGCAGTAAAAGAACTGGTGGAAAGGATATTGACTGGGTATTGAGTCAGTGACCTTACCCAGAAAAAGTGGAGAGAAAGTGTGGAATGTTTTTTACAAAAAGAATGATGCATCAAATTGTTCTGGAATGCAATAGTTAATAGTGACGTTGTTTGTTATAAAAAATTTCTATGTATTCAAATATTGCAGTTCTAGTTTGTTGAGCAGAGTGTTGTGAAGTATCAATAAGTATTTCTCTTTTCAATGAGCTAAAGAAGCTTTCTGCAACAGAATTGTCGTAACAACAGCCTTTATTACTCATCTATATTCTTTACAGCTAAGAGATATTGATACCCTTGCGCAGTATATTGTGAACCTTGGTCACTGTGCAGCAGTAGATTTTTAACAGGTTTACGCCTATTAATGGCCATTAATAAAGAGTTCATAACCAATTGTTTATTTATTGCACTACTCATTAACTACCATACGTGAGAATTATTGCTGCCAAATATAGCCATCCCTCCTTGGTTTTGATGTAAGTAATCCCATACTTTATTTGGTTGATCAACAATAAAGTTTTGATCTAGTATATTGGGAGCTACAGCTCTATTATCTGTTTGTTGTTTTTTAATTTTAAACTTTCTTTTCAGTATAGCCCTGATGTCATTTTTCTGCATAATACTTTGCACCGTTTTCAAATTGCAACTTTTACCCAAAGCCTTCAATTCAGCATGAATTTTAGGAGCTCCATATCTACATTTAGAAACTTGATATATTTTTTGAATAGCTGCGAGTAGCTCTTTATTTGCTGATTCTCTACTGCTTATTTTTCTTGTGGTCCACTTATAGTAGCCACTAGCAGAAAATCCTACATAATTCCTGTACTTTATAGCAGTTACTATATAAAAAAATATTTTACTCTTTTTGACTGGCCAGGGCTTTTTTTTAAATGTCTCTTTCCCTTGTTACTCTTGCTTTGTAAATCAAACCTCTCTTTGTCATAAGGTGCTACATCTGGAAATGCATTTGCCGCTGACTTTTTTTCGTTATATTTCTTCATCCATTTTCCTAATAAACCACCCTTTATTCCTAAATCCTTTGCTATTTTTGTAATTGTTTGACCTGCCTTTCTTTGTTCATTTGCCAGTTTAACAGCTTCCAATTTGAATTCTGCTGTATATTCTCTTACCATTTCTAATCCTCCAAAATTTTATTTTACCCAAAAAAACTCTTTTCTTTCTCTCCACTTTTTCTGGGTAAGGTCAGTCTTTAGGCACCCAAACAAAGGGAAATGCTGGATAAAAAGAAAATACTTTAAAAAGTATGATAACGATAACTGGCGTTTTATGACAAGTAACAAGATACATCTTATTATACACAGCGATCATGTTATTAAACGACATATCAAAGTGCAAAAAACCAGATCTCCATATGATGGTGATTGGGTTTATTGGGGTAAACGTCTGAGAAAAATACCAGATAAGCCATTAAGAGTAATAAAACTATTGAAGTTACAACAAAGTAAATGTGATAATTGTAGACTATGGTTTAAAAGTGATGATACAATAGAAATACATCACAAAGACCGGAATAGACGAAACAACATGATCAAAAACTTATCTTTGTTACATGGACATTGTCACGATGAATTACACAGGAGGTGTGCATGAAAAGCTCCAAATTGGAGAGAAGCCGTATGAGGCGCAAAGTCTCACGTACGGTTTTGAAGTCGAGTGAGGAGGGGCGACCTTCTTCACTTAGACAACAATATGCAGATGAAACTACGGAAGAAGACTTAAGGAAAATAGCAGAAAAAGCACCAATAATAAAGTTAGCCTACGATGAATTAGACAGGTTTAGCTGGAATGAAAAAGATTTAGTAGCATATGAAGAAAGAATAATGGATCTGCGGAAAGAAGAAGGCATCCTCGCTAAAAAACTTGATGAGGGAAAGATTGAAGGAAAGATTGAAGTAGCAAAAAACCTACTTAAGGCTGACATCTCTATTGATATTATCTCTCAGACAACCGGCCTTCCTCAAGCTGAGATTAAACGACTTCAGGAAGAAATCACCTAAAAGGCTAATGATCAACGAAAAAATTGTAAGAGAGAACTTAAAAAAAGTCATAGAGCAAAAAAGCGGTAAAGATGTGATCGCTCTTGGCATAATATCCTCAATTATTATTAAAGGTCAAGATGTTGGTTTTGTGCTTGAAGTTGCCGGTAACACGCAAGCAAATGAAGAATTAAGAAGAAATTGTGAGCAAGCTGTTAAAGCTATACCGGGGGTGACAAAAGTGACCGTGGTTGCTACTTGTCAAAAACAAACTGGGCAACAAAAAGCTAAATTACATATCGAAGGAGTGAAAAATATAATCGTTGTGGCCTCTGGTAAAGGCGGTGTGGGCAAGTCCACAGTTGCGCTAAATCTTGCTCTCTCATTAGCAAAGTTAAAACACAAAGTTGCGCTGGTTGATGCAGATATATATGGTCCTTCAATTCCTAAAATGCTTGGCGCTGAAAAATTAAAGCCAGAAATACAGGATAGTAAAGCAATGCCTATAGAAAAGTATGGACTGCATACTATTTCAATTGGCTATTTTATCGATAAAGATCGTGCAGCAATATGGCGCGGACCTATGATTACAAAAGCACTTTATAGTCTGCTAATGGGAACAAAATGGTCCGATATAGAGTATTTGATAATTGATACACCACCTGGAACTGGCGATGTGCATTTAAGTCTTATGGAAAATTTTAACTTAACTGGGGCGATAATAGTTTCAACTCCACAGGAGCTCTCTTTAATCGATGCTCGCAAAATTTATGATATGTTTACAAAGCTCAGCGTACCGGTTATTGGCATTGTAGAAAATATGAGTTATTTCATTCAAAGCGGCTCAAAAATATACATATTTGGAAAAGACGGTGCAAAAAAAATGTCTGAGGAGCTGGGCATCAAACTTCTAGGCAGAGTTCCTCTAGATCCACAAATATGCCATGCTTCTGATTGCGGAAATCCTTTAATGTTAAGTGAGGATTTGGCAGAGATTTATGAAGACATTGCTCAAAGTATAGTTAAACAATAGAATAAGCGTGAGAAACATGCGAATCAAAGTCCTCTTTTGTTAGTTACAAAATAGACTGCTTGCATAACCATTATTTACATGAAAAATTAGCAGCTTTTGTCATTCCAGCGCGTGACGCTGGAATCCAGAAAAAAAGAAGAATGGATCCCAGTGGGCTTTGTTGCATCGCTAGCTATGATGGATTAAAGATAAAAAAGGTGGAGAATATCAGTAGCTTATTATTCTGGTATTTATAACAAGAACGGTCAGTGAATACCTAAATTTGAGTAAAAGAAATTTCACTACCACTCACTAATCTGGCTAAAATTCAAGAATTTCAATGCTTTAGCTATTTTCAATAGAATTAAATTTATTAATATAAATAACAAATTACTATTCTTAAATTTGATCAGATTGATTGCAAAAAAACAAGATTTTCAATAAGTTGCTTATAATCCTAATTATAGTTAGCCTTTCATAAGTAGCGATGCAACAAAGCCATCCCAGTGTCAAGCACTGGGATGACACCTTTATGTTTGAGGCAAAACCGGCCATAGCATTTAACACACTGCCTTCGCAAAATGTTCGTACAGTTGTTCGTTACGTGCTGGAATGACAAGGTGGAGTGTCTTTAGATGTCATCCAAGTAGCTGACACTGGGATCTAAAAAATTTAATTTATATATAAAGTTTGTTTAAACTATTTTCAAAACAGATAAAATATAATTTTACAATTAGCGTAAATAAAATGAATTATGATGTAATCATTTCAGGTGGTGGGTTACTTGGTCTTATTACTGCCATTGGCCTCAGTTGTGACTCTGTGTCTGTAGCTGTGATTGAAAAAAATAGTCTACCACGTGTAGTAGATGATAATCGAGCATTTGCTATTTCTCAAGGCTCGAAAAAAATATTGGAAAAGTTAGGGATTTGGCAGTTTGTGGAAAGTGAAGCTGAGCCAATACTTGATATATGCATATTAGATGCGGTTACTGTGCATTACAATCATAAAATGGTTAGCGAAGAGCCAATGGGTTATGTTATCAACAATGCTACTATATGGAATGCAATCAACAATAATTTTCTAAATAAACTGAATATATACTCTCCACATTCCTATAAAACAATTGCTTGTGATTCAGGATATGTGGAAGTGATTCTTGATAATAACCAGGAATTAATATCATCGCTACTTATCTGTGCTGAAGGCAAAAACTCTAAATTACCAGAGTTATTTTCTATACCGACAGTGAAATTTGACTATAAACAAAGTAGCATAGTATTTAATGTAAAGCATGAACTGCATCACCAAAACTTAGCTGTGGAGCGTTTTTTCCCTGGCGGTCCATTTGCAATTCTACCGATGAAGGGTGGCTATACTTCTTCGATAGTTTGGACAGAAAAATCTGAAATTTCAAAAATGCTAATGGATCTGTCTGAAGAAGAATTTATTATAGAGCTTAAAAAAAGATTTGGTTCTTATTTAGGAGAGATAAAATTAGAGGGTGAAAGAAAACTTTATCCTTTAAGTTTTGCTTTCGCAAAAAAGTTATATAAGGGTAGAGTTTTGCTTATCGGCGATGCAGCACATTCAATTCATCCAGTTGCAGGTCAAGGGCTTAATCTTGGAATTAGAGATGTAGAAAGTGTTATAAAGCACGTAGTTGCTGCAAAAGCGGCTGGTACTGATGTTGGCAGTAGTTATTTATTAAAGAAAATTTCACGTAACAGATACTTTGATAATTTTACAATGGCGCTTGCAACTGATGGATTAAATAGGATGTTTTCCAACAGAATATTCTGCGCTAAAGCACTAAGAAATCTTGGCTTGATTGCAGTTGAAAATTCAAATTTCCTCAAAAAACGCTTCATTCGGCATGCTATGGGATTTATATAAATCACTATTTTATAGCTAATGCAAGTCAGGTTTCCCACGTCATACCGCCGCGGTATCTTGGCCGCTAACACGTAGCGGGATGACGAATGTATCTGTTTAGCAGTTGTGTTAAAAGTCAATAGAAAAATTGATGTAGCTGTGGATAAGTACTTTTATCTGTATAAACGTGCTTATCCACAGCTATACTGGCTCTTAGATAGAAACAGACAGAGAGTTATATTCCTCAGTAAAAACCCTGTCATCTCTGACTAAAGAGTTAGCAAGAATAAGCAATTTCCTCATGGCAGCAGTGGAAGCAATTTTATATGGCTTTTTATATTGACTATATAATCTAGTAAAGAAAGGTTTGATATAGGAACTAGGGGGGGAGGGGGGGATGTATGGTCCCAGAGTGTGATGGTATGATAAAATATGAGAAAACAATACCATCAAAGGAGGAATTATGGGACAAATATTACATGGGTGCGCCAAAACAACAGAGACAATTCGTAGAGCAATACAAAATAGTAAAGAGAGCATAGCAAAACTCTCCAGGTACTATAACCTTAATCCAAAAACTATCATTAAATGGAGAAAACGGTCTTTTGCCAAAGACGCTGATATGGGTCCGAAGCATGCAAGATCAACTGTTTTAACTTTAGAAGAGGAGGCTGTAATTGTTGCATTTCGTAAGCATACTCTATTGCCATTAGATGATTGTCTCTACGCTTTGCAAACCTCAATCCCACACTTGACTCGCTCTAGTCTACATCGTTGCTTACAGAGGCACAGCATTAGCAGACTACCAGATGTTGATGGCGAAGTTAAACCAAAAAAGAAATTCAAACAATATCCTATAGGCTATTTCCATATTGATATTGCAGAAGTCAGAACAGAAGAAGGAAAGTTATATTTGTTTGTTGCAATAGATAGAACATCCAAATTTACGTATGTTGAGTTGCATAAAAGTGCTACAAAACCTATAGCTGCTGAGTTTCTACGTAATTTGATTAAAATTTTACCATATAAAATCCACACTATTTTGACAGATAACAGTGTACAATTTACCAACCAAAAACGCCATAAATACGCTTTTCAACATATATTTGATAGAGCTTGTGAAGAAAATGACATTGAACACCGTCTAACAAAAGTTAGCCATCCTTGGACAAATGGGCAAGTTGAGCGTATGAACAAAACTTTAAAGAATGCCACTGTTAAGAAGTATTACTATCAGTCTCACCAGCAACTCAAAGAGCATCTTTATGACTTTGTTATGGCCTACAATTATGCTAAAAGACTCAAAACTCTTAAGGGTCTTACACCTTTTGAGTTTATATCTTTACAGTGGACAAAATCTCCTGAATTGTTCATACTAAATCCACACCATCACACTCTGGGACCATACACTCCCTGTGTTTCGTAATATTATACAATCAAATTGATAAAAGCTGTATTATCTCCTTGCAGCATTAAGTGTATATTTTTTGCTATTTTTTCCACTAAGGGAGTAACATTATCAAAATTTTCAAATTTTGATAACACATAATCTGCTAAGCTTCTTTGATCTTCAGGTCTACCCACTCCAAATCTCAAGCGCCAATAATCGTTGCCAATAAAACTATCTATGGATTTAAGTCCATTATGTCCAGCAGAACTACCACCTTTCTTTACTTTTATTCTTCCAAGTTCCAAATCAGCGTCATCATGTATGACAACGATATTATCTAGCGATAATTTGTAAAAGTTTCGTATTTTTGCAACAGGGATGCCTGAATTATTCATAAATGAATAAGGCTTTATTAACATGATTTTATTATCATTAATTATGCCAGAGGTTATTAGATAATCGGCTTTTTTAGAGAACGACTGGAAATTCCAATATTTGCAAATTGTATCAACTACGATGAAGCCGATATTATGATAAGTTAACTCATATTGACCACCAGGGTTACCAAGCCCAACTATCAGGTGCACTATTCCTCTGTTTCTGCTTGAGGTTCTTCAACGTCACTATCGGCAGCAGAAATTGTAACAATGGTAAAATTTTCTTCTTCATGAGCTACAAACTTAACACCTTCTGGTAATTTTACATCATTAATATGTATAGACTGGCCAATCATTTTACCGGATAAATCAACTTCAATAACCTGAGGTATTTTATCAGGAGAGCATTTAACAGCAATAGAACGACACAAAACATTAAGCACTCCACCTAATTTGATTCCTGGAGCTTTACTTTCATTCACAAATGATAGAGGTATGTCTATTTTAATTTCACTGCCTTTATCAACAAACTGAAAATCAACATGTTGCACAGTATCCTTTACTACATGCAATTGGATATCGCGAACAAGAGCATATTCCTTTTTGCCCGAAATATTCAGCTCTATCAAATGTGCAGAAAGAGAGCCTGACTTATATTGCTTTGTGAATTCCTTTGCAGACAATGTCAAATTTACATTATCATGGCCCTTTCCATATATGATTCCAGGGATGTTTCCTTTCTTCCTTAGAGAATGCATCGCTTTTGTTTTTGTTATATCACGTAACTCTGCATTAATTGTTACTATTTCCTGTTGCGTCATCGGTTACTCCTATTCAGCTAATCCTTTTAATATAATTTAATAATAATATAACATAAAAATATTTATTTCAAACTTCATTCTTTCATACTAATTGTTTGTGAAAGGATTTATTTAGATATATATTTAAGCTTATTTAACAAGAACTATGGGCATTGACGATAAAGTAGTTTTTAGGATTTATAGACCAACAAGAACTGCAACACAATCTGGTTTAGGTAATACAAATTTCTGGCACCTGAAAATTGAATCTGGCTCTTACTACATTGAACCTTTAATGGGGTGGGTTGGCTCAAAAGATCCAAAAAAACAGATTGTATTAAAGTTTGATTCTCTTGAAAAAGCAGTATTCTACGCAAAAAAACGCAACGTTAAATACATAATTGAAATGCCAAAAAATGTTAAGAGGCTGCCAAAATCTTACGCAAGCAATTTCATACTAAAGTAAGTTGCACAACAAATGGTGTTATGCAAGTAGCTGACACTGCTCTCCTTTGTCATCCCAGTGCCCAGACACTGGGATCCAGGAATTTTATTAAGTTGGTAAGCATAAAAATAGCTGTTTTACGTTAAAATACAATGTTTTTGATGATTATGGAAAGGCTGGATCCCAGTGTCAAGCACTGGGATGACACCATTTGTTGTAAACTCACTTTTACTCTATGGTTATACTACCTTGCCGCTATCCTGAACGGATACAAAGTAAGTTTTATTGTGATGTGCTCATCTGTAAAAAATAAGACTTAATCTCACTGTTGATCATGG
Source organism: Wolbachia endosymbiont of Rhagoletis cerasi (assembly GCF_018454475.1). Classification (NCBI taxonomy): domain Bacteria; kingdom Pseudomonadati; phylum Pseudomonadota; class Alphaproteobacteria; order Rickettsiales; family Anaplasmataceae; genus Wolbachia; species Wolbachia endosymbiont of Rhagoletis cerasi. The sequence continues at coordinate 332,804 of NZ_JADCNC010000009.1, read as the reverse complement.
ATTTTAAGTTGTGCTAGCACACTGCGGCCATTTAAAGAGTCAAGATTTTTAACCTGGCTAGCCAGTATTAAAGAGTTATTTTTCAGGTATTTCTTTACAAGGCTTGCAAGTCTTTTTGGATTATTCAAATAGCTCCACTCTGCTTGTAAAACTTTTATATCACTTTGTACTAAATTAATTTCACTTTTTATTTTTATTAGCTCTCTATTTAATGACTGAACATGTAATTTTACCTTAAATAGTCCTACAATGCTAAGAAAAAACATAACTATTGAGATGATGCAGAAAGTTCTCACGACAACCTCTGTATAGCTCTTAGTTTTGCTGAGCGTGAACGCGGATTTGCACTTACTTCTTCTATACTTGCTTCGATCACTTTTTTATTTAGAAGAGAGAATGTCTTGCAATCAGTAGCACATAAATCTTTAAAAAAAGTTTTGACTATACGATCTTCTAAGGAATGAAAGGTGACGACAATTAATTTGCCATTCTCACTTAAAATCTCAGACGCAGCTTTAATACCCTTTTCAAGTTCTCCCAGCTCATCGTTTACCCATATTCTGATTGCCTGAAATGTTCTGGTTGCAGGATCAATTTTGCTTTTTCCACGAAATACCACGGAACGTACAATATCCGCAAGCTCAAATGTAGTTTTGATAGTTTTCTTCTTCCGTGCATTTATTATTGCTCTTGCAATTTTGCGAGAAAGACGTTCGCCTCCGTAGTTATATATAGTATTTGCGATTTCTTCTTCGCGTAAAGCGTTAACAAACGTTGAAGCGTTTATATAAGAAGAGTTATCCATGCTCATATCGAGTGGACCATCATGTAAAAATGAGAACCCTCTATCTCCGTTATCAAGCTGCATAGATGAAACTCCGATGTCAAAGACCACTCCATCCACTCCGTTTGATGTCATTCCAGCGCGTGACCAGTTATTTTTTCCAGTATCAAGTACTGGGATGACAGGAGATGGCTCAACGCTGCTTAGTATACTTTTAATATTACTAAACTTCTCAATGAATAGTTTTATTCTATCTGGATATCTAACGCTTAAATCATCATAAAACTTAGTTACCGTTTCATCTCTATCAATTGCATATACTTTGCAATCAGCTGACTCCAATATTGCTTTGCTATACCCTCCAGCTCCAAATGTGGCGTCCACGTATATGCCACCATCCTGCGGTGATAGTAGTGATAGCATCTCTTTTAACAAAACTGGAGTGTGTGTCATATCAAAAAATTTAAGTACAGTTGGTGTAGATATCCTACTCTACTCTACTCTTCACATCAATTTTATTTATGTACATAGATTTTCTTGCCAAAATATGGTATCTTATCGGAATATATGAGCAATAATATTAAAATTAAGGTTTAATATTGTTAATATAATATTCACATAACGTTCACATTTTTTTTTATATATAAGATCAAACAGGCTATAGGGAAATTATGCAGCAAATAACAAAAGTAATATTTTCAAGTTTGATTTGTAACACTTTATTGTGGTATGACCACATGCTTTTTGGCCACTTAATAAACATAATAGGTGGTGTGTTTTTTCCATCGGATGATCAACTAACCAGCGTATTGAAGGCTTTTGGAGTGTTTGCAGTGGGTTTCTTAATGAGACCAGTCGGTGCTGCTATATTTGGTCACATTGGTGATAAACATGGCAGAAGAGTTGCCTTATTGCTCTCGATTATATTAATGACTTTATCAACCGTATTAATTGCTTTTGTTCCAGGTTATCAAAGCATTGGAATACTAGCGTCAATGCTGGTAGTGTGTTTAAGATTATTGCAGGGTATATCTCTTGGAGGAGAAGCAGGAAATGCACCATTTTTAATAGAACATGCTCCTAAAAACAAAAAAGGATTTTTTGGCAGCATTGAGGTATTAAGTGCAATTTTTGGTTCAGTATTAAGCTTGATAGCGGTACTCATATGCAAAAAAGTATCTGATTTTGAATCTTGGGGGTGGAGATTACCTTTCATTTTCAGTTTAGCAATGGGATTAATTAGCATATATATGAGATATATACTTGATGAAAGCCCAGAGTATAAAAGACAGAAAAATCCATCTAAATTGCCATTAAAAGAGTTATTAAATAGCTATAAAAAACCTTTTCTGATATCAGTTGGGGTTGATATAGTTGAAAACTCATCTCTTTACATATATCTGGTATTTTTCAATGTGCTTACGAATAAAATATTAACAGTAAATACTCATTTTAATCACATAGTGGAAATACTGAATCAAATTGCGCTCGGAGGGTTGACAATATTATTTGCTATACTTTCTGATAAGATAGGAAGAGAAAAAGTTATGAAATTTGCATTTATAGCTTTTGTAATAGTGAGTTATCCAGTTTTCTCAATGTTATGTAGTGGCAATTACTTGCTGGCACATATTCTTTTTATAATTCCAATAGCTGCATCGCTTGGCCCTGTCAGTGCATTTATGTGTGAATTATTTCCAACAAAGGTTCGGTATAGCGGATTTGGTTTGTCAAGAAATATAGCTGCTGGATTTTTTGGTGGTCTTGCACCATTTATATGCACAACAATTATCAAAGTTACAGGACAAGAGACTTCAGCTAGTTTTTACATGATTTTCTGTGCATTAATTGGGCTAGTTGCTATATCACAAGTTAAGGGTTAGCTTTCTTCAAGATCACCCAAAGTAAACCAAGTATAGTTGCAGTATAGCAGAATTTAAAAAAATCTAATTATAAGGCGGGAAGTGCCAATTTTTAGGTGATAATGTGAATATTTCAGCACCATCTTTTGTTACTCCGAGCGTATGTTCAAATTGAGCAGAAAGTGAAAGATCGCGTGTTGTCACTGTCCAATCATCGAGTTTACTGAGCAGAGTCTCATGTTTTCCAGCATTAATCATTGGCTCTATTGTAAAGAACATACCTTCCTTCAAGACGAGATTTTCATCTTGATCATAGAAATGCACTACATTTGGTGGAGCATGAAAGACTTTTCCTATACCATGTCCGCAGTAGCTGCGTACGATAGAATATCCAAAATCTCTAATATATTTCTCTATAGCAAGCCCTATTTCATTTAACTTATTGCCGGGCTTAACTTGTTTGATTGCTTCCATCAATGCATGATAAGTAGCGTCACACAAGCGTTTTGCTTTTATTGATGGCTTGCCAACCCAAAACATGCGACTTGTATCACCATGCCAGCCATTTAAAATCACCGTGACATCAATATTTAAAATATCTCCATCTTTAAGTGGTTTATTATCGGGAACACCATGGCACACAACTGCATTTTTTGAAGTGCAAATCGATTTTGGATACCCCCTATAGTTTAGTGGTGCTGGAATTGCACCTGCATTAATTATAAAATCATGACATAGATCATTTAACTCATTAGTTGTCACCCCTACCTTTACGTACGGTGCAATGAAATCAAGAGTTTCAGCAGCAAGCCTGCCAGCCTTGCGCATAAATTCAAAATCTTCTTGTGAGTGTATAGTTATGTTCATATTTTCCATGTCTTATTGTAATTGGTACGCTTACTCGCAAGTACATAAACATAATAATTTTACATATTATAAAAATAAGTCCTATGGATCCTAGTGTCAAGTCATTTGTATGAAAGGTGGTAAAACAGAAATCTAGACTGTAACTTTTGATTTAACCCAATTATACAATTTACTCATTTTACCATCCTGACCTAAAATACCAGAATTATTTTTATAAAAAGTGTCAACTATTAGCTTTATAGAGCCTATAGCAGCAGAAAATACAGGATTTTTATCATATTCGCCATCAAGACCGCTACAAGACTCAGGGCACCCAATTCGAACTTGCTTATTGAATATATAGCCTGCAATTTCCTTCATGCTTGTGAGTTGACTAGTTCCACCTGTGATCACTACTTTATTAATTGGATCTTTCTGCTCTTGAAATTGCTCTCTTACCATTTCAAGTATTTCTTCAACTCTTGGTCTTATGATGTTAATAAGCTCAGATTTGAATACTTGAGTAGGTTCATCATTTTCGTTGTTTTGCATTGTAATGTACTCATTCTCATCTATTGAAGTTACGATAGTGCTGCCATACAGTATTTTTATATACTCTGCACGTTCTATGCTTGTGCATAGCCCGTAAGCAATATCTCGAGTGATATGAACACCACCAATTGGAACGCTGCTTGCATACACAAGTTTCCCTCTTTTGAAAATTCCAATTGCAGTGCACCCACCGCCTATATCAACAATAGCCGTCCCGAGCTCTTTTTCATCTCCACTCAGACAGGCAAGACCTGCAGAATATGCAGAAGCAATACAACCTGCCATATTTAATCCACCATTATTGGTAATACAGTTTTCAATATTGGTAAGCGCTGGACGCGAAGCAGTGACAACATTAACATCAGCAGATAGTCTTTTTCCGTACAATCCACCAACTTCTTTTATGTCAGTCATGTCATCTAAGTGATATTTCAGTGGTATATTGTGAATGATAACATTTTCTTCAATATATTTCTCAAACGTCTGAAAAACTACACGTTTTATATCCCGGTCAGAAATTTCATGATTAGCTGCAATAATTTCATTATGTACATTGAAAGATGAGATGCCACATCCAGCAATGCTCACATATATCTGGTCTATAGTTTCCTCTGACACTTGCTCAGCTAAACCTATAGTTGATGAGATGGAGTAATTTGCGTGTTTTACATTAGTTATCGACCCACCGTTTACACCTTCTGCAATCTTATAGCCCGTTCCTGTTACTTTATAGCTGAAGTTGCCATTTATTTTAACGATTAGACAAATAATCTTTGTTGTACCTATGTCTAAAACAGCAAAAACGTTTCTCTTTGGTTTTGCTATTACTGCAGAGTACATTAGTTAACCTTATTACGCAATTTCATTTAAATTGTAGCTTTCTTTAATAATTTATATTTCTATTATAGATATAGCAACATTTTAATATACACTAAATTCTGGACAAAAGGAAAAGCAAAACATAGAATTATAATTTTTATGTCCATATTACCAATTGTAATTGCCCCTGATGAAAGACTAATCACACGTGCCAGTGAAGTAACAGATATAAACGATAAAATTAAAGAATTAGTAAACGACATGTTCGAAACTATGTATGATGCAGAAGGTCTTGGCCTTGCTGCAGTGCAAGTTGGAGTGTTAAAGAGAATTTTTGTTGTGGATGTTCAGCTAGAAACAATTGAAAATGAGCCAGCAGGATATGAATCAACTGGCAAGTTTTGCATGATTAATCCAGAAATTACGGAATTATCTGATGAACAAGTGACTCTCAAGGAAGGGTGCCTTTCAATTCCAGAGCAAAGCTATGAAATTAAGCGTCCAAAGTATTTAACTGTGAAATACAGAGACTTAAATAACGAAGAACAGACGCTAAAAGCTAGTGGTTGGCTTGCAAGGTGTATTCAGCATGAATTAGATCACTTAAACGGCATATTATATATTAGACATTTATCTAAATTAAAGTATGATATGGCCATGAAAAAAGCACAAAAGGTTAAAAAGCATTATGAGCAATAAAGACCTAGAATTATTAAAATTTTACCATGAAGTGGGCGTTGATTGCACACTAATGGAGGGTGAAGAGGAAAAAAAATTGGAGAGCAAAGAGAGTGTACAACCCTCTGTTATCCAAACTGGGACCAAGAAGAAAGATGCAGATATGCGCTGGGATGACACTAAAGATGGAAAAGACATGTTTCCAAGTGATTGGATAATTGAAGCAAGGAAACTTGCAAGCAAATGTAATAGTGTGGATGAACTAAGAAGTGCAGTTGAATCATTTGAAGGTTGTGAGATAAAAAAAACTGCAACTAATACTGTCTTTTCCGATGGTAATCCAAATGCAAAAATTATGCTCGTTGGTGAAGCTCCAGGAGCAAATGAAGACCTTCAAGGCATACCATTTTGTGGTGCAAGTGGAATGTTGCTCGATAAAATGTTAAATGCAATCAATCTTGATCGCACTAAGGTATACATAAGCAATACTGTATTTTGGCGTCCACCTGGCAATAGAAAGCCAACCGACCTAGAGCTTGATATGTGCAGACCATTTGTCGAAAAACACGTTGCACTAGTTTCACCACAAATTTTAATTTTGGTCGGGGGAATCGCATGTTATAGCCTTCTTGACAGCACAAAAACTATATCGAATTTGCGTGGCAGATTTCATACGTACACTAACCAATATTTGTCCAATTCAATCACCACAGCCGCTATATTTCATCCAGCTTACCTACTTCGCCAACCGGCACAAAAACGTTTAGCCTGGGAGGACTTGAAGAAGATTAGGGAGTATCTTGATAACACCAATAACTGCACAAATACCTAATAAAGTGGTAGACCTCTTGCATAGTTTTTTGCAGCATGTTAACAATCGTTAGAAACGAAAAAACTTCCTTGACAAACTCCGCCAGCCCCCCTATCATGAAACTGAAGCTATTGTATTTGCTTTCGCCAATCTGCAGATTAAAAGGTAAGGATTACTTAATGTATCGGCGTCTTATGTTCAATTTTTTGCAGTATATAGATACTGTATGTCTTTACAAAACTTCATCTACATCTAGATTTTTATCTAAATAAGCTGAACGCGCTTATAAAGCGTTACAAGACATCAAAAAATGCCAATACTCGACAGAGATAGTAAAAGACTAGCTAACTCGGGGATTCTTTGTCTTTTTTTCTGCTTAGTAAATTTCTTAAACATTTGCAGTGTAAGTTAGTTGCAATTAAAAGCAGCTGAATTTCGCTTGTCAAGCGTTTAAAACATAAAAAACGCCAATATTTTAAAGCGGATAATAACCCCAGGGCTTCTTTTGCCTTTTTTTCCGTTTGGTAAATTTCTTAATGTTTATAGCTAAACGACAATCGTCATCCCGCTGCTTGTTAGCGGGATCTATGCTTTGAGATACCGCGAATAAATCGCGGTATGACGTAGAGCTCGCGTTAGCTATACTTTTATGCTTACCAACTCAGTATCCAATCAAAATCCTGGATTTCAGTGTCAAGCACTGAAATGACACCAAAAGAGCTACTGCTGTTTTGGATGGAAACCAGTGTCAGCTACTTGAATCTGCCACGCAAATTGCCTGCAAATTGCAATGTTCGTACAGCTGTGCGTCATGCGCTGGAATGGCATCAAGGGGTAACTTTTTATTTAAACAATGATTGTAAAATGATTATAATAAGAGATCTATTGAAATTTTAAAGTTATTAAATATTGACGCTATATACTTAAGTGTTAAAATAGAATGAAAAGTTTTTAGGAGTTTATATGGCAGCAGGTGGGAAAGCAAAGACAGCTAGTAAAAATAACCCTACTCAGCGTAAGAAAGCTGAGCAAAAAATGTATAAAGATAAACCGGTAAAACCTGTTAGATATATAGATCGTGATTCGCGCATGAATTATATGTCTGCTCAATATGACAACGGCAATCTGGTTGAAGATGAGGTAAGCGGCAATCCTATAAAGTGGGAAGCTGTATAATAGTTGTGGTTAAAGTTACTATTAATTCTAAGGAATGTGAAGTAGAGCATGGGCTCACTATAATTCAAGCTTGTGAAGTCGTGGGCGTTGAAATTCCACGTTTTTGTTATCATGAGCGTTTAGCAATTGCTGGTAATTGCAGAATGTGTTTGGTTGAAGTGGAGGGTGGACCTCCAAAACCAGTAGCCTCTTGTGCAATGCCAGTTGCAGAAGGGATGGTTATTCACACTGATACCCCTAAGGTTAAAAAAGCACGTGAAGGTGTGCTTGAGTTTTTGCTAATTAACCACCCGCTTGATTGCCCAATTTGCGATCAAGGTGGTGAATGCGATTTGCAAGATATCACGATGGCTTATGGGAAAGGAACCAGCAGACTTGATGAGCATAAGAGGGCTGTGCCAAAAAAACACTTCGGACCACTGATTGAGACTGCGATGAATCGATGCATTCATTGCACTCGGTGTGTTAGATTTTTGTCTGATGTTGCAGGTACAAATGAACTTGGAGGAATCGGAAGGGGAGAAAATGTAGAGATTAGCACTTACATAAAAAGGCATATTAGTTCTGAATTATCTGGAAATATCATAGATCTCTGCCCGGTAGGGGCTTTAACTTCAAAGCCTTACTCCTTTACAGCGCGTCCATGGGAGCTATCACATTGTGAGACTATAGATGTGCTAGATGCTGTGGGTAGCGCAATTAGAGTTGATTATCGTGGCCCGGAGGTTATGAGGATATTACCAAGGCTGAGCGAAGAGGTAAATGAAGAATGGATATCAGATAAAACCCGCTTTGCCTATGATGGACTAAAAGTTCAGCGTCTTGATCGACCTTATATAAAAAAAGATGGTAAATTAGCCCCAGTTGATTGGAATGAAGCATTAACTGTTGCTGCAAAGAAATTAAAGAATACAAAATCAAATAAAATAGCTGCAATTGCAGGTGATTTAGCAGATTGTGAGTCTATGCTTCTACTCAAAGAAGTGATGCAGAAGCTCGGCTCGGGGAATATAGACTGTAGGCAAGATGGTGCAAAGCTTATACCAAGTAATCGTGGATCGTATGTGTTCAATACCACTATTGAAGGTATAGAAAATGCAGATTTATGTCTGCTTATAAATACAAATCCAAGGATAGAAGCACCGATTATTAACGTAAGATTGAGAAAGAGATATTTACAGGGCAACTTTCCTGTTGCAAGTGTTGGTCCTAACATTGAATATTTGTATCATGTTGAGAAATTGGGCGATAATCCTGATATTTTGAGTGAAATAGCAAATGGAAATCATAAGTTCTGTGAGCTGCTGAGTGCTGCTCAGAGCCCTATGCTGATTATCGGTCAAGATGCATTAGTAAGAGACGATTCTGAATCAGTTCTAGTTCTAGCTGGCAAAATTGCAGAAAAATTTAACATGGTCAGAGATGACTGGAATGGCTTTAATATGCTGCATAAAGCTGCAGCAAGAGTTGGTGGGCTAGATACTGGGTTTGTTCCTAAAAAAGGCGAAAGGGATATTAATCAAATATTGGAACATGCAGAAAGTGGTGAAATAGAAGTGGTTTATCTTCTTGGTGCAGATGAAATTGATACATCAAAATTAGAAAATACATTTGTAATTTATCAAGGTCATCACGGTGATAAGGGTGCACATGTGGCAGATGTTATCTTGCCTGGTGCTGCATATACAGAAAAATATGCAACTTATGTAAACACTGAAGGTCGAGTGCAAAGAACAAATTTAGCTGTATTTCCTCCAGGTGAAGCAAAGGAGGATTGGTTAATTATTAAAAATCTCTCGCAATATTTGGATCTTTCCTTACCATATGATAGTTTATTTGACGTGAGAAAAAAATTAGATACTATCGGTCCACAGTTTAGAAATGCTGATCAAGTGGTAAAAAACACATGGGTACCAATCAGCAGCGGTGAAATAAGCTTAAGTAATACACCTTTTACTTTAAAGGAGTGTAATTTTTATATGACGGATTCAATAAGTCGCGCTTCAAAAATAATGGCAGATTGTACTAAAGCTTTTTATGAACACGCTAGTTAATATTTTATTTATTTTAGTACCGCTACTACTTTCAGTTGCATATTTGACATACTTTGAGCGTAAGGTCCTTGCTGCAATTCAACTGAGGCACGGCCCAAGTGTAGTTGGACCTTTTGGGCTATTGCAGCCATTTGCAGATGCTATTAAGCTCCTGATTAAGGAGCCGATAATACCATTTAGAGCGAGCACCATACTGTTCATTATGGCTCCAATGCTTACCTTTATCTTGGCATTAATTGCCTGGGCAGTTATACCGTTTGGTGCTGAAGTAATTGTAGAAAATGGCCAGCAAGTAGTTATTCCTAAGGTTATAGCAAATATTAATGTTGGAGTGCTTTATGTGCTAGCTATATCGTCGCTGGGAGTATACGGCGTGATTATTGCAGGCTGGTCAAGCAATTCTAATTATGCATTTCTTGGCGCTATACGGTCGGCTGCTCAGATGATTTCGTATGAAGTTTCAATAGGCTTAATAGTTGCTACAGTCGTTATTACCACTGGAACATTAAATCTTGGAGAGATGGTGGTAGCGAAACACAATATGCCATTTTGGGTTGATTTACTACTAATGCCTATAGGAATAATATTTTTTATTTCTTTGCTTGCAGAAACTAATCGTCACCCATTTGATTTACCAGAAGCTGAAGCAGAGCTTGTCTCTGGATATAACGTTGAATATTCATCCATGCCTTTTGCCCTCTTTTTTCTTGGAGAATATGCAAATATGATTTTAGCAAGTGCTATGATGACAATATTCTTTCTGGGGGGATGGTATCCTCCGTTAGAACTTGGTTTGCTTTATAAAATTCCAGGTTTAATTTGGTTCGTTTTGAAGATAATTATACTTTTATTCGTATTTATTTGGATTAGAGCAACAATACCTCGTTATCGATATGATCAGCTAATGCGCCTTGGTTGGAAAGTGTTTCTGCCAATATCGGTGCTTTGGGTGGTACTCATTTCAGGAGTGTTGCTCTTTACTGGGAATTTACCTGGATCCAATGTTTAATTTTCCAAATACAAGATTAAGGCGCAGGCGCTCGAGCAAATGGGTTCGCAATTTAACAAGTGAAAATAGTTTATCAGTAAATGATCTGGTTCTTCCTCTGTTTGTTCATAACAGAGAAGAAACAACTGAACCAATTTCTGGCTTACCAGGCGTAAAGTGTTATTCAATAGATGGATTAGTGTCTATAGTTAAGGAAGCTAAAGATTTAGGAATTAATGCTGTTGCAATTTTTCCTGTAGTTGATAGTAAACTAAAATCTGAAAACGCTGAGGGAGCATATAATTCTGACAACTTAATCTGCAAAGCAATCCGTGCTGTAAAATTAAAGGTACCTGAAATTGGTATTATTGCAGACGTTGCATTGGATCCATACACTATTCACGGCCATGACGGCATTTTAAAAGATAATCAGATGGATGTAGAAAACGATGAAACTATATCAGTGCTGTGTAAGCAAGCGTTTGCTTTAGCGAAAGCAGGATGTGATATAGTTGCTCCTTCTGATATGATGGATGGTAGAATAGGAAGAATCAGAAAATCATTAGATGATAACAACTTTCAAGACGTATTAATATTATCTTATGCAGTGAAATACTGCTCTAGCTTCTATGCTCCATTCAGGCAAGTCGTTGGTTCATGTGGGCTATCACATTCTATAGACAAAAGTGGTTATCAAATGGATTATAAAAATGCGCGCGAAGCAATGTGCGAAATTGAAATGGATATAAATGAAGGTGCAGATTTTATTATGATTAAACCAGGTATGCCATATTTGGATATTATCAAAACAGCAAGTGATAAGTTTAATTTTCCGATTTTTGCTTACCAAGTAAGCGGTGAGTACGCAATGATAAAAGCTGCTGCAAATAATAGCTGGCTGGATTATGACAAGATGATTTATGAATCTTTGATTGGTTTCAAACGTGCGGGTGCAAGTGCAATATTCACTTACGCTGCACTTGATATTGCAAAAAATTTAAGTGCATAAGCCCTATAAAATTATTAAATTTTTGGCGCACGTTCTTCTACTGTTGCTGCATATTACTTAAAGTTTTCCAATACATGTTTTAAGTTGTTGATAAGTCCGTTACAATACAGTATTATAAATAATATAAACCAAGTGTTACTTAGAACATGGGGATTTTTTTTAAATTTTTGGGAAAGATGCTAGGTAAGGTTTTTCCTGCCAAAACAGTAAGCTCTCTTTTAGGAATAGGATATTTACCAAGTTGGCAGAACTATTGGTCTTCTTTTTTAATATTATTTATTGTCGATGTTATATTAATTCTTACATATGGAGGCGAATACTTACTATATAAAATGCCAGACTCAGGAATAGTTGTAGCTGCTGTTTTTACAAAATTGGCAATAGTTATGTTAGTAATGCAATTAATTGGAATATTTATTTTTCATGCTCAAGACCCTTCAGCAAACAGTGGTGAAGAAATAGTAATACAAATAGCGTCAGGGCAAGTACTGACTGTAGCACTTTCAATGCCAGCAATGATGTCGATTTATTATGCTGTAAGTAAACTCTATGGGAGTATATGTAAGCAGATGTTTCAATGCCCATTTTGGTTTAATGATTTTATGCACTTTTTCTTTTTTCTTATGATACCTTACGTATTTTTTAATGTCGTAGAAGTGATAAAACCATGGCCAATAAGTTCAATACAGCTCAGCTATAATAATGCAATGTCAATTACATTTGAGGGGATTTTTCACACATTTTATGCGGTGATTTTACTGTATTTAACAGCATTTATATTCTGCGATTTAACTATGCATGATGCAATTGTCCTAAATAAAAGCATAATTCAGTATGTGAGGGAAAGTTCAGCAGTTTTAGGTGATTATTTACATGATACTGTTAAAAAAATAGGTATTGAATAGTACTTATTTATTTATATATTTAGTATAAAAAGTGTGCAATTTGTGTGAACTTACAAAGTATAATAAAAGAGTTACAAGATTTTTGGGCTAGTGAAGGATGTGTTATACTTCACTCATACACATCTGAAGTTGGTGCTGGCACATTACATCCTGCAACAATTATGTCTGCAATTGATACAAAACCGGCAAAAATTGCATATCTACAACCAGTAATTAGGCCAGCAGATGGGCGCTATAGTGATAATCCTAATCGTTTGTATCAACATCACCAATATCAAGTTATAATAAAGCCATCTGGTAATAATTTACAAGACGTCTATTTAGATAGCTTAAAAGTTCTTGGCATATCTACAGAAAAATATGATATTAAGTTTGTTGAAGATGATTGGGAAAATCCGAGCGTTGGAGCATCAGGACTTGGATGGGAAGTTACATGCAATGGAATGGAAGTAACACAGCTTACTTATATACAGCAAGTTGGAGGGATTGACTGCAAGATGATTCCTGGTGAGGCGGCATATGGGTTGGAACGTTTAGCAATGTGCATACAAGGTGTAGATAATGTTTACGATATAACTTGGAACGATAACGGTGTAACTTACGGAGATATTTTTAAACAAAGAGAATATGAATTTTCTTATCTAGCGTTAGACTATTATGATACTAAAGTGGTACAGCAGCAATTCGAAGATACGGAAAAATTGTGTAAGTTCCTTATTGAAAAGGAGCTACCAATGGCAGCTTATGACCAATGTATTAAAACTAGTCACCTACTTAATCTGCTTGATGCAAGAGGTGTGCTTGGTGTGAATGAACGTACAGCTTATATTGGTAGAGTTAGAGAGCTGACAAAAAAATGTTGTGAATTGTACATGAGTAAATAGCGTATGTCGTTGCAGTTATTATTTGAGTGCCTTTCAGAAGAAATACCACCGAGAATGCAGAATGTAGCTGCAACTCAAGTTAAGAGCTGTATTGCCAATGTTTTTAACAAAAATAATGTAAAATTTACATCAATGGAGGTTTTTATAACGGCACGTCGCATTACCCTATTTGTCGACAACATAAATGCTTTGGAGCTAAAGGATTCCAATAACGAAGTTAAGGGACCAAACATTAACGCACCAAAAAGTGCTATCGAAGGTTTTTTAAGAAAATATCAGAAAAATGAAGAAGATTTGCTCGTTCGAAAAGTAAATAATGAGGATTTTTACTTCATTAAAAGAGAAAGCTGCTCATTTAACATCAGAGAATTCCTCAAAAATCAACTAGGAGAAATATTAAAAAGTTTCTCTTGGCCAAAAAGTATGAGATGGGGCAAAGGAAAAGAAAGGTGGGTTAGGCCAATTAAAAACATTTTATGCATTTTAAATGACGAAATAATACCTGTGTCTTTTGCAGGGATCACAGCATCTAACACAACATATGGCCATCGATTTCTCTCAAGTGGTACAGCGTTAACTGTTAAAGCACCTAAAGACTATTTTGAATTGCTAGAAAAAAACAGTGTAATTCTCCAAATGGACAAAAGAAAGCAATTTATACTAGATCAGATTAATAAATTCACAAAAGAGCAGAATTTACAACTTGAGAAAAATGATTATTTACTAAATGAATTGACAGGGCTTATAGAGTGGCCAATCGTACTGTTTGGTGAAGTGAATCAAGAAAAGTCATTTGGATTACCGAAGGAAGTAATACTTAGTATAGTTAATACACAACAAAAATACCTTGCTTTAAGTAATGGAAAGAGAATTTCACACTTTGTCACTGTTGTCAACGTCAACAATGGTGAAGTTGTTAAAGGACACGAAAGAATATTAGAAGCACGTCTTGCTGATGCCCAATTTTTAATATCTCAAGATAAAAAGGAAAATCTAGATTATTATGTCAAAAAATTAGGTTTGATATTATTTCATGCTTCACTTGGCAGCGTGGGGGAAAAGGTGAAGCGTATTACGGCTCTGTCAAAGTATATAGCTATATTTATTCCACATGCTTCGCTGATAAAAGTTGAACGCGCTGCATATTTGGCAAAAGCTGATTTGGCAACATCGATAGTAAGAGAGTTTCCAGAATTACAAGGAGTAATGGGTGGATATTATGCTTCTTATTTTCAAGAAGATAGAGAAATAGTGGAAGCTATAACTGAGCATTATAAGCCAATCGGGCCAGAGCAAGAGTGTCCTAAATCTCCTTCTGCAATTGCTGTGTCAATTGCAGACAAAGTGGATAGCTTAGTTGGTTTAATTGCAGCAGGTGAGAAAATCTCTGGTTCGTATGATCAGTTTGGTTTGCGGAGAATGACAATTGGTATAATTAGGACAATACTTGAAAATAATTTGCATATTCCAATTAGGCTACTGATAGACAAGTCAGTATCTTTATATTCAAGACTTCTATTTAATAAAAATACAACGTCAGTTGATAAGCCGAATAGAAAACAAATTTCAGAACTAGTATTGAGATTTTGCTTAGAAAGATTCAAGGTTATTTTAAAAAATAGAGATATAAGGCAAGATGTTGTAGATTCAATACTATATAAAATCGATATTAATGATCTGCTGACAGCAGAAAAGCAAACTGTTATATTGGATCGTTATCTTAGTATGCCAGAAGGTGAACAGATTCTAAGCACTTACAAAAGAGTCAGTAACATGATGAGCAAAGTAAGAAAAAGTGATGGCACTACTTATAGTGCATCTTACGGTAAGAGGTTTTTGATTGAAAGTGAAGAAATTGCGCTATCAAATTGTGCTATAACTGCTTGTAAAAACATAAAACAAGCGATAAAAAATAACCACTTTAATGTAGCACTTGATGAACTTGCTGGTTTTGCTCCGTTTATCAATCAGTTTATGGACAGTGTAAAGATTAACTGTGATTCTGATAAGCTGAGAAGAAACAGATTATCTTTGCTTGAAAATGTAGTTTCCATCTTTCATTTAGTAGCAGATTTTAACCTCATACAGGTTAAGCAATGGATAAATGCTCAGGCAATATAAAGAACAAATCAAATCATCTCCACAGTCCTGTGGCGTGTATAAGATGGTCGGAGATAAGAATAAAGTTTTATATGTTGGAAAAGCAAAAAACTTAAAGTCGAGATTATCCGACTACCTTCAATTCGAAAACCTTTCTGAACGAATTAGAGTTATGCTCTTACAGGTTATTAAGGTTGAAATATTCATCACTGAGAATGAAATCGAAGCACTGCTTCTTGAAGCACAGCTAATAAAATCATTGAAACCACTTTATAATATTGTGCTCAAGGATGGAAAATTTTATCCTTATATAACAATTTCCAAGCACGATTATCCAAGAATAGCAAAATATAGAGGCAAATTTAAGAAGAATGAGTTTCATTATTATGGTCCCTTTACATCTGCCGCTGCTGTTAAGCAAACTATATTGTCATTGCAAAAAGCTTTTCTCCTAAGAGTATGTTCAGATCAATACTTTTCCTCAACAAAAAGACCATGTATTGAATATCAAATTAAGCGCTGCTCAGCACCATGCGTAGATAAAATCACAAAAGACGACTACTGCCAATCAGTAAAACAGGCACGAAATACATTGCTTGGAAGAAATAAGGAAGTGAAAGAACAGTTACTTTTCACAATGAGAAAGTGCAGCAGTGAAGAAAACTATGAGCTTGCTGCTATATATAGAGATCGGGTAAAGTTTCTTGAGCAAATTCAAATACAGCACACGGATTTTTCTTTTGAAAAAGATGCAGATTTCTTCAGTATTGTACGTGAAGAGGATCTAGCATGTATTAGTGTGTTATCGTTTAGAAATAAAGACAACTACGGCAGCACTCCTTACTTTGCCGAGAACTGTGGTGATCACTCAAATGATGAAATTTTATCCACCTTTTTGGTCAATTTTTATAATTCAGCTAACATACCTCCAATACAAATTTACGTTCCAGATTCTATTGTGGATAAGGAAATTATAGAACAAGCACTATATAAGGTTGCTCAAAAGCCAGTAAAAGTTCTGCGTGCAAAGAATAAAAAAGAGCGTGATTTATTGAAATTTGTTTATGATAACTCTCAGCATAGCTTAGAGCAGAAGCTTATCGATTATAGAAATAACCTAGAAAAGCTTGAAGAGCTTAGCAAAATCTTCTTGTTACCAAACATTCCAAAGCGTATTGAGGTTTATGACAATAGCCATATATTTGGAAACCAACAAATTGGTGTAATGGTTGTTGCAGGGCAGGAGGGTTTTTTAAAAAGTGAGTACAGAAAATTTACTATAAAGGAAAAATTTTCAGGCGATGACTATAAAATGATGAGGGAAGTGCTAACCAGACGTTTCTCCGGCAATATAAAAGGCATAATACCTGATTTTTTACTGATTGATGGTGGACCAGGACATGTTTCCATAGTACAGAATGTACTGGAAGTATTGAATATAAACGTTCCTTTTGCTTGTATGGCAAAAGGTCCTGATCGTAACGCAGGAAATGAAAGATTTTATATGCTGGGCAGGGAAGAATGCAGTCTGGCAAATGACAGCAAAGTCATGCTTTACTTACAATCGCTGCGTAATGAAGCCCACCGTTTTGCGATAACTTCACATAGAAAAAAACGCGATAAACAGTTTATAGTTTCACAATTAAGCAAAATACCCGGCATTGGCAACAAAAGAAAAAAAGCGTTGATGTCTTATTTTGGTTCAGTGAAAAATATAAGCAAAGCTTCTCTGGCTGAAATTCAAAACATACCTGGAATTAGTAAAGGTTTAGCAGAAGTTATTCTTAAACACGTAAATTATAAGAGAGGAGTACTGGAATGACACAAAACCCGTTTTATTATTAGGGAATTTATATCTTAAAACCGCAAAAAAAGGTGTGCGTATTTGTGAAAAAAAATCTCCATAAAATTTGTGAAGCAATGTGGTGGGACTAGTGCGATTCGAACGCACGACCTTCGGATTAGGAGTCCAACGCTCTATCCTGCTGAGCTATAGTCCCGTGTTTCCTACCATTCATGTAAAGTTATAGCAAAAAATCCTTTCTTTTCTAGATTTCTTGCATAACCAATTTATGACGACAAAAAACATTTCTGTACTTCTTGAGTATAATGCTATTATATTTAATAACATGGTTTAAGTAAGATTAATGCTAGTTAACAATATTGGTTATTTCTATAACAATCAAAACGACTTTGCTTTAAGCAATATAAACATTAAAGTAAAGAAAGGAAATGTTGCATGTTTATTGGGGCATTCTGGCTGTGGCAAGTCAACAATTTTGAAATTAATTGCGGGGATAGAAAATCCAAAATCTGGAACTATTTTTATAAATGATAGGTTAGTTGCAAGTAATAAGGCATCAGTCGCTATAGAGCATAGAAATATCGGATTGATTTTTCAGCATTCTGCATTATTTCCTCATAAAACAGTAGTAGAAAATATAACCTTTGCTATCCGCAGCTCTTCCAAGAGAGAAAAGCACCTAATTGCATTGGAAATCTTGAAGTTACTCAATATAGAAAAATATGAAAATATGTACCCTAACGCCTTATCTGGAGGACAGCAACAATTAGTTGCAATAGCAAGAGTGATGGCACAAAACCCTGATGTTGTGTTGTTAGATGAACCATTTTCTAATTTAGATATACTGCTCAAGTGCCGAATAAGACAACATATATTGTCCCTTTTTAGAAGTAAAAATATCCCTGTGCTAATGGTAACTCATGACCCGCAAGAAGCATTGAAAGTTGCAGATTTTATCTACGTAATGAAAAATGGTAAAATTATTCAATCAGGAGTTTCTAGCGATATATACCATAAGCCTAAAGATGATACGCTAGCAAAGTTTTTTAGTGAGCTCTCTTCTACTCTACAGTTAAGCGAAAAGTTTCCACTTATTCGCTGCAAGAAAATAATCTAGTTTGGGATTGTTATAAAATAATTAAAAAACCTTGATTTATAATTAAATAAAGGTGATATAATCTATGTGTTACTTGACTTCAGTCAAGTTTTAATATTTAAAGGTCAATATTTTAAATGGAGGTGAAAATGAGTTTAGGACCATGGCAATTGTTTCTAGTCTTAATAATAATTTTAGTTCTGTTTGGTGCAGGCAGATTACCGCAAGTTATGGGTGATTTAGGAAAAGGCATCAAAAACCTTAAACAGGAGCTTAAGGACTCAGAAAAATTATCGTCTAATGAACCAGATCGTTAGCGTCCTCATACTTCGTGACATGCACCTTAGTGCATGTCATCTGTTTAAAAACTTAGTCAGGTTAAAGAATGAAAGAGATGAAGTGTTGGTATGAAATAAATAACAAATATTGAAATACAGCAACAACTATGTTAGCTTAAGAGGAATATTTTATTAAAGGATAATTGTGCAAAAAAGTGAGAAACTAACTAAAGATAAAAAACTAGCTTCTGATATTCTAAAAGAGGTTGCAGATACCAATAACAATGATAGCAATAAAGTAACTTTGTTTGACATTAAAACAGCTTTGCATGAGCGCGGTTTTGGTATTTTAATAATCATCTTCTCCTTGCCGCTATCGGTGCCTATACCGGTTCCACCTGGTTATACAACTATTCTTTCTATACCTTTAATCTTATTCTCACTGCAGCTTCTATTTGGATTTGATTCTCCTTGGATGCCCAGTTGGCTAGAAAGAAGATCTTTTCAGCGTTCAACACTAGCTCTTGTGGTAGAGAAAACTTCCCCTGTATTAGAAAAAATAGAAAAATTCATGAAGCCAAGACTGTCTTTCATTTTCTATGGGCCTGGTGAGAAGATTCTGGCTTTTATGATGTTGCTTTGTGCAATAATAATAGCTCTTCCATTACCTTTTACTCACTTCCTTCCTGCAATTGGCACAACTCTTATTTCACTTAGCATTATGAGTAAAGACGGGTTTCTATCCATATTGGGAGTTTTAGTATCATTGTGCGCGTTGTTGCTTACTCTTGTTGTAATAGTCAAAGGACCACAACTTATAACCGGAGCACTTTCTCTTCTTAAAAGCTTTACAACACTTTAACAAAAGAACGAATTACTAGCGCAAAATGAATAATGCATATTGAAATAAAACAATAATTGTGTTAAGAATTATTTTTATCAAAGGTTTTTCGTGTCAAAAAATGATAAGTTGACTAAAAGTGATAAATTAGCTTCTGATATTCTAAAAGAGGTTGCAGACACCAATAACAATCATAGCGACAAAGTAACTTTGTTTGACATTAAAACAGCTTTGCATGAGCGCGGTTTCGGTATTTTAATAATCATCTTCTCCTTGCCGCTATCGGTGCCTATACCGGTTCCACCTGGTTATACAACTATTCTTTCTATACCTTTAATCTTATTCTCACTGCAGCTTTTATTTGGATTTGATTCTCCTTGGATGCCCAGTTGGCTAGAAAGAAGATCTTTTCAGCGTTCAACACTAGCTCTTGTGGTGGAAAAAACTTCTCCAGCATTAAAAAAAATAGAAAAGTTCATGAGACCAAGAATGTCTTTTATTTTCTATGGGCCCGGTGAAAAAATTTTAGCTTTTATAATGCTGCTTTGTGCGTTATCAATAGCTCTTCCACTACCTCTTACTAACTTTATTCCTGCAATTGGTACGACTCTTATTTCACTTGGTATTATGAGTAAAGATGGGTTTCTATCCATATTGGGAGTTTTAATATCATTGTGTGGGCTATTGCTTACTCTTGTTGTAGTAGTCAAAGGGCCACAACTTATCATTGGAGCATTTTCTTTTCTCAAAAGCTTCGTATATGGTTAGGCTTTACAATACCTTAACAAAAAAAAAGGAACTTTTTACACCAATCGATAAAGATCATGTGAAAATGTATGTTTGCGGACCAACAGTATATGACACAGCACATATAGGCAATGCACGGTCTGTTGTTGTGTATGATGTGTTATTTCAGCTACTTAAGTTTTGTTATGGCAAAGTTACCTATGTGCGTAACATAACCGACATTGATGATAAGATAATTAATGCAGCAAGTGAAAAAAATAGCAACATAGAAAGTATCAGCACATATTACACCAAGGCTTTTCATGAAGATATGAGAAGCATAAATTGTGCAGAGCCAACACACGAGCCAAAAGCAACGAAAAACATAAATTATATTATAGAATTAATTGAACATTTGCTGCAATCGGGCCACGCTTATGAATCTGACAAACACGTGTATTTTAATATAGAATCTTACCATGAATATGGTGCTTTATCAGGAAAAAAAACTGATGAATTGGTTCCAGGTAGCAGAGTTGAAGTTAATGAAAATAAAAAGCACCCGGGAGATTTTGTGCTGTGGAAGCCTGCAAGTGATATTGACTACAAACTTTCAAGTTATTGGGATAGCCCATGGGGAGAGGGCAGGCCTGGATGGCATATAGAATGCTCAGCAATGTCATATGCTTACCTTGGCAAAGATTTTGATATTCATGGTGGCGGCATAGATTTACAATTTCCTCACCATGAAAATGAAATTGCACAGAGTAAGTCTGCATTTGCTGGATCAATGTTTGCAAAATACTGGATACATAACGGCTTTCTTACAGTAAATGAAGAAAAAATGAGCAAGTCCTTATTTAATATAGTCAAAGTAAGAGATTTGCTAGATAGTGGAATAAAGGGTGAAGTAATACGCTATGCACTGCTCAAAACTCACTACAGAAAACCACTTGATTGGACAGAAAACGTTATTTCTGATGCACAGGAAACCTTAAACAAATTTTATCGGTTATTACGTGGTTTAGATATAACGAATATTGATGAAAGTAACGCAGAGATTTCTAAAGATTTTATAGACGCTTTAAAAAACGACTTAAACATTCCTGAAGCTCTAGCTATATTACATGAAATGGCTACAAAAATTAATAAAACGAGTAATGAAAATGAGAAGCTTAAATTAACTGAGAGTTTTGTTAAAAGTGCCAGATTTATTGGTCTTCTTGAGTCAAGTTATGAAAAGTGGTTTGCTGTGGATGTAAATCATCAAGAAATAGAAAGGTTGATAGACTTAAGAAAAATTGCAAAAAAAAATAAAAATTACGATACTGCAGACAAAATAAGAAATCAGTTGAAACAAATGGGGATTACAATTTCTGACAATGAAGATGGTACAACAACCTGGTAAACTCATATGGAAAATTACTTTCTGTTATTCACAGATAGTCTAGTATCATCATTAGTCTTACCCATACATCAAGGTTTTGTGTTCAATACCATGCTTTATTTCAGGTCGTATCACACTCCACTACTTATGTTATTTTTTGGAGTACTAGGATCAAGCCTTGGTGGAATAGTTAACTGGTACTTAGGTAGAATAACAATCTCTATACGAAAATCATACCACAAACTAGAGAACGAGCATAAAACACCAAAAATCGTAAGAAATCTACTGATTTGTGCAGTTGCATTACTTTCATGGGTGCCAGCACTTGGAAGTGTGATTCAAATTTTATCAGGTTATTTTAAGTTAAACCTTTATATCCTTGCCCCTTTAATCATTCTATCTAATTTCTTCTATTTATTATATCTAATACTTACTTTTGGAGTATAACAGCTATAGTACTACAGCCATTAAAGCCCACTTCTGTCATCCTATGCCCTGATAGAAGCGGAGCTATAAATTAAATGCAAAATTTCAGTAGTCACAGGATGGATGCACCATGAGCTAAAAGCCATTCCACAAGATCCCTATGATCAAAATCAGTGGCATAATGTAATGCTGTCATTCCCCTATTATTCTTAGCATTAACATCTGCTTTGCGTTTTAGTAGCACTCTAGCCGTGTCAAAATTTCCCATAATAGCAGCAAAGTGTAGCGGAGTGTTGCCATTTTCATCTTTAGCGTTAACATCATCCCCTTCTTTAATGAAGTATTTTGTTAATTTTTCACTTCCAATTTTAGCAGCATGGTGCAGTGGAGTTTTATTGCATTCGTTCTTAACACTAACATTTGTGGTGTGTTTCAATAGTGTCTTAGCTAAAGCAACCATACACATCCCATCGTCAATAGAATTTGTATCACGAGCTGAAAGTAACTCCACAAGTTCTTGGTGATCAAAATCAGTGGCATAATGCAATGCTGTCATTCCCCTATTATTCTTAGTATCAACATCTGCATTGTGTTTTAGTAGCACTCTAGCCGTGTCAAAATTTCCCATAATAGCAGCAAAGTGTAGCGGAGTGTTGCCATTTTCATCTTTAGCGTTAACATCGGCACCTTTTTCAATGAGGCATTCTATCGTTTCTATACTTCCACTTCTAGCAACATAGTGCAGCGAAATTCTATTTTGTTCGTTCTTAACATTAACATCTACATTATGTTCTAATAGTACCTTAGCTACGGCAACCCTACCCATCTTAGTAGCAAGATGTAGCGAAGTATCGCCATCTTTATCCTTAGCATTAACATCTGCATTATGTTTTAATAGTACCTTAGCCACGTCAACCCTATACATCATAGTAGCCCAGTGTAACGCAGTGAAGCCACTTTCATCTTTAGCGTTAATGTCCGCCCCTTTGCCTATAAGGTATTCTACTATATCAACCCTTCCATCATAAACAGCCTGATGTAACGGAGTGATACCATATCTGCTCTTAGCATTGACGTCTGCACCCTTATTGATAAAATATTGCACTATGTCCAATCCTCCACTCTCAACAGCTGAACACAATGGAGTGCTGTCAGATCCATCCCTAGCATTAACAACACAATTAAATTTATCTGGGTGTTTTTCTTCCATATGTGTTAATACGCACCTAACTGCCTCATAACTGCCACTTTCGGCAAGTGAATGCAACGGCGTATATTTCCATCTACCATAAATAGGATTAAAGTAAAATTCGTCAATTAACTCACCATACTTACTCACATATCCCCAAACAGATGCAACAATAGAATTATCTATTAATACATCATAACTGTTTATCAATTCTAGAGCTTTCCTTAAGACCTCTTCTTCTCGGCCTTTCTCTTGTAATTTTAATCTAGTCACCTTTTGCACTAGTCTGTAAATATTTACTACTCCTTTCCTTAATTTAATCATTGAATATCGATTAAGTAACTCAACAGCATTCCACAACGCTTCTTTATCATTAGCTACTTGCTGTGAAAAGATTTCTTCTATATAAATCTCATTAGGAGAAAAATAGGCCATTATCTCGAGAATGCTCAATGCTTCCGGCCCAAATTTTTTTTGCACTATAGCATCAATTGTAATTTTCCAAGTTATGAAAGTTGCCTTAGCATAACGATCACTTTTATATTCGGACTTAAAGTCAAGTAGCTTCTCTGCTATCTTTTCACACTTTTTCAGATAGCCACCAACTCTAATCCTTTTTCTACCCCTATGACTAAATACAATATTTTCTTCACTAATATATGTAACCGCTAGTTTTAAAGCCAATTGGGAATATTGTAGTTCCTGTGCCAGCTTTTTTATTTCCTTATTCTGTAAATTGTTTTCTATATTCAAAGCCCTTTTAACAAATTCTAAAGCTTCTATTTCATCAAATTCATCTAATTCTTCTATATCTCCTTCTTCTCTCGCTTTCGATTTTTTGTCACGAGGACCATAAGGTTTCTTATGGGGCCTCTGCTTGTTATTTTGCGCTGTTACAGCTGCATGTATTTCATTCAGTGTTTTACTATCCTTACGCTGTTGTTTTGCTATTTTATCAATTCCTTTATTCCCTTTCTTTACCCCTCGTTCTATCCCACATAGAGTGCTGGCCCATAGCTCCACTTTTTGGAAAAATTCTTTTCCTTCTTCTGGTGTGAGAAAACGCCCTCTTTTATCCTTCATCCAATTTGATATCATTGTGGAAAGGGCATTGAGAACGGAGTCATTATCACCAAAGTATTTGAACCTTCTGGCCAAGTCATCATTTATCTCATTTCTGATTAACTTTTCTAGCTCAACATCACTAGGCAAATTCACTACAAACACTAGCTCATTTAAAAAGCCTTTTATTTCTTCATCGCTTACTTCCCTATCTTCAGCACTCATCCTTTGCTTTAAGTATTGAGCAATATTATTACGTAAGTCTCTAAGCTTATATTTTGCACTATCGCCTATATTCAGAAACTCATCCTGTGTTTCTATTTTTTCGACTGTAATTCCCTTGCTTGCTAGACTTTCATAGTCAAAATCAACATTTATAACAATAAAAAAATCCTTTATTTTATCCTTGAATTCTTCATTACCTTGAATTTCTAAAAAGGCAGCAAAATGTTTTACTAAGTTAAGTTCACCACTTTTTGTCAATAAGTCGCCTACACAGATCTTCTTGCTGCCATCTTGTTTATGTTTAACTTGTATAAGCATACATACTGTTGTCCCATTTTGCTCATACCGGAAAACAATATCGTCAAAACCTGCAGCTGAACTCATTTCCGTGGCTAAGCGGAAAAAGTACTTTCTATTCACTGCACGTCTAAAAAACAGCATTAGCCACAATTTTTGATAGTCAATACCATGAATAAAGTTTTTCGCCCCTCCAGTAGGATAAGTTTCAGGCATCCTCAACCTCACATAATTTTAAAAATAGTACCAACAAATGGTAAAAAAGTTATATGTCATGATATACAGATATCGTAGCGTAAATCTGAGAATATCTACGAGATGTGCTGTTATGTAAATAAAAAAATGTGACTAATTACTTAATCTCTTACTCAAAATTGAATTCACCA
Source organism: Wolbachia endosymbiont of Rhagoletis cerasi (assembly GCF_018454475.1). NCBI lineage: Bacteria > Pseudomonadati > Pseudomonadota > Alphaproteobacteria > Rickettsiales > Anaplasmataceae > Wolbachia > Wolbachia endosymbiont of Rhagoletis cerasi. Next base: position 307,619 of record NZ_JADCNC010000009.1, on the reverse strand, counting down.
CATCAGGGCTGGCTTTTCCTTTGGTAAGTTTCATAACTTCGCCGACAAAGAATCCGTATAATCTTGTTTTACCGCTTTTGTATTCTTGAACTTTATCTTGGTTGCTATTGATGATTGTGTCGATAATTTCCGATATTTGACCTCTATCGGTTATTTGCTTTAGGTCCTGCTCTTCTATGATGAGAGATGCAGGTTTGCCAGTTTCAAACATACTATCGAATACCTGCTTGCCAAGTTTAGCAGAGATTGTTCCATCAACGATAAAATCTAAGAGTTCGGACAAAGCATTTGCTTTGATTGGGGAGCTCACAATATCAATATTTGCTTTATTTAAACGACCGAAAAGCTCTACAGTTAACCAGGTGACCGCGAGCTTTGAATCATGTTTTTTTATCAATTCCTCAAAGTAATCAGCAATCGCCTTATCGGAAGTAATGACGTTTGCATCGTATTCGTTGATACCCAATTCCTCAATGTATCGCAGCTTTTTTTGATCTGGCAACTCAGGCAAAGATGATTTAATAGAATCGATTTTATCCTGGCTTACCTCAACAGGTAATAAATCAGGCTCAGGGAAGTATCTATAGTCGCTTGCATCTTCTTTGTTTCGCATCACTTTTGTTTTTCCCGAAGCAACATCAAACAATAAGGTATCTTGACTTATTTCTTCCCCACTTTCTAAAATTTCAATTTGTCTTTGTATTTCATAGTCTATAGCTTGCACAATATAACGTATCGAGTTCAGATTTTTTATCTCACAACGAGTGCCAAGTGCGCTACTGCCTTTTAGGCGGACAGAAACATTTGCATCACAACGAAGTGATCCCTTTTCCATATCACCATCACACGAACCAATGTAACGCAAAATCTGCCTCAATTTTTTCATGCATTCTGCAGCTTCCGCAGATGAACGGAGATCTGGTTCTGAAACAATTTCCATTAAAGCAACCCCTGCACGATTTAAATCTACATAAGTTTTGCTTTCCTCATGAACGCTCTTTCCTGCATCTTGCTCTAAATGAATTCTCGCAATTCTTATTTCTTTTTCATTGTCGTTGATAAATACTCTACCGTTTTTAACTATTGGCTCAAAAAACTGAGTTATCTGGTAACCTTGCGGTAAATCAGGATAAAAATAATTTTTCCGATCAAAGTAAGAATACTTATTAATTTCTGCAGAAAGTGCAAGACCAGTGCGTATTGCTTGCTCTATGCAGTAATAATTTAGTATTGGCAGCGTACCTGGCATTGCCGCATCAACTAGAGAAACTTGAGTGTTATGCTCAGCACCAAATTCCGTTGATGAGCTAGAAAATAGCTTCGTATTAGAAGAAACTTGAGCATGCACCTCAAGCCCAATTACCGCTTCCCAATCCTCTTTCGTCATGTATTTTATTTAAATGATAATCTTAATATTCTGCAAAATTAGCACAAAAAGTCAAAACAAAACTCATGTTAGCTAAGTGGTATGCAGATTGTTTTACCCATAGAAACGGGTTAAATGCAAAAGATTACTTGACAAGCTTCGCCAGCCCTCTTATCATAAAATTGAAGCTATTTATTTATCTTCTCTGTACAGATTAAATGACAAAAAAACTCACGTATCTGGCGTCTCATGTTTAATTTTTTGCACTATGTGCACCTTATGTCTTTATAAAACTTCTACCTACATAAGCTGAAACGCGCTTATAAAGCGTTTAAAACATAAAAAAACGCCAACTTAAAAAATGGATAGTGAATAACTAGCTACCCTAGGGTTTCTTTTGCCTTTTTTTCTGTTTAGTAAATTTCTTAACGTTTATAATTTAGATTAGTTGCGGTTTAAAAGCAACTGAATCGCGGTTATTAAGTGTTTAGAATAAAAAAACGCCATACTTGAAAGTATAATGTAAGTAATTAGCCAACCACGGGGCTTCTTTTGCCTTTTTTTTCGTTTGGTAAATTTCTTAATGTTTGTAGCTAAACGATAACCGTCATCCCGCTACTTGTTAGCGGCCGAGATACCGCGAATGAATCGCGGTATGACGTAGGATTGCTGTCATTCCAGTGCCAAGCACTGGGATCCAGCCTTTATTATTTGGTTGAAATTAAGTCTTCTGGATCCCAGTGTCAGCTACTTGGATGACACCATTCTTTTTCCTGGATTCCAGTGTCTGGGCACTGGAATGACATCCTCCCTTGTGGAGATTGCTCTCAAATCACAATGTTCGTACAGCTATGCAAACACAAAGGTGTCATTCCAGCGCGTGACGCTGGAATCCAGTTGAGCTATTTCAACAAAAATACTACATTTTGAGATGAACGTTCCAGACTTATTTACAAGTATAACAATTAAAGTCTGGATTCCAGTGTCAAGCACTGGAATGACATCATAGGGGCACTGCCCTTTTGGATGGAAACCAGTGTCAGCTACTTAGATGATACCTTTTTTCTACTTAGTTTGGGTTATGCAAGAAGTCTATTGCATTCCTGAGCAATTTGATTCATTATTCTTTTTGTAAAAAATTTTCTTAACTTTCTCTCCACTTTTTTGGTAAGGTCACTTTAAAGGAAGTCTAATAGATGCTACATAGAAATCCAGATGAGTTTCTAAAGTCTATTCCAAAAGATAAGCGCATAATGTGCCTTGACATGGGAGAAAAGCAAATAGGCATAGCATTCAGTGATAAAACACAGCTTATAGCCACAGCTCATAGTATATATTACAGGAAAAATATGAGCAAAGATTTAGGTTATCTGCATAGAATATTCAAAGAAAATGAATCTGGATCAATGGTAATAGGACTACCATTAAAAATGGACGAGCAAGAAACTAAATGGTGTAAAACTATAATCCAATTCGCAAATAAAATAATAAAAAAATATAAAGTAAATATATACTTACAAGACGAAAGCTTCTCAACATCTATCGCAACTCATACACTAAAAATTACTGGAATATCAATCACAAAATCGAAAAAAATAGATGATAAAATCTCCGCATGTATTATTTTGCAACGAACGTTAGACAAGATAAATACAATCAAATAGTTTTTCCAGATCTGGAAATCTTCAAACTGAATCCCATATAAAAGTTACTCAACAAAACAAGAACCTTTCGTATAAGCATGACAAATTGCTACAGCAAGAGCGTCAGCAGCATGGTGGCATTTTATACTCAAATTTTTAACTATTTGCTTCACCATAAATATCATCTGATCCTTATCAGCATGGCCATTTCCGGTAATGCTTTTTTTTACATAGTTTGCATCATATTCATTCATAGTTAGCTTTGTTATTTTTAACGCTAAAATTACAACCCCTCTTGCATATCCTAAAGTTAGTGAAGATTTAGGATTTTTATTAACAAAAATTTTCTCCACCGCAGCTTCATTCGGAGAGTATAGGGAAATTACTTTCTTTAATTGTTCAAAAATTGTATGTAGGCGTTCACCTGTACCCAATTTACCATCAGTTGATATGGTACCGCCGCCCAAAAATTCAATATTATTTTTTTCGTTCAGGCTGATAATGGCCCACCCAGTCTTGCTTATTCCTGGATCTAGACCTATTATTTTAACCACTTAATAAACGCTTAACCAATAGACAAACAAAAATAAAAATATCCAGACTACATCTACAAAGTGCCAATACCAGGAGGCAAACTCAAAGCACAAATGGTCCTGAAGTGTAAATTGGCCTTTCCGTGCTCTAAATAAACACACTGATAAAAATATTATTCCTATTATAACGTGTGCGCAGTGAAAACCGGTAATCATATAAAAATTGGATGTATAAATAAGCTTTTCTCCTGTTTCTTGTAGAGAAAAACTCGCTTCATGATACTCTATTGCTTGCACTATTATAAAAAAAACCCCAAGCAATATAGTTATGGACAGCATTTTAATCATGCTCTTTTTATCGTTTTCGAGTAAAGAGTGATTTGCCCAAGTAATTGTTGTACCAGAAAGCAATAATATTAACGTATTCATGAATGGTAGTGACCACGGATCAGGCGGCAAAATTCCCTCAGGGGGCCATTCAACTTTTTTTGCAGGAGAAAACGCCTCAAATAAAAAAACTGGATCAAGCCAGGCTTTAAAGAATGAACAAAAGAACACTATAAAAAATACGACCTCCGAGAGAATAAATAAGTACATTGCAAATTTGAGTCCATGTTTTACAATGGCAGTGTGACATTTGTCATAAATGGCCTCCCTTATTACATCTCTCCACCAATAAAACAGCACCCCTGATACTGCGGAGATTCCCAAAACTAAACAAAACATTCCGACAATTTGTTTATGAAGCGCGCCAACTAATCCAAGTGCAAGAATAAGAATTGCTGCTGATACAGCAATTGGCCAAGGGCTTGGATCCACTAAATGAAAATCATGTTCTTTACTTTTCATAGCATTTTAAAAAATACTTATTAAGGATACAAATTAGCTTAAAATTGTCAATGTTCCTTAGGAAATTGATTGAATCTTGAAAAATTATATGCACCGTTCAAAAAATCTAACACAAATTGTGCAGTTATTCTAAACAACTCAAGCATTCTGCTCTTTTCGTTTTCTCTTGCTCTGCTGCAATATCCATCAACAATATTTTCCAAAATAATGCATCCAGACTTTACTGAATCACTGTAACAAAAATTAAACCAATCCCTATATCTATTATTTTTCTTGAATCTATTTTTCATGCTATCAACGACAGTCTCGTATATAAACATGCAAGAATACAAAACCGTCATAGCCTCATAGGTATTACTATGCGAGATGGATAAAAGAAAATTAGTGAAATTAAAACACTCAAGAGATTTCTTTTCGCGACTTATACCGTACATAGTAAAGTAGTAGTCATATAGCATTCTATTAACAGTCACTACTCTTTGGGCTACTTCAGCAAGCGAGATAATACTACTATAATCTTCCATTTTGGATGCAGTAATTAAGGTGGTACGAATATAATCACCTAAGAACAACGTCTTTTGTTGAGCATAGAATTTGAAGTTCTCTATATTTAGGGTGTTATTCGCTAACTCAACATTAAAAGGATGCTCAATTATATCCTTTAAAAGATTTGACCCGTAACAGCTCCTAATTATGCCACTGAACACTGTAGTTACCGATAAAAGATCAAGTTAACGTAAATAATCCGCTGCTAATATTCTTTGCTAGATATATTAGAGTAATATGCCTCATCCCAAAACATTATTTCTAATTCCAGCCCTTTCTTAAAAAACTCATACATCCTCTTTTTTTCACAGTCACTAGCTTTTTTATATAGCTTATTTGTAATATCAGTAACCTCATCAATTACAGCATTTACTGTTTCGCTACTATAAATGTTGATCCACTCTTTGTATTTGTTATTTTTAACCCCTTTAGTTGTTATCTCATTTACCATATGGCGTATAACGATTTGGTATATGTTAAAGCAAGAATAAGATGCTACTAAAGCTTCATTAACAGAATTGTGATATGCGGCACTCATGAAAAAGTCAGTAAAGGCAGAACAAGCTCTTGACTTTTTGTGATCATCAGATAGATCACAATCTTCAAAATATTTTTTATACTGTTCTCGAACATAAAATGCTCCTTGTGCCAAATTGATTAAACTACTCATCATTTCAATATCATCAACTCTAGCTGCAACAATTAAAAAAGCACGAGCGCAATCTATACAATACAGAAAATCCTGCTGAAGGTAGAATTTGAATTTTTCATAATCTAATGTATTATTTATCAATTCAACATTAAAAGGGTGTTCTTTTATTTTATCAATAAGATCAGAAAACTCTTTTACAATTACGTTGTACAGTTCTCCTTCTATTTCGTTATACACTTTATAAGCCTCACAATAAAAATTGAATATAAAAATTATTACTAATGTGGTATAATTATTATGAAAAAGCGTGCTATGCTTTAACAATAAGCTAGTATATAAATATGGGGCTGTAAATCAAAAATTTTAGCAATCTAAAGAAATTTTACTATTACCTTCTATATTGAATTCTCTACAAAGATCAGCAGATAAGTCCATGTTTTCCCAAGAAAATCCACCGTCCCTTTCCGACTGTTTACCAAAATGTCCATAACAGGCTGTACGTTTATATATAGGATGATTAAGCGATAAATGCTTGATTATGCCTTTTGTTGATAAATCTATATTATTCTCGATAAACTTTTTAATTACTCTTTCCTCTACCTTATTCGCACCAAATGTATCAATATAGAATGAAGTAGGTTTTGATACACCAATTGCATAAGAAAGCTGCACAAGACAACGTTCAGCCAAACCTGCAAAGACAATATTTTTAGCAAGATATCTTGCCATATAAGCCGCAGATCTATCAACTTTGGTTGCATCTTTTCCGGAAAACGCTCCTCCACCGTGTGGAATATAACCTCCATAAGTATCAACCATAATTTTTCGTCCGGTTAATCCACAATCACTAACCGGTCCACCAATAACAAATCTACCAGTTGGATTGACTAAGAGATTTTCCTCAGGACACATCCATCCTTCAGGTAAAGATGAAACTATGTAAGGGTAAATTATTTCTTTTACTTTTGATTGATCCAAATCCTCAGGGTGCTGTATTGAGACAATAATACTTTCAGCACGTACCGGGAGGTTATTCTCATATGCCAAAGTGATTTGTGACTTTGCATCTGGACCAAGTTTTGCTTCTTTAACTGCGCTCATGATATTTTTCAGAGTCGAGTGTGCATAAAAAATGGGTGCCGGCATAAGGTTTTCTGTCTCTGTTGTTGCATAGCCATACATTATGCCCTGATCTCCAGCACCTTGATCCAACCCTATTGCAATGTCATTTGATTGCTCATGCAGCAATATATTTACTTTCACTTTTCTCCAGTGGAACCCATCGTGCTTGTAACCAATATCTTTTATTGTATTCCGTACAATACTTTCAATCCTGCTATTTTTGATGTTAGGCCCAAACACTTCCCCAGCTATAATAACGTTATCTTTGGTGACTAAAGTCTCTATTGCAGCTCGCGCAAAAGGATCAGTAAAAAGGTACTCATCAAGTATTGCATCTGAAATTTGATCTGCTACTTTATCTGGATGACCAGCCGCCACTGATTCACTGGTTACTAAATTTTTATATAAACTCATGTTTTTGCTTATACAATATCAAAACCGCTATAGAAAACACAGTTAGTAACTACTAAATGGTGGGTCTGGGAAGAGTTGAACCTCCGACCTCACGCTTATCAGGCGTGCGCTCTAACCACCTGAGCTACAGACCCATGATTTATTCAAGCTGAAGCTTTCATATTATCTGTAGGCACGATATCAATAAAAGTCTTTTTATTTGCTGACCTTCTAAAGCTGACCCAGCCTTCTATTTTAGCAAAAATCGTATGATCTTTACCTATACCAACATTCTTTCCAGGATGGAATTTTGTGCCTCTTTGGCGCACAATTATGTTACCAGGAATAACCTTCCCATTCTTCTTTATTCCTAACCTACGACCTGCTGAATCTCTACCATTACAGGAACTACCACCTGATTTTTTAGTTGCCATATTTTACCTCTTACTTTTGAAGATTAATTTCATTGATACGAAGAACAGTTATATACTGCCTATGACCAGTTTTCCTACGGTAATTTTTTCTTCTTTTCTTCTTAAAGATTATAATTTTTTCTCCTCTACACTGCTCCAATACTTCAGCTTTAACAGTAGCATTAGATGAATAAGATAAGCCATTATTTGAAATACAAATCACCTTATTGATTTCCACCTCTTTTTTTTCTTCAGCTTCTAACTTCTCTACCTTTATTATACTGCCTTCTTTTACTAAATATTGCTTTCCACCAGTCTCAATTACTGCAAACATGATAAATATAAATTATTGTTATTAACTTTAATCGTAAACGATGTCATATATACTGTCAATATAAATAAAAAGCACGACTTAACGTTCTTTTTGAGCTACTTAAATACTTCTATCTGTTTTCATCTTTTATCTACCTTTTCTCAGACAGTAGACTTCTTGCATAACCTAAGCAGAAAAAAGGCAAATAGTTATTATAGCTCTAAGTTTACCGACACCGTCATGCAAGTAGCCCCTTCTCCTGTCATCCGAGTAGCTGACACTGGTTTACCTTATGATGATGTCATGAAAGTAGCTGACACTGGAATCCAGCCTTTTCATCCAAGACGGCAGCGCCTCCTTCTTCTGTCATCCCAGTGCCCAGACACTGGGATCCAGGAAAGTTTGCTTGTGAGCAAGCAAACTAGCATAGAAAGTGGTTACAATATTTTCGATGAGATTATATGGAAAACTGGATCCCAGTGTCAAGCACTGGAATGACATCATAGAGGCACTGGAATGACATCATAGGGGCTCGGGTGACAAAAAAAGGAGCACTGGAATGACACCTTCCTGCCCAATTCATGTTGCTATAAATATTAAGAAATTTACCAAGCGAAAAAAAAGGCAAAAGAAGCCCCGTGGTTATTGTCCGCTTTAAAATATTGGCGTTTTTTATGTTTTAAACGCTTGACAAGCGAAATTCAGCTGCTTTTAATTGCAACTAACCTACGCTGCAAATGTTTAAGAAATTTACCAAGTAGAAAAAAAGACAAAGAATCCCCGAGTTAGCTAGTCTTTTACTATCTCTGTCGAGTATTGGCATTTTTTGATGTCTTGTAACGCTTTATAAGCGCGTTCAGCTTATTTAGATAAAAATCTAGATGTAGATGAAGTTTTGTAAAGACATACAGTATCTATATACTGCAAAAAATTGAACATAAGACGCCGATACATTAAGTAATCCTTACCTTTTAATCTGCAGATTGGCGAAAGCAAATACAATAGCTTCACTGTTATGATAAGGGGGCTGGCGGAGTTTGTCAAGGAAGTTTTTTTGTTTCTATTCCCAATAAAAGTTTGTTATATGGTTATGCAAGAAGTCTAATATTAAAAATGACACAACAACATAATTAAATTAGACTACTTTATTCTCTTAGTTACTTGCTTTTCTCTTGCTATTGCAAGGCTTTTTTCTGGTACATCCTCAACTATAACACTACCTGCTGCAATTACAGATTCATCATGAATATTAAGCGGCGCAATTAGTGAGCTATTGGCGCCAACAAAGCAATTGCTCCCTATATTCGTTTCATGTTTATTTTTCCCATCATAATTACAAACAATAGTGCCTGCTCCTATATTACTCTCCTGCCCTACTTTAGCATTTCCTATATAACTTAAGTGTTTTATTCTAGTGTTTTGACCAACTTCACTTGTTTTCACTTCCACAAAATTTCCTATTTTTGCCTTATTACCAATTGTTGTGTTTCCGCGTATTCTGGTAAATGGACCGACCTCAGCACCACCTTTAATTAAGCAGTTCTCCAAATGCGAAAATGACAGTATTCTTGCACTAGACTCTATTTGTACTCCAGGGCCGAAAAAAACATATGGGTAAATAACTGAATCTCTGGCAATTTGCGTATCAAGAGAAAAGAAAACAGTTTCCGGCGCAACAAGCGTTACTCCGGCGTCGGTAAAAATTTTTCTTTTATTTTCTTGAAAGTAAAATTCAGCTTTTATAAGGTCATTTCTGTTATTTATTCCCGTTGCTTCTTCTCCACCCGTAATAACGTAACCGACATTTAAATTACTCTTCACTGCAATGGAAACTATATCGGTCAAGTAATATTCATGAGTTGAGCTATTGCACTCTATTTTCTCCACCAATTCACGTAAATTCTTTGCACATGCAACCATTATTCCAGCATTGGCAAGAAACTCTTCATGATTATTTTTATCACTCTTTGCTTCTACGATTTCTCTTAAGGAACCATTCTCAATGATTAACCTACCATATTCTTTATTGCTTGCCCTAAAACCTAGGCAAACTAGAGTCTTGCCTTCTAAATAACTAACCATTTTAGTTATTGTGCTGCTTTTTATGAGCGGAGTATCTCCATACTGCACAACAACTATGTTCGAATCTGGCAATTCTTTCAGGTTTCTCATCGCAGTTTTGACTGCATCTCCCGTGCCGAGTGTTGATTCTTGTGTAATTAACTGTATATCCTCAAAGCACTTTAGTCTTTCAATTAAAGGCTGATCAACTACAACAGCAATATTTTCAGGATTTAACTGTTTTGCATTGTAAATGACATGCTGAAGCATGGAAAAATTGCCTATTTCGTGCAGAACCTTAGGCAAATCTGAATTCATCCGCCTGCCATGCCCGGCAGCAAGTATGATAAAAGTATGAGCTTTATTTATCACTTATCTTAAAGATGAAAAATGAAAACCATAATGATCAAGCCAACTGATTTTGTTATCGTAAAAGCTTCTTAGGTCGCTGATTTGATATTTTAGCATCGCAAGCCTTTCTATACCAATGCCAAACGCAAAACCGTTGTATTTAGTATGGTCTATTCCAACATTTTGAAAGACATTTGGATGCACCATACCACATCCAAGCACTTCTATCCATTTACTACCTTTATAACTTATGTCCACTTCCGCAGAGGGTTCAGTAAAAGGAAAAAAACTATTACGAAAACGTATCTTCAGCCCTTTATCTCCAAAAAACTTATTAAGGAAGTGATGAATAGTAAATTTTAACTGGCCCATATTGACGTTTTCATCGACATATAACCCTTCTATCTGGTGAAACATAGGAGTATGAGTTGCATCAAAGTCATTTCTGTATACCCTACCAGGGGCTACTATTTTAATTGGGAATTTTTTTGTTTTTTCCATGGTTCTAATCTGTACAGATGAAGTGTGAGTGCGCAGTACCATTCTTTTATCGTTTATTTTATTCTTTAAGTAGAAGGTATCTTGCTCCTCTCGCGCAGGATGATGACTTGGAGTATTCAGTGCATCAAATACATGAAATTCATCTTCAATATCAGGGCCATCAACTGCTTTAAAACCCATATGTGCAAAAATAAGCTTTACTTCATTTATAACCTTACTGAGTGGATGGACCTTGCCCATTTTTTCTGGTCTAACAGGCAACGTAATATCAACTGCCTCGTTCTGCAATTTAAAGTTAACTTCTTCTGTTTTTAGCACATTTTCCCTATTCATGATAAGATGATCTATCTTATCACGTAAAGCGTTAATAACTGCGCCTAAATCACGCTTTTTCTCTGCATTTTCTATCTTTTTTAAGTTATCAAAATACGCTCTAACTACACCCTTTTTTCCCAAATATAATAGTCTAACTTTTTCTAAATCTTGCAAAAAAGAAGCATTCTCAATTTCGGAAACTGCTTTATCTTCAAGTGAAAGTATGTCATCTAATAACTCTTTATTCATCTTAAAAACGCTGGCTTAAACTTTCATTATAGTGAAATTTTAAATATCATCAACAATCCGAAAAATTGCCCTATTCTGATTATTAATTTATTGACTGATTAATCTTTTTTATTTACCTTTGCGTTGATGAATTTGCTGTATCAACTATGCACAACAGTAATACTGAAACTAAGAATAAGTATAAAATAGAGGATTTACCTAAGCTCTTTAAGGAAAAATCCAGAAACATAAGTAAAGCATTTTCTAGCGAAACAATTAAGATCAGTACTATTCGCTCGAGAAGTATTGAAAGTAATATACAAGAATTTTCATTTGAGCTAACAGCAACAGATAAAGACACCTTTAATATAAGACTATTTAGAATAAACTCTTTAATTAATTTTTTCAAAATCTGCCTTTCCCGGGAAAAAAATTTTACAGCAAACATAAAAGTGCCCAAAGAAAGCAGTGAACTATATAATAACTACTGTAAAACTAACAGTTATAAAACTGTAGAAGAATTCGTAAATAATGCTCCGCCTCAAATCCTTCTGCAGGGCACAACGATAACGCTACAAACAGACGTTGAAAACATTAACCTGGACAACTTGCACCAAATCGAGTTATTTCTAAATGAAAAGCTACAACATGCAGAAAAAACTGAAAATGAAGACAAAAAAGAACAGAGTGAAGCTAACCAAAAAAATGCACAAAATAGACAAATCGTACCAGTTACAGGCTCATTTGGCTTCGATGTAACAAATAATGGAAAACAAGTTACACGCGCTTCGATAGCAGTTGCTGTAATGCATGAAAACGTTTTCTGGTTTAGATCTTTTTTCTGTCTGCCCAATCTTTTTAATACGTCACAATTCTTTTCCCAACAATTGCCAAAATTTTCTATACAGAGCAACAATATACTATTTGGTGTCATTCCAGCGCTTGACCAGGAAAAAAGAAACATGGATCCAAGTAGTCAAGCTACTCGGATGACAGGGGGTAGTATAGAAAATCCAATACCTCAAGAAGCAGAACAGAATGTAGGTCAAACTACTTCGCACACAGAGTATTTTAAAGCTAATAGAAAAAAATCGAAAAAGCAATCTCAAGAACTACCAGAAGAAGAAAAACAATCTACCATAAAACAAGCACGAAATGATGCTAGAGTAGCTATGATAGATAACCAAATTGAGCACAGGGGGAAAAAACTCGATAAAATATTTATTGAAGTGATGAGTGGATACAAAAATCAAGATCCAGAAACATTTTGCAATATTTTCAGCTCAGTATTCAATATTGTTTACTTTCAAGATAAACAATTACATGCAATATTAGAGCCAGGCGAAATATCAGAAGTATTACAGATACTCGAAAGGCCACAACCTCTTAGTAACTCACTTTTAGGTAAAGAATATTTACAAAAACAAGTATATAGAAAAAAAGAGCAATTGCTTAAATTAGTTTCAGGTGTTTATATACAACAACCTTCTCCACAACATGAAAATACTCCTCATAAATCTACAAACCCTTTACCAATTAAAGATCTTTCACCAGCAACAAATGAAGCTAAAACTCTACCACCTACTAACATTACACTCAAATCACCGTTAAAAACTGTATTTTCCTCAAAAAAGGCTTATTTTTGTCTATTTATAATAGTAGCATCTGCATCAACACTTTGCTTATGGCATTTTCCATTAGGAAAAGTGTCAATGTTAAAAGGATTAGTGCCACCAGAAAAAAGGGAAAGTATTGGGTTAGCATTGAACATAGGGTTGCCAATATTAATCGCGCTGTGTATTTTGAATTTAGCTCGCTTTATATATTCTGAATATTCTATAGAATCTATTGAACAGAACAAATCTCCTTCTCGCATTTAAACTTACCCAAAATGTAAACAAGTTGTCCTAAGAGATCTTTCATGGTAAAATTATTTATTTTCACCATATGTTTAAAGGAATTATCACGGATATCGGGACTATAACTGATACTACCACTCACTCCAACTCTGATCAAATTTTCCATATCAAGACACAAAATTTATCCTCTATAAATAAAGGAGATTCAATAGCTTGCTCTGGTGTGTGTTTAACTGTTGTTGATATAATGAGCGATATATTTACAGTCCAAGCATCTCAAGAAACTATGAAGGTTTCTAACTTAAATACGTGGAAAATAGGGGAAAAAATAAACCTAGAACAAGCAATGAGATTAAGTGATAAGATCGATGGCCACCTAGTTCAGGGTCATGTTAACGGGATAGTAAAAATTTTAACAATTGAGCGAAATTTAGATTCTCATGAAATCGAGCTATCGTGCTCACAAGAATTAATTAAATTTGTTGCAAAAAAAGGCTCCGTTACACTAGATGGGGTTTCTCTCACAGTGAACTCAGTTATTAATCAGGAATTTACAGTAAATATAATTCCCTACACATGGGAAAATACAACTTTTCAGTACAACAAAGTAAATGATTATCTGAATTTAGAAATTGACATGATCGCTAGGTATTTAGATCAACTGATGCAGCATAAATACAATTAATTTTACAACCTCGTTATTTATAACTATTATATCTTGAAAACCATATAGATATAAAATATGCTTTTCGATAGTCTAATTATCTTCATTGTTGTTCTATGTGTAATAATCTCGGTAACTAGAGGCTTCATAAAAGAGCTATGCGCACTAATGTTTCTATTTTTATCAGTTTTTCTGACAGCTAATCACTATGATTTTTTCACTCTAAATTATAGTAAATATTTTGATTCTAAAGTTACATTAAACATACTTTCTACAATCTCTGTATTTATTATACTTAATATTATATTGATGATAATAAATAACTGGCTAATGTACATATTATCGCCCATAAGATTGGGGTTTATCGATAGAGTTACTGGAATCTTTCTCGGAGTGCTTAAAGGAATATTGCTCTCTTATGTATTATTTTTTGCTGTGCACTTATATTGCTACACAGTATATGACAAAAAAGAGGGAGAGTCTAAAATAGAAGCAGAAGACATATTGCCTAATTGGATAATAAATTCACACTCTTATCAGACTCTATTTGTGACAGCAGAAGAAGTAATTGACATATATGTACCAGAGTCGTTGATACTAAAAATAAAAGAGATCGGTGGAGAAATGGTTGATCAAGAAAAATCTAAAAATAATAAAAAAGAAGAGTAAATATTTATTTATAAATATTTTCATTGGGAGTATTCAAAAAGCCATATGTGTCAGGTTAAGAGCACAGAATTTTTTACTGGAAATATTAATTTTGTTTTAGCAATAAATCAACTTAAGGTCATAATATCTTGACATTTATTTAATGTTGCTATATAATAGCTATGTACATTTTGTGTACTATAGCAATAAAATTACCTTGTAATAGGTGTATTGGACCCGAGGGCAGTACTCGGCGCCTCCACCATGTTTTTTAATTATACGGGGGCGATTAAGGATCGACATGCATAGTAAAGATGGTAGCTTTGCTCGGTTAGACACCACCGCTAAGAGTTCATAATTTAAATGCAAACGATAATTTTGCTGCTGAAGAATATCGTGTTGCTGCTTAATTTAGCACAACCGGTTTATTACTAAAGCACGGTTTAGGGAACGCCGGGTAACAGAAGTTCCCCCAAAATTTACGTATGTGAAAGTTATATGGAGCAAACAGATTACAAAAAACTGCTTAATTCTGCTAAGTTTCAAGTTATCAAAAAGACTTTAGATGTTATATCAGGTAATGGTTTTATCCCTCACTTAGAAATATTATTTTTCACATATTTTAATGGTGTGACCATGCCAGATCGTTTGAAAAAGTCATACCCTACTCAAATGCTTATTATATTACAGCATCAATTCTATGATTTAAAAGTTTCTGAGGATAAATTTAGCGTCAGTTTGAGTTTTCAAGGAAAACAAGAGCGAATTACTATACCGTTTTTTGCTATTAGTGAGTTTCGTGATAAAATTTCAGGAGATGTTTTAATATTTGACAAAATCAGTATCGACTCTGATAAAGAATACAAAAGTGAAAAATGTACTGAAAAACTATCAAACGGTAGTATTATATCCATAGATCAACTGCGTGATGAGTAACTGCTCATCTTTATAAACAAAAAATATTAATAGAAAAAAGTGGTCTAACTTAAGTAATAGAATAGAGGGTAGATAAATATGCTAAATCTTTAATTATTTATTAACGCAGGTGGCAAAATTTTTCTTACATATCATCAACTTCCTTTATTGAAAAATTCAGAAAAATGTTGTATAATTATTAGTAGACTTTGGTAAAACATATGACAGATTCAGGAATTAGTATAACTTTTGACCCAAAAACTTCACATAACCTTACTAAGTTAGCTGAAATCACCAAGGAATCCGTTCAAGAACTAGCAAAAAGGTTAGTCATCGAAGGAATCGAGTGCGAAGTAGAAGATATTGCGTTATATAAAACTATTAAGGAATGTGAGGATGTAGACTGGAATACAGTACTATCTGAAAGGGAGAGGACATAAACTGAAATACGATATTGTCTACTCAAAAAACTTTACTGAAAGAGATTTTCTAAATCTTCCAAAAACAATAAGATCAAGGATTACAAAAGCGATAAACGAGCGGCTTACAACTGATCCAATTAAATTTGGTAAACCATTACGTGGCAGGCTAAAAGGGTATAGAAGAATAAGGGTGAGTGATTATCGAATTATTTATACTGTAAATATTGCAAAACATAAGGTATTTGTTGCTACAGCAGGACATAGAGACACCATTTATGAGAAGGCTACTTGATAAACATTAAATATATTTTTATACAGCCCTCCTTCCTTCCTTTATTGAAAAATTAAAAAAAATGTTGTAAAATAGCTATAGTAGTAGACTTTGGTAAAACTTATGGTAAATTCAAAAGTTAGTGTAACTTTCAACCCAGAAACTTCGCAGCATCTTGTTGAACTAGCTAGAGCCACCAAGCAGTCTGTTCAAAAATTAACAGAAAAGCTAGTCAAGGAAGCAATCGAACTTGAAGCGGAAGATATTGCATTTTCCAAAATTATTAGGGAGTTAAATTCTGATGATGCAGAAGAAGTAGAGGATAGTGAAGACATCTGGAAATAAGCAATACACCATTAAATATCTAAAGCATGTTCTTAAAAGAAATTTGCCTTCCTTGCCGGAAGATGTAAAGCCAAGTATTAAAGATGCAATAAAAGAGTATCTTGAGACTGATCCTATTGGTAACGGTGTGTTGCTACGCAAGAGATTAAAGGAACATAGAAGAATAAAAGTTGCTGATGATTATCGTATTGTCTACCGTGTAAATACTGTAAAACGTATAGTAATTATTGTTTCAATAGGACACAGGGACAATATTTACAAGCAGGCAATATTGGACCTACTGAAACATTAAATATATTTTTATACACCACTCCTTTCTTTATTGAAAAATTAAAAAAAATGTTGTATAATTATTAGTGGACTTTGGTAAAACATATGGCAAATTCAGGCATTAACATAGCTCTTAGCGAAGAAACTTTAAAGCATCTTGCTGAATTATCTGAATTTACTAAACAGCCCGTTCAAGAATTAGCAGGAAAACTATTTAGAGAAGCAGTTGAGCTTGAAATGGAGGATTTTTTAGTATCTAAAATTTCTGATGAGCGTGATGTTGAAGGTGCAGAAACAGTTGATTTTGAAGATATTAAGTGGGATTAGAGCGTTACAAGGTTAAGTCTCTAAAGAGTGTTGTTGAAAAAGATTTACCAAACCTTCCAAAGATAATAAGGCTAAGAGTTCAAAAGGCTATAAAAGAACGTCTTACAGTTGACCCAATAAATTTTGGTGAACCACTACATCATAACTTAAAAGGATGTAGAAGGCTAAGAGTTGGTGACTATCGTGTAATTTACAGAGTAAATCAATTAGATCATATAGTAACTATCACAGAGATAGGACATAGAGATGATATTTATAAGAAATAAATATCAACATTAATATATATTATACACCCCTCCTTCCTTGTCCATTCTCTACTTTAGGTGGCTTTGCGCAGCTCAAAAAATGAAGTTTTTTTTGGTTCAGCAAAAACAACATTTTGAGTTTGAAAAGGCTAAATACTTGTCTTTTATATAACTTTCGTGTAATAGATATGTATGCATCCAATCATATATCTACTCAATACGTTACTTGATCTTTATAGCTTCATTCTAATATGTTGGGTTGTCCTAAACTGGCTGGTTAAACTTAATATGGTGAACATATATAATGAAACTGTCAGTAGCATAATGCACATCTTGAACCAATTGACATATCCACCACTAAAGATTATTAGAAGATATATACCACCGTTCAACGGATTAGATTTATCTATAATGATATTGCTAATAACAATTCACTTTGTAAAATATACAGTAGCTTACTACTTTAGGTAGATGTTAAAAAAATATCTAAAATCAGCAATATATCTATCCCTTTTAATATATATATATATATCAGTTTTTAGCTATAACTATAAAGATCCTTCCTTAAACACGGCTACAAATGAGGAAGTGACAAATTTAGGTGGAATAGTAGGTTCATATTTAGCTGATATATTGGTTCAATTTCTTGGATTAACTAGTGTTACAATAGCTACAACCATAGTTTACTTGTTGATCTTCAGGCCAGCAAAAATACTGCTGAAAATTCTCTATTTAATATTAATCAATTTAGGGGTATGTGCTATATTACCACAACTTTCGCTAGGCATCACAGCAAGGTACAGACACAGTGGAATAATAGGGAATGCACTCGTTAATAACTGCCCGTTTTATGTATTTGTGATAGTAACATTAATAGGTCTTGTAGGATCTGTTGGTTGGAAGAGAGCAATTTACTCTCTATTCTTCTTATGTAAAAAAATAGCTTGCTTATTTGTAAATGTTCCATTCTTCAGATCACATAAAACTACTAAGTATTCAATTGCACCATTAGTAGTAGAAGAAAAACATAGAACTAAAATCACTACTAAACAACAACCAAAAGAAAGACAGAAAAAAGCTACCGAAGAAATTTTCAGTGAGTTCGAATTTCCAAGCATTCATTTACTTTCCAAAGCAGAGGAGTCTTTGCAGAGAAAACAGCTGAATGAAATGGAGAGCAATAAAAATTTATCTCTGCTGGAACAAGTCCTGAGTGATTTTGGCGTGCAAGGAAAAATTATCAGTGTATGCTATGGGCCGGTTGTGACTTTATACAAACTTGAACCACAAGCTGGTACGAAATCTGCAAGAGTAATTGGCCTTGCAGATGACATTGCACGTTCGATGAGTGCACTCTCTGCACGTATTTCAATAATTCGTGGGCAAAATGCTATGGGAATAGAGTTGCCGAACAAGGAACGGGAAATTGTAATGCTGCGTGATTTGCTTGAATCCCCAGAATACCAAAATGCAAACTTAAATCTCCCAATTGCGCTTGGCAAAGAAATAAGTGGAAAACCAGTTATTGCAGATCTAACTAAAATGCCCCACTTGCTCGTTGCTGGAACCACAGGGTCTGGTAAATCAGTTGCGATTAACACTATGATTCTTTCACTCGTTTATCGATTAAGTCCTGATGAATGTAAGATGATAATGATCGACCCAAAAATGCTTGAGCTTTCAATATATGATGCAATACCGCATCTAATAACGCCAGTGGTAACAGAGCCAAAAAAGGCTGTAGTCGCTCTTAAGTGGATAGTGAAAGAAATGGAAAACCGCTATCGCATGATGTCGTATTTGAATGTACGCAATGTTATAAACTATAATCAAAAAATCACAGAAGCGATGAATGGTGGAATAGAATTGGAGCGTGTTGTGCAGATTGGCTTTAATTCAACAACAGGCAAACCTTTGTTTGAAAAGCTTCCGATTAAAATGGAAACATTCTCATATATTGTAGTGATTGTAGATGAAATGGCAGATTTGATGCTTGTTGCCGGCAAAGAGATAGAGTGCTCTATTCAGCGTTTGGCGCAAATGGCCAGAGCTGCAGGAATACATATCATAATGGCAACACAACGTCCATCCGTGGATGTGATAACAGGTGTGATAAAAGCAAACTTTCCAACGAGAATCAGTTTTGCTGTTACTTCTAAGATAGATAGCCGTACAATACTTGGCGAACAAGGGGCTGAACAATTGCTCGGCATGGGTGATATGCTTTATATGGCCTCTGGTGGTAAGATTATTCGAATTCACGGCCCATTTGTGAGCGATGATGAGGTGCAAGATATAGTTGATCATCTGAAAATGCAAGGTGAGCCAAATTACATGGAGGAAATTACCAAGGAAGATGAAAATTCTTCTGTGGAATCAGAAGGTGAAACAGAGGATGAAGAAAACGACCTTTACAACCAAGCAGTGGCCATCATTCAAAGAGATCAAAAAGTTTCAACCAGTTACATTCAGCGACAACTTAGAATAGGCTATAACAGAGCTGCAAACATCGTTGAAAGAATGGAAAAAGAAGGTATTGTCAGTGCTCCAAATTATTCAGGAAAGAGAGAGATATTGGTGGAATAACAGGGCTTCTGAGAACGTTCATGCGCGTTAAGTTAGGCCATAGATGGGTATCTTAAAATTTGCTGCAAATGCAACTTTCTTGGCTATCTTTTACAAAGTTAAAAGTTGTCTTCCTTAAAAATATGATTGAATAATTGTTAATAATAGTGTATAATTATTAACGTTTCCTAACTGTACTTATTATGGCTTTTTCAAAATTTCTCGATCCAAAGTTAGATTTAACATTTAAGAAAATCTTTGGTACTGAAAAAAATAAGAATATTCTTATCCATTTTTTAAATGATATTTTAGGATGTACTGAAGTCAATACTATACAAGAAGTAGAATTCTTAAGCACCATTATGGACCCTGAAATTGCCTCTGATAGACAAAGTATAGTTGATGTTCTTTGCAGGGATTCTAGTGGGTCAAGATATATAATTGAGATGCAGCTCGCTCGCGACAAGGGCTTTGAAAAGCGCGCACAACTCTATGCTGCTAAGGCTTACTCAAGGCAGGCTGATAAAAATTACATTAATTTAAAGAAGGTTTTCTTCATTGCTATTTCCAATGGTATGCTATTCCCTGAAGAGGTTGAGTATATTTCTACTCACAATATACGTGATATAAAAACCAACGGCCATTACTTAAAAGATTTTCAATTTGTCTTTATAGAATTACCTAAATTTTCAAAAAGCAGAGTGGAGGAACTAGAAAGCACAATAGAAAGGTGGTGCTTCTTTTTTAAGCATGCAGAAGAAACGACAGATGAAGATCTAAAGAAAATTGCAGAGGAATCACCAATAATAAAGCTAGCATACGATGAATTAGACAAGTTTCACTGGAGTGAAAAAGATCTCCTAGCTTATGAAGAAAGAGTGATGGATCTACAGAAAGAAGAAGCCATCCTTGAATACAGACTTGATCTTGCTGAAGAGAAAGGTGTACGGAAAGGAAAAATTGAAGTCATAAAAGCAATGCTAGCTAATAATGTTGATGTCAACACTATTGTTAAGTTTACTGGCCTCTCCATGAGTGAGATCAAAGAATTGCAGAATTAAGTGTGAATGGTTACAAAAATACAATAAGCATTTTTCTTCATGTATTTCGTAAGTACCTTAATTTAAGTTTTCGCACTTTCAAAAAGCAAGTCAAACGAAATTATTAAAAGATCAATACATAATGACAATTGATTTAATAATAATTTAAACATTTGGAATGTAAAATTATAATATATTAATTAACTAGGGGGTTAAAAATGGGTATAACTAAATGGGTACTTGGCTTTGATGAGTCAGATATAACAGCATTGCAGGAAAGTCAACAAATTGATGCTGAGCAGTTTGAAAAAGTTTTTGGTGCATTAAAAGAATGGCAAGAAGCTCAAAAGATAGATGCTAAACAGTTTGAAGAGGTATTTAGTGCATTAAAAGAATGGCAAGAAGCTCAAAAGATAGATGTTGAGCAGTTTGAAAAAGTTTTTAGTGCACTAGAAGACAAGATTGGTACTAAGCAGTTTCAAGCTATGCAAGAGCACTTAAACGGCCTGCAAGAAAAAGTGGAAACACTTGCAGAGGCAGTAGCAGATCAACAAAAAATAATGGCAATTTGTATCATAGTCAGTGCTGTTGCCGCAATAGCAATAACTAGTTTTGTTGCATTCTGTATCTATCAGGGAGTTAAGCTTGATAAAGAGAAGAAAAACGACTTATCTAAAGATACGCCAGACGCAAAACTTAGTAATGTAGATACTACCGATGGTACTGAAAAACTACAGAATAACTTAAAAGTTGCAAACATATAGCTGCATAACACTTTTCTTGAAAAGGTGTTACGCAACTTGTAACACCTTACTCTTCTCTTAGTCTGCGTAGGTTTTTTTGATAGCAAACATATCACTTTTTAGAAAAATATTTGTATTGTAAAGTTAGTAAAGATTCTGGTTTACTTAAAGTTTGTTAATTGCTATCTTTTAAAACACGATATTTACTATAGCACCATATGCTTAGGGTTTTTTCTAAAATTTTATTTATATTAATGTTTTTGGTTTCTAGCTTTTTTACTGTGCATAGTGCTGAAGCTAAATCTAAGCTCAGTAAGAGATACATACCTCCTGGTAACCCTGGTGGTGCAAACTTTCATACAGATGAGGATTTTGCTGAGTCATATAAACTGTATGAGAAGCGTAGGGAATTGCTCAAGAAAAAAAAATTACAAGATCGAGCTATAAATAAAGAAGATCTAATCAAAAAATTAAAAGAGAAAAAAATTGCTAGTCTTGATAATGAGCCAAATGACATGGAAGCTTGCATAGTCGACGATGAAGAGAGCACTATGATAAATCAGCATGGTATTAATATCGCACGTTTAAGGGGTGCTGTATTTATAGATCAAGAGTCAGTTTTCCAGTATGAAAATAAGCAGCATGAAAGTGAACAACAAGAAGAGAAGAAAGTTACTTCAACACGAGAAAAGAAAGTTTCTCCTATAAATGTCACTATAAAAGAAACTCCATCAAGAAGAACGTGCTCACATGATTCTATTGCTAATTTGGATAACGTAGATGCTTATAGTTTGAATGGTTCAAGTTCATTTGGCAGTGTAGCTGACACAGTAAAATAGTATCACAATATTGGCCATTAATAATATGCTAGATAAAGACCTGATATTGAATGATAATACATATGAATTATCGCAGATTTCCAGGCACAAAACTCATGTTGTAGAAGTTGGAAAAGTAAAGATAGGCGGAAATAATCCTGTAGTTGTACAATCTATGGCGCTTGGCGTGCATATAGATGCTGATAATATAAAAAGTAGCGCAAAACATTATGCAAAAGAGATAACAGAACTAGCGCGTACAGGTTCAGAATTGGTGCGAATTGCCTTGAACTCAGAGGAGGTAGCAAGAGCAATACCTTATATAGTAGAAGAGATAAATAAAGAAGGTTTTGACGGTAAAATATTGGTAGGCTGCGGTCAATATGAGCTAGATAAATTAGTTCAAGATTATCCAGACAACATCAAAATGCTGGGTAAAATTAGAATCAATCCAGGCAATATAGGCTTTGGCGACAAACGTGATGAGAAGTTTGAAAGGGTGATAGAGTATGCAATAATGCACGATCTTCCGGTTAGAATTGGGGTAAATTGGGGTAGTCTTGATAAATACCTTTTGCAAAAATTGATGGATGAAAACTCTTCGCTTAGTAATTCAAGGCCTTCTGATGTTATACTGCGCAAAGCACTTGTAATGTCTGCTCTTGATAGTGCAAAAAAAGCTGAAGAAATTGGTCTAAATTCAAACAAAATAATCATTTCATGTAAAGTTAGCAAAGTACAAGATTTAATTTTAGTTTATATGGCACTTGCAAAATCTTCCAATTATGCGCTGCATTTGGGTTTAACTGAGGCTGGTATGGGCAATAAAGGTGTGGTAAATACCGCAGCAGGGCTTACTTATTTATTGCAAAATGGCATTGGAGATACAATACGGGCTTCTTTGACTCAACGTCCTGGTGAATCGCGTACTAATGAAGTGGTGGTGTGTCAGGAAATATTGCAGTCTATAGGCTTGCGACACTTTAACCCTCAGGTTAATTCATGTCCTGGTTGTGGGCGCACGAGTAGCGATCGTTTTCGTATATTAACTGAAGAGGTGAATGGCTATATAAAAACTCATATGCCGATGTGGAAGAAAAAAAATCCAGGTGTAGAGCATATGAACATTGCTGTTATGGGATGCATAGTAAATGGTCCTGGAGAAAGCAAACACGCAAATTTGGGAATCAGCTTACCTGGATATGGAGAAAAACCTGTTTCAGCAGTCTACAAAAACGGCAAATATTTCAAAACTTTACAAGGTGATAATGTCTCTGAAGAATTTAAGGCAATTATTGATAATTATGTGAAGAAGCATTACACGTAACCTTTCACGGTTAATTAATAGATAAATCGCAAATAAAAAAGAAAATTAAACCTTGTTTTTCTTTTTTCGTTGGGAATGTTCAAAAAAGTGTGTCAAACCGAAAAAAAAGTAATAAATTGATATAAAAAAAATGGAGGTTTGACTGACCTTACCCAGAAAAAGTGGAGAGAAAGTTTGGAATGTTTTTCACAAAGAGAATGATGAATCAAAATGCTCAGGAATGCAATAGTTAATAGTGACGTTGTTTGTTATAAAAAATTTCTATATATTCAAATATAGCAGTTTTGATATGCTGTTTAGAGTGCCGAGAGGTGTCTATTGGTAACTCCCTTTTTAGAGAACTGAAGAAGCTTTCCACAACAGAATTGTCGTAACAACAACCTTTATAACTCATCTATGTTTTTTATGGATAAGAGATATTGATAACCTTGCGAAGTATATTGTGAACCTTGATCACTATGTAATAGTAGATTTTTGGCAGGTTTACGCTTGTTAACGGCCATTAATAAAGAGTCCATAACCAATTGTTTATTTATTGAACTGCTCATTGACCAGCCAACTACCATGCGTGAATATAGATCGATTATTGTTGCCAAATATAGCCATCCTTCTTTGGTTTTTATATAAGTAATCCCATACTTTATTTGGTTGATCGACAATAAAGTTTTGGTCTAATATATTGGGAGCTACTGTCCGTTTGTTGTTTCTTAATTTTAAATTTTCTTCTCAATATAGCCTGAATACCATTTTTCTGCATAATACTTTGCACTGTTTTTAAGTTGCAACTTTTACCCAAAGCCTTCAATTCAGCATGAATTTTAGGAGCTCCATATCTACATTTAGAAACTTGATATATTTTTTGAATAGCTGCGAGTAGCTCTTTATTTGCTGATTCTCTACTGCTTATTTTTCTTGTGGTCCACTTATAGTAGCCACTAGCAGAAAATCCTACATAATTCCTGTACTTTATAGCAGTTACTATATAAAAAAATATTTTACTCTTTTTGACTGGCCAGGGCTTTTTTTAAAATGTCTCTTTCCCTTGTTACTCTTGCTAACTCTCTTTGTAAATCAAACCTCTCTTTGTCGTAAGGAGCCATGTTACCTCTACCTGGAAATGCATCTGCTGCCGACTTTTTTTCGTTGTGTTTCTTTATCCATTTTCCTAATAAACCACCCTTTATTCCTAAATCCTTTGCTATTTTTGTAATTGTTTGACCTGCCTTTCTTTGTTCATTTGCCAGTTTAACAGCTTCCAATTTGAATTCTGCCGTATATTCTCTTGCCATTTCTAATCCTCCAAAATTTTATTTTACCCGAAAAAACTCCTTTCTTTCTCTCCACTTTTTCTGGGTAAGGTCACTTGGCAACAGTTGCTCTACTTTCTCCTTCATCCAATGCTTCCATTGCTTCCATTGCTTTTTTCCTTAAGTCGTAACTATACGCTGCTGGCATACAAACCCCTCTACCATAAATCCATTCTTACCTTATTGGGATTATTATGAGAAGAGCTATAACTCTATGGGAGGGAAGCAAAATCTGGGATTCGGCCTTAATGGCATTAGCGTTGCATCAGCTTCACCCTCCCTGTGAGGTATTTTAGCTCTAATGCCTCACATCATAAAGATACAAGTGTCAAGCTACTTGGATGACAGGGGAGGGAGGCACTGGGATGACAGGAGAAGGTAGTGGGATGACACCATGACAACCGTCATCCCGCTGCTTGTTAGCGGGATCTAGAGATACCGCGAATGAATCGCGGCATGACGTAGGACTGCTTTCATTCCAGTGCTTGACACTGGAATCCAGCCTTTCTGCAATCTCATCGAAAACGTTGTAACCACTTTCTATGCTAGTTTGCTTGTGAGCAACCTGGATTCCAGTGTCAAGCACTGGAATGACACCGTTATAAAGGAACCAGTGTCAGCTACTTGAATGACACAGTCTTTGCTTAAACCCGTAACGTTCGTACATTTTGCTAAAAGTTCAAATATCAACATCATGCACATTAAGTGCATTGCTATTAATAAAATCACGGCGTGGTTCAACTATATCACCCATTAATATTGAAAATATGGAATCAGCTTCTTCACAATCTTTTATTTCAACCTTTAATAAAGTTCTAGCCTCAGGATTTAACGTAGTATCCCATAGCTGATTGGCATTCATTTCACCAAGACCTTTAAATCTCTGCAGAGTTAAACCCTTTTTACCATAGTCCATTATTATTTTTGCAAGCGTACTTGGAGAAGTGATTCTTATTTCAGTTTCTTGTGACTTTAAAAATGAATCACCATTAAATAAATTACTTATACCATCAAGCAAACTTAATATGTTTTGCATATCTTTGCCTTCAAGCATACTAAGTGCAAATATATATTTGTCTGCCAATCCTTGAAACAATTTAGAGATATGAATTTCTTTTTCTTCATCTTTTATTTCCACTTCCCAAGTGTATTCGCTGTACATTAACTTCAAATACTTTAATATCTCATCAGCCGATGATAGAGCATTCTTTTTACTTAAAATTAGCAATGACTCTAAGAGATTTTGTGGTATTTCTCTATCATAATTTTTGCTAATATTAGAAGTGCTAACGCATTTATTCAAAATAAGGCGCAAGTTGTTAAATTCTGTAGCTGTACCACTTAGTGTTAATCTTTTAACTGCTGAGTTTATTATATACTCTTCAAAAGTTTCGTCATCTTTAATATAAGTGTCTTTGGCATTCTTTGTAACTTTATAGAGGGGTGGCTGTGCTATGTATAAGTAACCTTTTTCAATAACTTCACGCATATGTCTAAAAAAGAAAGTTAGAATCAAAGTTCTTATATGTGAACCATCAACATCTGCATCTGTCATGATGATAATTTTATGATATCTAGCTTTTTCAATATCGAAGTGTTCACTCCCTATTCCAGCACCAATTGCAGTAATTAAAGAGCCTATTTCTGCAGATGAAAAAATACGATCTAAACTTACACGTTCTACGTTTAGAATTTTTCCTCTTAAGGCAAGCACTGCTTGTGTTTTACGATTACGCCCCTGCTTTGCAGTACCACCTGCTGAATTACCCTCTACTATAAATAATTCCGATAACTCAGGAGCTTTTTCCTGACAATCAGCAAGCTTTCCTGGCAGAGTTGCAATATCAATATTGTTTTTGCTTTTAACTAGCTCGCGCGCTTTTCTTGCAGCTTCTCTTCCTTTTGCTGACCTGATTGCTCTTTCTACTATGCTTGCTGCCAATTTGGGATCAGTTTCAAGGATTGTGCTCAATTTATCAGAAACTATACTTTCTACAACTGCACGTGCTTCAGAACTAACTAGTTTATCTTTTGTTTGTGAAGAAAACTTAGGATCAGGCATCTTAAGAGATAAAACACAAGTTAAACCTTCTCTAACGTCCTCTCCAGTTAAATTTACTTTTGCTTTCTTTAAAAACCCTTCATTAGTTGCATAGGTATTGATACATCTAGTTAGTGCAGATCTAAATCCTGCCAAATGCGTACCACCATCTCGTTGCCGTATATTATTAGTGAAACACAACATATTCTCATAGTAGGAATCATTCCATTCCATCGATATTTCCAAGCTGATGCCAAGATCTTCTGCATCTCCTTTCATACTGGCAATTTTAGTTACATGTGTCTTATTCTTATCTAAATACTGCACAAAATTTGCTGTACCAAAATTGTCTTTAGATTGATTGCTCTGATTGAAATGAGATTCTGTATATGGTTCATTGCGCAGATCACGTAAAGTAATGTCGATATTTGAATTTAAAAATGCTAATTCTCTTATACGACTTTCAAGCGTTGAGTAACTGAAATTAATGCCATTAAAAGTCTCTGTTGATGGCATGAACGTGACTTTAGTTCCTCTTTTGTTTGTATTTTCGTTGACTACCTTTAAAGGTTCAATAGACTCACCATCTTCAAAACGCATAAAGTGTTCTTTCTTATTGCGCCAAATAATTAATTCCAACCAGCTTGATAATGCATTCACAACTGAGATTCCAACACCATGTAATCCCCCAGAAACTTTATAGGTATTGCTGTCAAATTTACCACCAGCATGGAGTTGAGTCATTATTACCTCTGCTGCTGATATTCCTTCTTCTTCATGAATGTCAGTTGGAATGCCACGACCATTATCAGTTACAGATACTGAACCATCTTTATTTATGCTAACTTCAATTTGATCACAATATCCAGCTAAAGATTCATCTATTGCGTTATCAACAACCTCATATACCATGTGGTGCAAGCCAGATCCATCGTCAGTGTCACCAATGTACATACCTGGACGTTTCCTTACAGCATCAAGACCCCTTAAGATTTTTATTGCATCGGCATTATAACTATTTTCCATGGTATTGCTTCGTTTATGAATGTTAATTAATATTACATTCATATATGCTGATTAGCAACATTTTTAAACTGATAACCCATATTAAAAGCACAACTTTACGAATGTTTATTTTTGAAGACAGCAAATAGTGTCATTCCAATGTGTCTTCCATAACTGTACGAACATTCATTTTTGAAGGTAAATTGCACAACAGATGATGTCATTCCAGTGCTTGACACTGGAATGGCTTTGTTGCATCGCTAGCTATGATGGATTAAAGATAAAAAAGATGGAGAATATCAGTAGCTTATTATTCTGGTATTTATAACAAGAACGGTCAGTGAATACCTAAATTTGAGTAAAAGAAATTTCACTACCACTCACTAATCCGGCTAAAATTCAAGAATTTCAATGCTTTAGCTATTTTCAATAGAATTAAATTTATTAATGTAAATAATAAATTACTATTCTTAAATTTGATCAGATTGATTGCAAAAAAACAAGATTTTCAATAGGTTACTTATAATCCTAACTATAGTTAGCCTTTCATAAGTAGCGATGCAACAAAGCCCACTGGAATCCAGAAATTTTGCTTATAACTGAGCTGATGAGCTAAAGGTAGTTGTCTTACGCTAAAACAAACGTTTTTAATTAAGTTGCATAGAAGCTGGATCCCAGTGTCTGGGCACTGGGATGACACCCCACTGGTGGGAATTGCTCCCAAACTACAACGTTCGTACAGTTGTGTGTGTCTTCCCATGGAGATTGCTCTCAAATCATAATGCTCATGCAGTTGCATGCTCGACTAATTAACAGAAAAATCTATAATTCAGTTTACGTATTTTCTTATCTCAGCCAAAATCTTATCAGATTGACTTTCGTCTGAATTTAAATCAGCTGCAAAGTGTGTAACATATTTTCCTCCAGGGCCAATAAGGTACATTATTGAAGAATGGTTGATTTCTTCTTCTCCACCAACTTTGCTAGCATATACTTTATACTTTGCAATTACTTCGTCTATTTTTTCTCTTTCACCAGTTAACATTTGTATTCTGTGGTCAAATTGCTGCTGAAATTCTTTAAGTCTTTCCGTGCTATCGCGCTCAGGATCGACTGTGATGAAGAATGTTTGTAGCTTGTTGTTAGTTTTCTCATCTAACTTTGCAAGTGTTTCTGAAATTATTCCAAGGTTCATAGGGCAAATTCTTTTGCATGAGGAAAACCCAAAGAAAATCATCATGTATTTATCTTTAAAATCACTACTGCGCAAGATCTGTCCGTCCTGATTAATTAAAGAAAAATCTCCGCCTATCTTAACTTCTGCGTTGTGAATCGCTGCTGGGGCAAATATGCCTTTTTTAGTGAAATAACAATAACCTAAAAAAACAACTGCTAATGCTGCTAGCACATTAGATAATAATCTTATAAACCTTACCATTAGAATGCTCTCAGTAAAATTGAATTGTATCTTTATTGGTTAACCTATTCAATATATTTATTCCAAAGTGTATTGTTAATTTTGTCTAACAGTTTCTTATGTTCATCAATTTCTTCACTATTTGGTAAATGTTCTCTGGGAGTTAGATTACGTACTTTATGCTGAACGAATGTGGAGTTACTGTCCTGATTGCATTCATTATCAAACAGAAAGGTTTGTAACCCTCCTGTAAGTTCAACATATACCTTTGCAAGCAATTGAGCATCAACTAGTGCTCCGTGCAATTCTCTATTCTCTAGCGATATATCAAAACGCTTACATAATGCATTCAAAGAAGCAGGTGATCCTGCGAATTTTTTCCTCGCAAGAGGTAATGTATCTAGCACTCTGTCTGAGGAAATTAACCTAGCATTCAGCTTGCTTAACTCCATGTTAAGGAACTTAACATCGAATTCAGCGTTGTGAATTACCAAAATATCATTAGATATAAAGTCAAGAAATTCAAGTGCAACATCTGAAAATAATGGTTTATCTTCTAAAAATTCTTCACTAATACCGTGAATCTTAAACGAGTGATAAGGTATATCTCTTTCTGGGTTAAGGTACCGATGGAATACTTTACCTGTTGGAATGCGGTTAATTAATTCCACACACCCTATTTCAATAATTCGATGACCAGATTCAGTGTCAAGACCTGTCGTTTCAGTGTCAAGTACTATTTCGCGTAGCTTGCTTTCCATTTCAAATAAAACTCATCTTACTTATCATTTGTCTTATCGTTACTTGTCTTTTTATAGTGAATAGAAACAAGCAACCAGCTTGGGTCTGATGAATTAACATTTTTTTTGAATTGCCATACATCCTCAACTTTATTAATAGTGGATGTACTACCTGATATTATATCTCCTTCATTGTTCTTAACGAAGTTAATTTGCTCTGAAAGGAAATATACTGCAATAAACACTGCGTTTTTTACTAGCTTTATTTCTAAAATCTTTTGTGAAACGATAGAAACAATTATAGACTCGTGCACCTCTTTACGATGTTTAATCTTCTCTGCAAAATTATCATATAAGTCTTTATCGAGAAGTGGTTTTAACTGAGACAAATTTCCTTGATTGAAACATTTTATTATTAATTCAAAAGCTATGCTTGAACCTTCTATAAAGTGGGAAATAGAAAAATCTTTGTTTTTTTTTAATATTTGCTTATAAGTAACTTTTATTGAATTTTCATCATTGCTATCAATGTAACCCTCAATGTTTTCTACTACATCTTCTCTACTTCGGCTTACATCCAATACATTAGTTAGCTTTTTTAGGTTGAGGTTGGCTGATCTTCCTAAAGAATTATACAAACGTGAAAAAATGAACGCCGCTAATAAAGCATATATTACAAGCTCT
Source organism: Wolbachia endosymbiont of Rhagoletis cerasi (assembly GCF_018454475.1). Lineage (NCBI taxonomy): Bacteria > Pseudomonadati > Pseudomonadota > Alphaproteobacteria > Rickettsiales > Anaplasmataceae > Wolbachia > Wolbachia endosymbiont of Rhagoletis cerasi. The sequence goes on along the minus strand of NZ_JADCNC010000009.1, from coordinate 276,680 downwards.
ATCATAGTAACTCAACTCCTTGGCATATAAAGTATCCGAACATTATTAATTATTAATGAAAATATGTTTTTCATATCAACTTATAATCAGGTTTGCTATTCGTTTGTAAATGAATATATTATATAAGAAAGTATTAAATATCTCAACTTAATTAAAGGAGACGTAAGAAATGCCACAACAAAAAATGAGAATTCACGGTCAATATGTTAAAGATCTATCATTTGAGAATCCGAATTCGCCATTCCTTTCTTCTAGTAAAGCTCCAGATATTAACGTAATGGTTAATATCAATTCAGCAAAATTAGAAGGGACGAAAAACAAAGAAGAAGTGAATGAAGAAAAATCTTTTCATGAAATTACTTTGCATATAGAAGTCAAAGCAACGGTAAAAGATGAAGGCATAAAAGATGGTGTAGCTTTCATTTGTGAGACGAAATATTGTGGCATTTTTTCAATAGAAAATTTAAAAGAGTTGAGTGAGGAAGAGGTAAGACAAGCTTTGTTTATTGGCGGACCTACTTTTCTTTTTCCTTTTGCAAGAGAAATAATTGCAAGAGTTACAAGTAGTGGTGGATTTCCCCCACTGATGCTAGATCCGATAGATTTTGAAACTATGTATGAGCAGCAAGGTCAACAACAAAAAAGTAACGGTAGTAATTCCAATTTTAACTAATATAGTGTGATAGGATGAACAATTCTTTAAACGCAAAAACGACTTTAAACATTGACGGGAAGTCATACAACTATTTTAGCCTAAGTAGTGCTAGTGAATTTTTAGGGACAGATGTAACTAAATTGCCCTGCTCACTTAAGGTGCTGCTTGAAAATTTATTGCGTAATGAAGATGGAGTAAACGTAAAGCTGGATGACATAAGAGTACTAGCAGACTGCGTTAATAAACACACTAATCACGAAATTAGCTATAAACCAGCAAGGGTGTTGATGCAAGATTTTACAGGGGTTCCTGCTGTTGTTGATTTAGCTTCAATGCGGAGTTATGTCAAGAAAAATGGAGGTGATCCAAGCAGCATAAATCCATCTGTGCCCGTTGATCTTGTGATCGACCATTCTGTTCAAGTAGATAGTTATGGAAGTGTTTCCGCATTCAGTAAGAATGTTGAGCTAGAAGTAAAAAGAAATTTGGAGAGATATCAATTTTTAAAGTGGGGGGAATCGTCCTTCACAAATTTTAGAGTAGTGCCGCCTGGCACAGGGATTTGCCACCAAGTAAACCTTGAATATTTAGCGCAAGTTGTGTGTAATAATGATGGAGTCATATATCCTGACACTTTAGTTGGTACTGACAGCCATACTACAATGGTTAACGGATTATCAGTCCTTGGTTGGGGTGTTGGAGGCATAGAAGCCGAGTCTGTGATGCTTGGTCAACCAATTAGTATGGTAATTCCAGAAGTAGTTGGATTTAAATTAACTGGCAGACTGCCAGAAGGAGTAACTGCGACTGATTTAGTGCTGACGGTTACCAATATCCTAAGAACAAAAGGCGTTGTTAACAAGTTTGTAGAATTTTATGGTGATGGTTTAGATTATTTATCTTTGGCAGATAGAGCCACTATAGCAAACATGGCCCCGGAGTATGGCGCAACTTGTGGATTTTTTCCAATTGATCAGAAAACGCTAGATTATTTAAGCTTAACCGGAAGGCCAGAAAAGCTGATTAAGTTAGTTGAGGCTTATGCGAAAGAGCAAGGATTGTGGCGTGGCAATAATGAGTTAGCATTTTTTGACGCACTAGAACTTGATTTATCGAGCGTGGAACCAGTAATGGCTGGCCCCAAAAGACCACAAGATAAAGTTTTTCTTTCACAAGTGGCAGAGTCTTTTTCTAAATCATTTTCAGTTAATGAGTCAAAGGAAAACGATAAACTCCAAGATGGAAGTGTAGTTATTGCAGCAATAACAAGCTGCACTAATACTTCTAATCCAAGTGTAATGATTGCTGCAGGTCTTGTAGCTCGTAATGCAATTAAACTTGGATTAAAATCAAAGCCTTGGGTTAAAACTTCTCTTGCTCCAGGGTCACAAGTTGTAACAGAATATTTAGAAAAGTCAGGGTTGCAGGTAGATCTGAATGCTTTGGGTTTTAATTTAGTTGGATATGGTTGCACAACTTGCATTGGGAATTCTGGTCCACTCAATAAAGATATAGAAGATGGCATTAAAAACAAAAACTTAACCGTTGCTGCAGTTTTATCTGGCAATCGTAACTTTGAAGGAAGAATTCATCCGTTAGTCAAAGCTAATTACTTGGCATCTCCGCCACTTATTGTTGCATATGCACTTGCAGGCACTGTGCAAATTGATTTGACAAAAGATCCTATATGCAAAGATAAGAATGGAAGTGACGTATACCTCAAGGATATATGGCCAACAAATAATGAAATCGAAGATTGTGTTAAAAATGTGGTAACACGTGAGATGTTCATACAAAAGTATAAGGATGTTTTTTCTGGTGATAAACATTGGCGAAAGATAAAGTGTGAAAAAAGTGAAATCTATAATTGGGATGCAAACAGCACTTACATACAAAATCCGCCTTATTTTGATAATTTATCACCTAAAAATAATAAAATCGATATAAAAGGTGCACAAATATTGGCAATGTTTGGCGATAGCATAACCACTGATCACATTTCCCCTGCTGGAAATATTGCCTCAAGTAGTCCTGCAGGTATATATTTAAAAAATCTTGGAATTGAGCCACAGGACTTTAATTCGTATGGGTCTCGTCGTGGTAACCACAATGTAATGATGCGTGGGACTTTTGCTAACATTAGAATAAAAAATGAAATGGTAAGCACCGAAGGTGGATATACAAAATATATTCCTTCTCAAGAAATTATGTCAATTTTCGATGCAGCAATGCGCTACAAGGAAGCTCTCATCATTGTGGCAGGAAAGGAATATGGCACAGGTTCAAGTAGGGATTGGGCAGCAAAGGGTACTTTATTGTTGGGGATTAAAGTTGTAATTGCAGAAAGCTTTGAGCGTATACATAGGTCCAACTTAGTTGGTATGGGTGTTCTTCCACTTGTATTTCAAAATGGAATAACCAGAAAGATATTTGATGGTAGCGAGGTAATAAGCATAAAAGGTGAAATAGTGCCAGGTAGAAATCTAGAATGCATCATCAAAAGAAAGGATAATTCAAAGCAATCAATTCAACTCAAATGCTGTGTACAAACCGCAACTGAGATTAAATACTTGATGTGTGGCGGAGTGTTGAGCTACATACTTGCACAATCCTTTTAAAGTTATTGCATGGACTTCTTTTAGCCAGCCCTGGTCCCTTTGTAAATAGCAATTTGCTCTGCGCAAAGTTATGATATAATTTCACTATACATATGGTGTCAGAGTATTTTTTGGAGATAATTATATATGATAAGCTCTATACAAGAACCTAATGAACTCAGAAAACGTTTACAAGGATTTTATCGTACTGATGAAAAGAGTTATATACGTTATCTTGTAGAAAAAACAGAGCTTTCGGCTGATTCAAAAAATAGAATTTATAATATAGCAAAACAAGTTATTGAAAAAATCAAACACAATAAATTAAGTATTGTAGATTCCTTTATGCAGCAATACTCGCTTTCCAATGATGAAGGAATAGCATTGATGTGCCTTGCTGAATCGCTACTTAGAATACCAGATGATTATACAATAGACGAAATAATCAAAGATAAAATTGCCAATCAGGAATGGAATAAATATTTAGGGCACTCTTCTTCGTTGTTTGTTAATGCTTCCACATGGAGCTTGATGATAGGTAGCAGTATATTGAGAGATAATGAAGGCGATTCGAAGTTCTATTACGCAATTTCTAAGTTACTTAAGAATTTAGGAGAACCGATCATTCGCAAAGCAGTAAAACAAGCAATGTCTATGCTTGGTAATCATTTTGTTGTTGGAGAAACCATAGAAGAAGCTTTAAGGTACGCAAAACTAGATGACAATAGTAAGTTTTTATACTCTTTTGATATGCTCGGTGAAGCTGCTCACACAGCTGAGGATGCAGAAGAGTATTTTAATTCATATATGCATTCAATAAAAGCTATAGGTGAATCCACTGAAATAAATGATTGTTTTAAATCCCATGGAATTTCAATCAAACTTTCTGCTTTGCATCCACGTTATGAATTTGGTCAATTTGGCCGAATTGCTGGTGAGATATTCACTAAGGTTTTAGAGCTCTGCCGCGAGGCAAAAAAATACAACATTTCACTATGCATAGACGCAGAAGAAACAGAAAGGCTTGAAATTTCCTTAATCTTGTTTGAACAATTACGGCTTGATGAATCACTTTCTGAGTGGGAAGGGCTCGGCTTGGCTGTACAAGCATATCAAAAGCGCGCTTTATCTGTTCTTGACTTTGTTGAAGATGTTGCTATCCGATCAAAGCACAAAATTATGGTGAGGCTTGTAAAAGGTGCATATTGGGATTCAGAAATCAAGCGTACGCAAGAATTGGGATTAAATGATTACTCAGTATTTACAAGAAAAAGCTATACTGACGTATCTTACCTCATGTGCGCACAGAAACTTTTGAGTAAACCAAACAGCTTTTACCCATGCTTTGGAACTCATAACGTCTATACTTTTGCTTCTATCATGGAACTTGCTGATAAAAACCACCCTGGATTTGAATTTCAACGCTTACATGGAATGGCAAAAGACTTATATGATTATGCAATGTCAGAGCTTGCAACAAATGTTAGCTGTCGTGTCTACGCACCCGTTGGGGAACATAGTGACTTGTTGCCTTATCTTATAAGATGCCTTCTTGAGAATGGAGCTAATAGTTCATTTGTTAATCAAACAAATGATTCTAACGTTAAAATTGATGAGTTAATTTCAGATCCACTGGAAAAAGCTATAAATTTTAATTATGAACCTCATCCAGGCATTCCATTACCACAAGATATTTTGGGACCAGAAAGAAAAAATTCCTTGGGGATGGATATTAGTGATTCTGTGATAGTCTCACAATTTGCAGATGATATAAAGGGTTTTAGTGAAAAAAAGTGGCAAGTTGGACCAATAATTGATGGAAAAGCACTATTTGATAATGCTGAATTTATCGAAGTAGTGAATCCTGCACATTTGGAAAATGTAATTGGAGAAGTGTCAAGTGCAACAAGCGATCAAGCTTTAAACGCTCTTGAAATAGCACATAGTGCTTTTGCTAAGTGGCAGAATGTTTCAGCAGAAGAGCGCGCTAAATGCCTTGAAAAAGCTGCAGATTTGCTTGAGGAAAGGATGAAAGAGTTAATTTACATTCTGATTGTGGAAGCAGGAAAAATTTTATCCGATGCAATAGCAGAAGTAAGAGAGGCAATCGACTTTCTGCGTTATTATGCAATGATAGCAAAGAATGAACTGAGCGACTGGAAAAAATTGCCAGGTCCAACAGGTGAAGATAACTTCATCTTTTTTGAAGGCAGGGGAGTTTTCTTATGCATATCACCATGGAATTTTCCACTTGCTATTTTTCTTGGGCAGGTTTCAGCTGCACTTGCAGCAGGTAATGCAGTGCTGGCAAAACCGGCAGAGCAAACGCCGATTATTGCCTACGAAGCTGTTAAGATACTACATGAAGCTGGGATACCAAAGAATGTGTTACACCTCATTCCTGGGGATGGTGGATATTTAGGCAAAATATTAGTTCCAGACAATAGAATTGCCGGAGTAGCTTTTACTGGCTCAACACAAACTGCTCAAATAATCAATAAAATGCTTGCAAATAGGGATGGTCCTATCGTGCCACTTATTGCTGAAACAGGAGGGCTCAATGCTATGATAGTTGATAGCTCTGCTCTTTTAGAGCAAGTGGCTATGGATGCTTTGCTTTCTGCGTTTCGTAGCAGTGGTCAACGCTGTTCTGCGCTTAGAGTGCTGTTTATTCAAGAGGACATAGCAGAGAAGCAGATAAAAATGATATGCGGTGCAGCGCAAGAACTCAAGATTGGTGACCCAATACAACTTAGTACTGATATTGGTCCAATAATTGACAAAGCATCTATCGATATGCTAACTCAACATACGCAAAAAATGTCAGAGGATGAAGATTCAAATCTGTTATTTAAAGTACCCATGGATACAAATTCTCATAATGGTTATTTCTTTCCTCCATATATTTATGAGATACAAAAAATTTCGCAATTAAAGCAAGAAGTATTTGGTCCTATTTTACATATCATACGTTTTAACAAGTCACAATTAAATGAAGTTATAAGTGATATAAATAGTACTGGATATGGGCTTACGTTTTCTTTGCAGAGTCGTATACAAAGTCAAATTGACACTATAAGTAAAAAAATATCAGTTGGAAATGTCTACATCAACCGTAACCAGATAGGTGCAGCAGTTGGGATACAACCATTTGGTGGTAGAGGACTATCTGGCACTGGGCCAAAAGCTGGTGGTCCTCATTATTTACAGCGTTTTTCTACAGAAAAAGTTGTAAGTGTTAACACTACAGCATTTGGTGGTAACACTACACTTATGTGTTTGGATTAATTTGCAGGCCCTAATTTTTCTTACCCCTAAACTAGACGTTCGTGCAGTTATGTACACAGCGCTAAAATCCGAAAAGGACCAGCTCATGCACTGAAATAAATCGTATCCGTTCAGCCAATGGCGTCAACTTAAGAACTTTCATTAGCAAACTCTCCTAAAGACATGATGGCGTTTAGGCTTATCTACTTTATTGCGGCTGTCCCGGTCGGATTTTAACTTTAGCGCGTATACTTAAAAAGGGCTTGAAAGTTTTTTGGCGCAATAAGTACCTGATAGAGTTTCTGCCTCATTACACCAAATAAAACTGAAAAATTTAAACGATACTCAGTAATTTGATCTGGGTTCCAAGGCCCTTGTGCATCACATATATGAAGCGATAATATATTGCACATGACCAAGTTTGCCCAAAATTCTTGTAATACAGCCTCTCCAGAAAAATTCTCTAACTCTGCTCCTACTTTGAGTCGTTTATAGCACTCCTCTATGTGCCACCTTAACACATAAGCTTTGCTCCAAAGTCTCGGTCAAAAACTCTGTTTCTCAGTTGGCTAATGTCAGCACTATAACTCTTACTTTCTGTCCTTTCATTTTATTTTTTAGCTTTTCATTTTCTAATATAAAATCAAAATCTAATTCGCCAGCGTTCCCATAGCTTATTATAATTTCTTTTTTGCAAGCGAAAAATAAAGTCTACTTCCAAATCATAATGCTGCTGAATGAATTTTACTGAAGACGATCATAGATAAATAATAATTTCTCTTGATTTAATAAACGCATTTGAGTGATAACTTCGGGTAATTGCTCTGCCGCCAACGTTTGTTCACCTATATTCCAAGCTGCAAGACGAGCACTACAAATCAGCAAAGTACACAAATCAACAAACAAATTGCCAATGGTGCCTGTTGTTCCATTTGGTTCAAACTCGGATACAATTTTCCCAGAGCTGGGTAATCTCATACCAGAACCATCTGCTGCAATAAGTCTATAGCCTCTCCAACTCAGGTTCATCCTGATAGGCTGTTTGGATGCTTAAATTCTTGAAAGCCTGTATGGCAAATCTTATACCTTGCTTTAGAAAAAGCTTGCTTTGAGGGTACATGTCAATGGCTCCATAAGTTCACATTCTATTCCCAAACTTTTTTTAACTAACTTTAAAATCATAGAAAATACTGTCGAAAAAGGAAGTTTTCTTGTTCGTGTAAAACTCAACACAATGGATTTTCTGAAAAGTTTTCGAGTATATTATATTTTTAATTTGTAGAATAAGGTTTTTTCCTTTTTGCATATTTCACCTAAAAAGGACACATTTTAGACTTCTTTGTTGAAATAAAACAGAAACAAAAGTGCTGTCCCTTGCACTCTTTGGATAATTTAATGATAAAAAATTTGGAGAGAAATTTTATACACAATCTCTGACATTTTTCCTTAAGTTGACGCCATTGTGTGAACGGTTACGGTTTCCCGTCTTCACCATGCTATATAGAAAAAAGTCTGGATTCCAATTTGCATGACAATATGGAGTATCTGCTTCTTTCATCCCAGTGGGATCTTTTATTCCATTTTATCAACAGTTTGTTTTGCAGTATCAAACAATTTTAATCCTATAATCCCGAATGTAACTAAAATAAAGCATATTACTTCGAATAAATTAACTGGTTCATCAAATAGGTAAACTCCAAGTATCGAAGCTCCTATAGCGCCCACTCCAGTCCAAATTGCATAGCATACTCCGATAGGTATAGAACGTGTAGCGAGCGAAAGTAAATATGTACTAAGAGCCATGGAGAGTATGCTAATTATTGATGGTACGAGATGAGTAAATCCATAACTATGCTTAAGTGTTATGACCCAGAACACTTCAATTAGTGACGATAAGAGTAAATATATCCAATTCATGCATAAATTTTTAGGTTTAAATAGAGAGCTTTAGCCCTATGCTTCCTATTACAATTAAAACGATACATAAAACTTGAGATAAATTAATATTCTCTGTGAAAGTGGTTGCACCAATTATAGTTATTCCAATTGTGCATATTCCAGAGGAAACTGCATAGCATACTCTAATAGGTAGAAAGCATGCTGCAAGAGATAAAAAATAAATGCTAATGATCATAATTACCAATGTTGCAATCGAAGGCACAACTTTAGTAAAACTGTTACTAAACTTTAGCGTTACAGCCCACAGTATCTCTAGGATACTAGACAGCAACAAATACAACCAGCACATTTTCGTAACATTTCAATCTTGTATTGTAACAGAAATTGTTAGTTAAAACTACACTAAAGTGCAATAGATCTCTCTTTCGGAATTGCTTTAATATCAAACTTAAAACAACATCCTAAAAAACTTTTCTACGAAATTCAATTCCTGCACGTCATTTGCTGCATAAAGTGGTGTAGTTTGTTGCTCAATACCTGGTATTTCTACAAAAACTTTGCCCACTTCTTGACCTTTTTTAATGGGTGCAGGTATCATATCTTTATATTCAATACGCACCTTAATTTGGTCATGCAATTTGCGGTTGTAAGTTATGGTAACATCGTTTGCAACTGTAATAGGCACTTTTTTATCTTTTCCATAGAGAACATTTACTTCCTCAACTACGCTATCCTTAGCGAATATTTTCTTGGTGTTAAAATGATTTAAGGAGTATTGTATCAGTCTTTTTGCTTCTTCTATTCGCTCTTTCTCAGTGTTTAAGCCATTTACGACAGCAAAAATTCTCCTATCATTTCGTTTTGCAGATGCTACAATGCCGTAACCACCAGCATTTGTATAACCGGTTTTTAAACCGTCAACCCCAATGTCGTGAAAAAGTAGAAGATTTTTATTCTTTTGTACAATTTCATTATATGTCAAATATTGTTCAGAAAATAAATCATAATATTCAGGAAAATCGGTGAAAATCCTTTTTGCCAGCATTACCAAGTCTTTTGCGTTCATAAAATGATCTTTATCTGGCCACCCGCTTGAGTTGACAAAATGACTGTCATTCAGATTCAAATTTTGTGCAACTTCATTCATTTCAGCCACAAAATTCTCTTCTGATCCTGCAATGCCCTCGGCTAGTGTTATGCAGGCATCATTGCCTGAGACTATTGTAATTCCTTCAAGTAATTCCCTCACCGTAACGGATTGACCTTCTTTCAAAAACATAGAAGAGCCTCTCCTTTCCCACGCTTTTCTACTTACTCGAAATTTATCCTCCATGTGTATTATTCCAGCTTTTAGATAATCGAAGGCTATATATAAAGTCATTAGCTTGCTCATTGAAGATGGGGCCATTTTTTCATCGGAATTATGGTCAAAAATGAATGAGTCTGAAGCTAAATCTAAGACTACTGCTTGCTTTGCTTTGGTTCTAAACTGGTATGAGTATGAAGAAAAAGGAAGTATAAAAACTAATAGCAAAATTACCAATCTGCTTAACATATCTATAATTTTAAATTTATAGTGCACTAATTAATAGTATAATTTTACAGGGGCATTTCAATAGATCTCTTGCATAAAAATTCCTTGACAAACCTCGCCAGCCCCCTTATCATGAAACTGAAGCTATTTATTTATCTTCTCTGTACAGATTAAATGACAAAAAAACTCACGTATCTGGCGTCTCATGTTTAATTTTTTGCACTATGTGCACCTTATGTCTTTATAAAATTTCTAGGTTTTTACCTAATATAAGCTAAAATGCGCTTATAAAGCATTTAAAACATAAAAAAACGCCAACTTAAAAAATGGATAGTGAATAACTAGCTACCCTAGGGTTTCTTTTGCCTTTTTTTCTGTTTAGTAAATTTCTTAAACATTTATGACTAAAGGTTAGTTGCATTAAAAAGCAGCTAAATCGCGGTTATTAAGCGTTTAGAATAAAAAAACGCCATACTTGAAAGTATAATGTAAGTAATTAGCCAACCACGGGGCTTCTTTTGCCTTTTTTTTCGTTTGGTAAATTTCTTAAATATTTATAGCTAAACGACAACCGTCATCCCGCTACGTGTTAGCGGGATCTCTTGTTAGCGGCTGAGATACCGCGAATGAATCGCGGTATGACGTAGGATTGCTGTCATTCCGCTGCTTGTTAACGGCTGAATACCGCGAATGAATCGCGGTATGACGGTTAAGTATCCCGCTGCTTGGATGACAGCAGATCACCTCTTCACAAAGATTTTATCAGTAATACGCATATCAATTATACTCCAATTGCTGAAAGTAAAATCAGTTGTATTTTGCAAGTGGTTTAAATAGTCCCATGCACTATAAGGGTTATCTTCAGGCAGTTTTACTGTGGAATCGTTATCAAGTATGATATTCCATCTTCTATTCCCTATATAAGCAAAAGAAGAAATGTGGTCTCTTAATTGAGTTTTACTCTCCAACACATCTCTAACAAATTCTAGGTTTGATAACGAGTTTTGTCCTGTAATTACAACAAGATCATCTATTAAATAGTCATCTACGATCACTTTACCTTCGAAATCAATTACCGAAGTTTTGTTATTATCTTTCCAGAGAGCAAACGGTTTATGCTCATCTATATTAATGTGTAGAGTATTGGGCAAAATTCTGTGAACTCTTACGTGTTTTATCCATCTGCTTACGGATTGTATGTTACCGGCAAGTTTTGAAAGTGACATATACAGGATAGGTTGCGTTCTATCTGTCAAACTTAGAATATCCTTTTTGTTTGTAAATTTATTGCCGCTCACGACTACTTCGTCGATTGAAAATCCACTACTGAGTAATAAACTAGATAGGCAGTCATTATACCAAGTAAAGTAGTAATTAAATCGATTTATTATTTTATCAAGTGAGCTGTAAAGTATTAGCGTAAGAAAAAGTGCTGTGATAATAACCAAGGCACACTTACGCAAAAAACTCCTTTGGCTTCTAGTAATACTGCTCAACATGACTTAAATCCCTAATATTTTTGTGCTGCAAACTATCTTCAATAATAATTTTAACTAATTCATTAAAATTGATTCCTTTTGCCAATTTTGCAATTTCTGGCACTAACGATAACTCAGTAAAGCCAGGATGTGTATTAATCTCAAGCATTTTTAAAGTGTTATTTTTGGGATTATAACGGAAATCTGAGCGGGAAATAGTTTTGCATCCTAAAAATTGATGAACTTTCAGTGCGTGTTCCAAGGTCATTTTATATATATTGTTAGGAATTTCAGCAGGAAATATATGTTCTGCAAATCCATCTGTATACTTTGCTTCATAATCATAGAATTTATTTTTTGGTCGTACTTCTATAGTGCCAATTGCTTCATCCAGCAATACAGCAGTATGTAACTCTATGCCCGGTATGTATTCTTCTACGATCATCTTTTCCATTATAGTAGAACTATTATCTTTCAGTTCTAAGTAATCCTCGTGCGAGAAAATTATGTACACTCCAATACTTGAACCTTCATTAATTGGTTTTAAGACGTACGGATAATCGATTTTAATATTATTTTTTAGTAGATCTTCTCGGCTAATTACATAACCTTTTGGAGTGTCGATACTAAGGGACCGAAATATATGCTTTGACATCACTTTATTCATAGCAACAGCAGAAGCCATAACTCCTGAGTGTGTATATTTTATACCTAAAATCTCCAGTAAACCTTGAATGCAGCCATCTTCACCATAAGGTCCATGCAGAGCAATAAAAGCAAGCTCAGGATTAATTTTTCTAAGCTTTTCAGCAACGTTGCTGTCAACATCTATTTCTATTGCATTATATGAAAGGCTATCAAGCGCCTTTTTTACTGCTTTTCCACTCATAAGCGATACTTCTCTCTCACAAGAAAACCCACCACTTAAAATTGCTATAGTTGGAATCATGGGCATTCTATGTTTTACTATATAGCATATATAAAAGATGCTCTTATCTTCAATAGAAAAAATGCTTTCTATAGCTCTATCCTATGCACAACTGTACGAACGTTTGTTTTGTTAAGGTGATCTATAGCTAACCCAAGAAAGGTTTTCCTACGTCATACCGCGATTCATTCGCGGTATCTCTTAGCATCTTACTATTACCCACAAATATAAATGTTTGTTGCATAGCTCTTAATGGCATAACTTTTGCTTGAAATAATTGTTTATATGGTGCAATTTACAGCTTTTAGTTGCTAAAATTATAACTCTTAGTTTAATAATTTTAATCCAATAAGCTTTCAGGTTAATAAAATTAAATTATTTGAGTAAATACAATACTATGTTTTTATTTGTGGGTAATAGTAAGCTTAGCATAGATCCCGCTAACACGTAGCGGGATGACGGTTGTCAGGCTAGCTGTCATCCCAGTGCCCAGACACTGGAATCCAGCCTTTCTGCAATCTTATCGAAAACGTTGTAACCACTTTCTATGCTAGTTTGCTTGCTCACAAGCAAACTTTTCTGGATCCCAGTGTCAAGCACTGGGATGACACCCTCCTGGTAGCACAATGTTCGTACGATTGTGCGTCACGCGTTGGAATGACAAAAAAGAGTGAGTTGCTAGTTTTTCATATGGTTATGCAAGGAGTCTGATCTTTTTCTTTGTTAATATTACTCTAAATTTTCGTCAAAATAAGTTGTTTTATCCTTTTTTTCCTTATACTCTTCTGCTGTATAGAGAGGTTGCTTCTTAGCTGTGATATTTGGCCATTTTTGTGAGTATTCTACGTTTATGTTGTAAAATGATTTGAAGATTTTTTGTTCACTGTTCAGTAACTCTTCATCTAGTTCTAAAATATCTTTTATGGAATCATCAGTTACAATTGCATCTACTGGACACTCAGGTATGCACACTCCGCAATCAATACATTCATCTGGGTTAATCACGAGCATGTTTTTACCTTCATAGAAGCAGTCAACGGGACATACTTCCACACAGTCCGTATATTTACATTTTATGCATTTATCTGTAACAAAATGCGTCATAAAACACTGTATATTTGCATTATCTTGGGTACACTAAATTGATAAGAAATTCAAGTCTTTTATGAAGATAAATAAATTGAACAACAAAGAATTAGAAGTATGGTTAAGCTTGGCTAGAACTATAGGACCAATAAAGTTTTTTAGTATACTAAGAACATATGGATCGCTAGATGAGGTGCTAAAATATCTCAATAGGGTGGCTAATAATAAGGTGTATGGCATTCAAGATGCACGAGAAGAAATCAATAATGCAGAAAGAATTGGAGCTAAAATTATACCCGCATGTGACCCAGATTACCCTGATCTTTTAAGAAATATCTCTAGTTGTCCTCCTGTAATAACTGCGCTTGGTGATATATCATTATTAAGCCGTGAGATAATTGCAATAATCGGTGGGCGTAACTCTTCAATAAATGGAAGAAATTTTGCCAATAAGTTGGCACTTGATTTAAGTGAAGCTGGTTTTGTTATTGTTTCTGGACTTGCAAAAGGAATCGATACTGCAGCAAACAGTGTAATATACAAAAATCATCCTACTATTGCTGTTACAGCAAGCGGAATTGATGTGGTGTACCCAAAAGAAAATTTTGATCTATACAAAAAAATCACCGAGAATGGCGGATTAATAGTTACTGAGCTTCCATTTGCTACTAAACCAAAGCCTCAGTATTTTCCTCAGAGGAATCGAATTATATCTGGTCTATCGCTGGGTGTTGCAGTGATTGAAGCATCGAAACGTTCTGGCTCTCTAATAACAGCAGATTTTGCTTTAAATCAAGGGAGAGAGGTGTTTGCAGTTTCTGGTTTCCCTTTAGATTCACGCTGTAGTGGTAGTAATTATTTAATTAAAAACGGTGCTAAGCTTATCGAATCCGCTGATGACATAATAGAGAGTATTAGGTTTAGTTTACCTCCGCAGCAAAAAAACCTATTTGATGTTGAGCACCATTTTGTTAACCAAAAACAAGAAAAATTACAACAGGCAAAATCTGTTATAGTTGATCATATTAACTCTGTACCTGTTGATATAGATGAACTTATATTAGCAAGCGGACTTTCTACCAACATAGCTCTAATGGCTCTTTTAGAACTAGAGTTGGAAAACAAAATAGAGCGTTCACCGGGGAATAAAATATCGTTAATTTTCTAGATTACTTTAGCTATACTAGATGCTCGTACAGACATATGCTTGACACTGGAATGATGCCATTTGTTATAGGATTCTTAGTTGCTGATTTTAGAATTGATAAGAGAAAACTTTTTTTCAACTTGTTGTATAATTTTATAAAAGTGATCGAAATCTAAGCTTGCACTGCCAATTAAAACTCCTGATAAATTTGAGATACTGAGCAAATTTTCTATATTTTCTGAACTGACTGAACCACCATATATAATGTGTTTTTTACTAGTACACAATTTTATTACCTCTATCACCTTAGCAATTGCATCATTATTTGGCACATGACCTGTGCCTATTGCCCATATTGGCTCATATGCTACGGTATATTCACCGTGTGTTGGCAAACGGTTTTTGCATTGATATTCTATTACTTCTTTTGTTTTTTCATTCTTATAATCTTCTGAATTTTCACCCACACAGATAATTGGGTGTAAGCCTGATTCTATTGCTATTTCCGACTTAAGTTTTATTTCACTATCTTTTTCATTAGCCCTTTCAGAATGCCCAAGTATTACGTAAGTACACCCTAGTTCTTTTAACATTTCTGCACTAATTTCACCTGTGTAAGAACCGAACTTTTTATGATGGCAATTCTGTGCTCCTATATTAATATTATTGTTCAACTCTATACTGCTTGGAAATGACGTAAAAGGAGGGCAAATCACTAGCTTAGAGGTAATTTCGTTGCTCTTGTTGTTAAGTTTGCCTATAAAGTCAACAAATGAAGAACGCATTCCATTCATTTTCCAATTTGCTACTATTAAAAAGGACATCAACTTTACTTATATGGGCGAGAGTGCCGGCTGTCGGACTTGAACTGACAACCTACTGATTACAAGTCAGTTGCTCTACCAATTGAGCTAAGCCGGCGTTAAACACATTAATAATATACAATTATCAATGAATTTTAGTCAACTAATTTTTAAAATACTGTATAATGAAAATAATATGAAAAAATTTTTACTGAAGCCAAAAAAGAGTCTAGGGCAAAATTTTATTTTATCGAGTGAGATAACAAAAAAAATCGTCGCTTTAGCTGGTAGTCTGGAAAATTTTAATGTCATTGAAATTGGTCCTGGATATGGTGCATTAACAAGAGAAATATTGGTGCATAATCCAAAGTCTCTACTTTCTATAGAAAAAGATAGAGATTTAGTAAAACACCATGACCAACTGCTAAATGAGCATCAAGGAAAGTATAGAATTATAGAAGCGGATGCACTGCATGTTACAGAAGAAGAGCTGATAGAGCGCCCAGTTAAAGTTATTGCTAACTTGCCTTACAATATCTCGGTAGTGTTATTTTTAAAGTGGTTAAATAATATAAAATTTTTTACGAACTTGACATTAATGTTTCAAAAAGAGGTAGCAGATCGCATTACGGCAAGACCCAATTCTAAAGATTATGGTTCCTTATCAGTGCTAAGCCAGTTACTATGTGATATAAAAAAGGAATTTGATATTGAACCTAAAGAGTTTTTTCCAAGGCCAAAAGTACATTCTTCAGTAATTACAGTAAATCCTTTGCCTACCCCAAAGTTTGCAGTAAATTTGGAAACCTTAACAAGATTAATACGTGCCGTTTTTGCTCAAAGAAGAAAGATGCTGAGAAATAGCTTGCAAAATATAACGAACCACACTGAAACTGTCCTTGAAAACGCTAAATTGAGTGGAAACGAACGTCCAGAAAACTTAACTATTGAGCAGTTTTGTTTGCTGGCAAATAATGTAGAATGCTTATTTTGCAAAAGCCCTATTGCAATTTAATTAATTGGCGTATAAGCTTTAAATAAAGCCTATGAAAAAAATGGAAGCTTGTTATTCGTTTGACGATATACTTCTTTTGCCAGCCTATTCTAATATATTGCCTTGCGATGCAGATACAAAAACTTATTTAACAAATAATATAGAACTAAATATCCCTCTCATATCCTCTGCAATGGATACTGTTACTGAATCGGGCTTTGCAATAGCTATTGCCCAACATGGAGGGATAGGTTGCATACATAAGAATTTATCAATAGATGAACAAGTTTTAGAAGTAAGAAGGGTGAAAAAATATGAAAGTTGGATCGTGTATAATCCAATCACGATTTCACCGAATAAAACAGTTGCGGAAGCAATTTCATTAATGAGAGAGCACAATTATTCTGGCATTCCTGTAGTCAATCAACGCAAGTTAGTTGGAATTTTAACTAACCGAGATGTGAGGTTTATTGAAGACCAGAACATGAATGTAAAAGTTTCCGAAGTGATGACAAAAGATAAGTTAGTGACAGTGCGGGAGCAGGGAGTGAATAGTGCCTCAGCAATGAAATTGTTGCATGAAAATAGAATAGAAAAGCTTTTGGTCGTAGATGAAAATTCTTGTTGTATAGGTTTAATTACGGTTAAAGACATTGAAAAATACAATAGATACCCAAATTCATGTAAAGACAGTAAAGGGCGTCTCAGAGTTGCCGCTGCAATTGGCACTGGTAAAAAAGATGGTATAGACAGATGTGAAGCTTTGATCGGAGAAGAAGTTGATGTAGTTGTTGTGGATACTGCTCACGGTCATTCCGAAAACGTTATCAATACCATTAGGGAAATAAAAAAGATGTATCCTAATACGCAATTAATTGGCGGAAACATTGCAACAAAGGAGGCTGCTGAAGCGTTGATTGATGCGGGTGTTGATGCAGTGAAGGTTGGAATAGGACCAGGATCAATCTGTACAACCAGAATAGTTACAGGTGTTGGTGTGCCACAATTCTCTGCAATCAAGAATGTTGCAGAGGCGTGTAGAGCAAGAAACGTCAGACTAATTGCTGATGGTGGGGTAAAATACTCAGGAGATGTTGCAAAAGCTATTGCAGCTGGTGCTGACTCTGTGATGATTGGTTCGATTTTTGCTGGCACTGACGAAAGCCCAGGTGAGATTATTATGTATAAGGGCAGAGCATATAAAGGCTATCGAGGAATGGGATCTATTAGTGCAATGAAACGAGGTTCAGCTAGCCGTTATTTTCAAGATAAAGATTCAAAACTCAAATTAGTTCCACAAGGAGTGGAAGGAAGAGTTCCATTCAAAGGTCCAGCTTCAGGAGTAATCCATCAATTGATTGGCGGATTGCAAGCTGCAATGGGGTATACTGGTAATAGGAATATAGAAGAGATGAAAAAAAATTGTAAATTTGTTACTATTACTGCATCAGGATTAAGAGAGAGTCACGCTCATGATATAGTCATTACACAAGAAGCTCCAAATTATGCTTATCAAACGTCCAATTTGTCAACCGATTCGGAGTAGTCCAGAAAAAGTAGAGAGAAAGTTAAAACGTTTTTGGAGTAAAATAAAACGTTTTTTCAAAATATGACAAATAGAAGAGAATATACAGCAGAATTCAAATTAGAAGCTGTTAAGCTGGTTAAAGAAACAGGTCAAGCAAGTACAAAAATAGCAAAAGATCTAGGTATAGATGGTAGTATGTTAAGTAAGAAAATATGATGGAAAAATGTCTGGAGCATACGCATTTCCAGGCAAAGGCTCCTTATGACAAAGAAAGATTTGATCTAAAAAAAGAGCTAATAAGAGAAAGAGACATCTTAAAAAAAGCCCTGGGCAAAGAAAAAGAGTAAAGTATTCTTTTATATAGAAATTGCTATAAAACACAGGAACTATGTAGGGTTTTGTACTGGTGGTATGGGTTGCTAAGGAAAAAAGCAGTAAAGAATTAGCAAAAGAAGGGCTTCTAGCAGATATTCAAAAAATACATCAAGCATTCTAAATGCAGATATGGAGCCCCTAAAATTCACGCTGAATTAAAAGCTTTAGGCAAAAATTAAAACAGTACAAAGTGTTATGCAAGAAAATGGCATTAAAACCAAGCTTAGACGAAGGTTCAAAAATAAAAAACAGCAAATAAGCAACCGAGTTGTGGCTCCGAACACATTGGATCAAAATTTTACTACTAATCAGCCAAATAAAGTTTGGGATTACCTACATAAAAACTAAAGAAGGTTGTTGGCGGCAATAATTGACCTATATTCACGCATGGTGGTTAATGAGTAACATGATAATTAGTTATAGATTCTTTATTGATGGCCGTTGATAAACGCAAACCCGATAAAAATCTGCTGTTACATAGCGATCAAGGGTCACAGTATACCTCTCAAAATTACCAATTTCTATTGAATACAAAAAACATCATTTCCAGCATGAGCCATAAGGGCTGTTGTTACGATAACTCTGTTGCAGAAAAGTTCACTTAAAAGGGAGCTGCTTATTGATACTTCTCGCTCAACAAACCAGAACTGCCATATTTGAATACATAGAAATCTTTTGTAACAAATAACGTAGACATTCTACTATTAACTATTGCATTCCTGCACAATTTATTCTCATGATAAAAACGTCTTAACTTTCTCTCTACTTTTTCTGGGTAAGGTCAAATAGAGAATTTTACAAAAATCTATTTTTAACTTACACTGCAATTTTAAACCTACAACTTATGTACAACAGACTTATAATCAAATCTTTTTCAGTATTATGCATCTGTTTACTTGCTTTATACATAACACTGCCAAATTTCTTTGATAATAAGCTTTTTATTTCGAAAAAAAGAATAAACTTAGGCCTTGACCTGAAAGGAGGGGCATCTTTGCTTTTAAACATAGACTTAGACTTCTATTTTAAGGAAAAGCTAAGCATGCTAGCTAACGAAATAAAAGAGACATTGCTAACAAAAAATATTGAATCTAACGTACAAAATAGCGTTATAACTTTAAATAATATTGATGATTATAAAAAAGCATCTGTGTTGATTAATGCGATAAATCCAAATTTAGAGCTAAATAGAAAAGATTCTTCAATTCTCATTTCGTATAAACCCCATTATAAAAATTCTTTGATCAGTGAAGTAGCTGCAGAATCAATAAACAATGTCCAGCGCCGTTTGGACAAACTTGGCACAAAGGAAGTCAGCGTTCAAAAACAAGGGCAGAATAAAATATTAGTGCAGGTGCCTGGAGTAGAAGATACCAAGCAGATAAAATCTCTGCTTGGCAAAACTGCTAAGCTAGCTTTTCATTTGGCAAACACTAACATAGCCAAGGTGCAGGATATAGACCATGAAACCACTGTCATGCTCAAGGATTCTTTAGGTAATTCTTATCCAATATTCCGCAAAACTGAAATAGGTGGTGATTCGCTGGTTAACGCATCAGTTAGATTTGGTCACTTAGGTAAACCAACAGTGCATTTTAAATTTGACAGCATAGCGAGTAAAAGATTCGCAAAAATCACTAAAGAAAATGTGGGAAAACCTTTTGCAATTGTTCTGGATAACACAGTCTTAACAGTACCTACAATACGTGAGCCAATTTTAAATGGAGAGGGAGAAATTAGCGGTAATTTCACTGAAAAACAAGCAAGCGAACTTGCAATACTTTTAAAATCTGGAGCACTGCCAGCACCACTTAAAATAATTGAAGAAAAAAACATTGGCCCAAGTCTTGGAGAAGAATCAATAAAGGCAGGGGAAATGGCAGCAACAATCTCTATTATAGCCGTGGCTTTATTTATAATCATCACTTACGGCAAATTAGGTGTATTGGCCTCTGTTGCACTTTTTTCTAATGTAGTTCTTATATTATCAATTCTCACTCTGCTTGAAGCAACTCTAACTTTACCTGGAATTGCCGGTATTGCACTTACTGTTGGTATGGCGGTGGATGCAAATGTTTTAATATTTGAGCGAATTCGTGAGGAAATAAAATCTGGCAAGAGAGTGGAACGTGCTATTGAAGAAGGGTTTAAAAACGCTATAAAGACAATACTGGATTCAAATATCACTACATTAATTGCTGCAGGAATAATGTTCATTATTGGCAGCGGAGCAATTAGAGGCTTTTCTGTCACTTTATCAATAGGAATTTTATGTTCGATGTTTTCTGCAATCACAGTCACAAAACTCCTGATAGAGTTGTGTATGAACCCGAAGGAACTAGCGCTTTGAATTAAGGATTTAGACCTCAGTCAACCACCTTCATTCCCACAACGTTATATCCTGAATCGACGTGCAAAATTTCTCCAGTAGTGCCACTGCTTAAGTCGCTTAATAAGTATAGCGCTGCCTTGCCAACATCCTCTATTGTAACATTGCGTCTGAGCGGAGAATTATTTCTATTCCATTCTGATATGAAGTGAAAATCGCTTATTCCAGAAGATGCTAAAGTTCTGATTGGACCAGCGGAGATTGCATTTACTCTGATATTTTGTGGCCCGAGATCACATGCTATATATTTTACACTTGCTTCAAGTGCTGCTTTACATAAACCCATAACGTTATAATTTGGCATAACTTTTTCAGCGCCATAATAAGATAAAGTAAGTAAACTACCACCACCTGACATCATTTTTTCAGCCCTTTGCGCTAAAGCAGTAAAAGAATAGCACGATATATGCATTGCATTGAGGAAGTTATTCAGTGAAGTATTGACATATTTGCCATTTAACTCATTTTTATCGGAGAATGCTATTGCATGCACCAAAAAGTCAAGAGTACCCCATTTTTTCTCTATTATTTCAAAAGCGTTATCTATGATTTTTTCATTTGAAACGTCACAGTGTAATATTAGCTCCACATTTAATTCATCTGCTATTGGTGATAGTTTTTCTTTTATTATTTCATTCTGGTAGGTGATTGCAAGTTCTGTCCCGTGCTCTGAGAGAGTTTTTGCTATACCGTATGCTATTGATCTCTTATTTATTATTCCAGTTATTAACCCCTTTTTGCCTTGTAATAGACTTGTCGTCATAGAACTATCTGTTTTTTTATAATTTGGAGTATTAACTAAGCAAAGTCAAGATATCACTATGTTTTAAAATATTTTTTGCAGTAACTTGAAGTCTATAAACAGTAATCTTGATTCTTCTACAACAAAGCCATCCCGTATGACATTTTGTCTATACCTAATTAAGCATATCAATAAGTAAGTAAATCTTAATATAATCTTATTATACTTATAAATACGCTGTATAGAATGAAAGTATGGATGATTTCATAACTGCAAGAAGAAAAGATGATGCTGTGGTATCTGTTTGTCAGGATAATAAGAAAAAAAACGTGTTAATTTTAGGGCTCAATCAAGCCGCAAGGAATTTGTTAAAATACGAGGAAGGGAATTTACTTAATAAGCCGTTAATCAATATTTTAAGTGCAAGAGCAGCTGACGACATGAAGAATTATTTAGAGTATACCGAAAATGGGCACGATTTACTTGATATATTACCTAAAGTGATAGATTTTTCCTTAACTGATGCTAAAGGAGAAGATATCAGGACAAAAGTAAAAGTTTTCCGCACTGCACAATTTGCCAGTAATAAAATAAATTATGAGCTATTAATACGTGATATCAGTTTGTCCCATAAACTAGGAATCTTTAGAGATAAATATCTAATGGGTAAAAAATATAAAAACCATGACTTATTCGATATACCGGGCAATGAGTCCACTATTCTAGAGTTATACGTTATATTAAATTTTGCCTTTCAACATCAAATTAATGCAGCTATAGGAGTGATTGGCTTAAATAGTAGCTGTAGTGAGACAAATAATGCACTGAAAGTTATCATAGAACATTTTTATAAAAATTGCCGTAGTGATGATTTTCTAGGGTATATTGATGAGAATAAAGTGCTTTTTGTTTTGATTAACTGCGATGTAAAAAGTACATCTAAAATAATTAATCGTATACATTCTGCCATTAATAAGCAGTTATTAAAGCGAAAATTACCAAGTGTATCAATAATTTATGGGAATATAGCTCAAAAACAGGCAGCAAAATCTACCAGCGGTGCCTTCTGAAAAGTTGTTTTTTATTTATATTGAGTTTAAACTTAAATTTTTATAAAGATTTAAGTTTATTTATGAAGTTAAAGTACTACCTGGTAGCACTGCTTTCATCATTGTTTTTGCAGAATAGTGCTAGCTCTAAAACAATTTTGGATAAGGAAATATTTTATGCAGAACTAGACGGAAAAATAGATTTGAGATTCAGCTACGCCTTCAACAGAGATTCTTTCAATGCTAAGCCTAAGGATAAAACTTCAAGTTATTCATACTTGCGCTTTCTTTATTTACAGCAAGTTTATCCAAATACTCAAATGGGGGTTAATGTTAAGGCAGGGGTTTCTGGTATTGCAAACCTAAAAGCGTTAGACATAGAAAAGTTAGACATGGAGGAATGGTATTTTATCATAAAAAACCAGGAACTTGGATCAATTGAATATGGTAAAAGAAGTTTAGTTGATCAGAGCATGTTAATTAACACTTCAAAAATTTATGCAGCTGCTGGAGGAGTAAATGGTCATTGGACAAACTATGCAAATTTGCGCGGTGATCATAAAAAAGATGGTGACCCTGGATATAATCAAGACAAGGTGTTCTGGGTCAAGCCCAATATTTATAGCGATTATAATGAACTCGAACTAGGGTTAAAACAATCATCAATTAACTACATCTCCCCTGAAATCTATAACTTTCAACTCGGATTCAGTTATGTTCCAGGAAAAAATAACTTACAGTACAGCAATTTAATTGCTGCTGGCCTTTCCTATAAAAACAGCTTGTCAGATGATATAGGTTTTACTACTGCTTTGACTGGTGAATTTGCAAGAGAAAATTTAACTGGTTGCTCAGATGGAACTTCTAAAAATTATGAATGTCGCAATCAATTACTGCACTGGAATTTTGGTTTGAAGCTAAAATTGTTCGATCTTGATTGCATTTTTTCGTATGGTAATGGTGGTGAATCTGGTGAGAGGCGTAATCCTGAAATAAATAATACGTATTATATGAATGCAGGTATCGCTTACCGTTCTGATTCTTACAAATCGAGCTTAACATATTTTAGTAGTGGTAGGGATATTGCAGGCGAAGGTACAAACGAGTTAACATCATATGCTTTAAGCCTTGAAAATTCTCTTTTTTTAGGTACTTCATACTATTTCGATATTGTAAAATTTAGTACAAAAGAGCCTAAAATAGAAAATAACAACTCTGGTTATGTGTTCTTGGCTGGACTGAAATTAAGTTTTTAATATTGCCTCCTTCCAACACTCTTTTCTGTCATCCAAGGTAACCGTTCACAGATTTCCACTTAATTTTTCAATCTCACTCATGGAGAGGCCAGTAAACTGACCTTACCCAGAAAAAGTGGAGAGAAAGAAAAGAGTTTTTTTGGGTAAAATAAAATTTTGGAGGATTAGAAATGGTAAGAGAATATACAGCAGAATTCAAATTGGAAGCTGTTAAACTGGCAAATGAACAAAGAAAGGCAGGTCAAACAATTACAAAAATAGCAAAGGATTTAGGAATAAAGGGTGGTTTATTAGGAAAATGGATAAAGAAACACAACGAAAAAAAGTCAGCGGCAAATGCATTTCCAGGTAGAGGTAACATGGCTCCTTACGACAAAGAGAGGTTTGATTTACAAAGCAAGAGTAACAAGGGAAAGAGACATTTAAAAAAAAGCCCTGGCCAGTCAAAAAGAGTAAAATATTTTTTTATATAGTAACTGCTATAAAGTACAGGAATTATGTAGGATTTTCTGCTAGTGGCTACTATAAGTGGACCACAAGAAAAATAAGCAGTAGAGAATCAGCAAATAAAGAGCTACTCGAAGCTATTCAAAAAATATATCAAGTTTCTAAATGTAGATATGGAGCTCCTAAAATTCATGCTGAATTGAAGGCTTTGGGTAAAAGTTGCAATTTGAAAACGGTGCAAAGTATTATGCAGAAAAATGACATCAGGGCTATACTGAAAAGAAAGTTTAAAATTAAAAAACAACAAACAGATAATAGAGCTGTAGCTCCCAATATACTAGATCAAAACTTTATTGTTGATCAACCAAATAAAGTATGGGATTACTTACATCAAAACCAAGGAGGGATGGCTATATTTGGCAGCAATAATTCTCACGTATGGTAGTTAATGAGTAGTGCAATAAATAAACAATTGGTTATGAACTCTTTATTAATGGCCATTAATAGGCGTAAACCTGTTAAAAATCTACTGCTGCACAGTGACCAAGGTTCACAATATACTGCGCAAGGGTATCAATATCTCTTAGCTGTAAAGAATATAGATGAGTAATAAAGGCTGTTGTTACGACAATTCTGTTGCAGAAAGCTTCTTTAGCTCATTGAAAAGAGAAATACTTATTGATACTTCACAACACTCTGCTCAACAAACTAGAACTGCAATATTTGAATACATAGAAATTTTTTATAACAAACAACGTCACTATTAACTATTGCATTCCAGAACAATTTGATGCATCATTCTTTTTGTAAAAAACATTCCACACTTTCTCTCCACTTTTTCTGGGTAAGGTCAAAGGATCTTATGTCTTAAACCTTATCACCAGGCTTAACAAATAGGTGGCCCAATACTATTAACTTTATGGGTTTATCTTCGTTATTTGCTACTATCCAAACCCCATCGCTCTCATGATCAACAATTTCTATTGGTGCAAATACTACATAATTATTGTCATCAACAATCTTTATTCCAAGAGCACCCTCGTCACTTAAGCTCAAGGCTGAAGAAGGAACTTTATATGCAAATCTTTCGCCTGAAGGTAGCCTTACGTTGGCAGTTAGTCCCTGCAAGGATATCATTTTATTATTAGTTACCTTTACTTCTACCCTATAAGACCCAGTTTTAGGCTCAGCAATTTTACTAATAAAACTTACTTCACCTGCCAATTCTTTTCCGTCCAGCAAATTAATTTGAGCTGTGCTGCCTAGCTCTATTTTATTTACTTCATTTTCCGAAACGTATAACACTACAAGAATTTGATCGAAATTAACCACGTCAGCTATTTTTTGCCCAGCATTAACAAAATCCCCTTCGTTTGCATTGATTTTATCAATATAACCATCTATAGGAGATGTGACTGCAGTATTTTCTAAATCCAATTCTAGCCTTTTTAGGTCAGCTTTTGCACTTTGTAACGCAGTAAAAGCTGCTTCTACTTGTATTTGTGCCCCATAGCCTTTTTTATTCAGTTTGTGAGAGGAATCATACTCAATTTCACGCTGCTTTAATAAAGCTTTGGCTTTCTGAGCTTGCTCAATCCTGTCATAATCTTCTATCTTTAACACTACATCATCTCTTTTTACCTTTTCACCATCAGGTAAATAAATAGCAATAATCTTACCACTTATTTTTGAGACAAGGCTAGCTCTATGTAAGGGATTTACTGTACCAGAAAAATTTAAATATATAGTGCGGTTTTGCGGCGCACATTCTTGAGTTTTTACTGAAAAGCTACTAGTTGCATTATCGCTATGAACCGCCTGATCTTTTTTTAAAAATGCACTGCTGATAAAAAACAGTAGAATAAAAGCAATACTGGAAATGATGATTACTTTGTTTCTCACCTTTAAACAATAGAATTTGTTGACCAATCTTGTTAGAAACAACTGCATAAATTTTCGAATCAGAAATGTAAGTATAATACATGTACCATTGTCACTCCATAAATAGTTTTATATGAGAACAAACACAAGATTTTCCTACAATAAGTAAGTTTTTTATTGCTAAAATGCAATTTTTAATCGAATAAAATTGCAAACAAAGTTGTGCATAAGACTGGATTTAAAAAAATCTTGAAAAACATACTAAAACTTTTAAATAATAACTTTATATCTAGTGGCTTTGCCTTCTCCAAGACGCTGTAAGTATTTCATCCCTAGCAGTTTCTTTGTAATTGCCTCTACTGTTCTTGGAGGAAATCCTAGAGCTTCTATAGCATCTTTTCTACTAAATTCTTTATCTGCAAGGCTAAGTGCCCATTCCCAGAAGAACAATTGTTTTCTTGATAATAAATATTCAGTATTCTCCCTCTCAAGAATATAATGCGCCTCATTTGCTTGCGTTTTGAGTACATTAAGAAAAAATATTAACCACGGGGAAATATCTTCTTTGCCACTTTTCCAGCTACTTTGTGTTTTATTAAGCGCTAAGTAGTAATCAAGTTTGTTAGTTTCAATTATCTTTTCATGTGATACAATAGATACAAAATCATAACCCTGCTGCAACAGCATTAAATTAGTTATCAATCTACTAGTTCTGCCATTTCCATCTTGAAAAGGGTGTATTGCCAAATACTCAAAAACAAAGTTAGCAACAATAATAAGAGGATGCTTAAATTTATTATTTAAGGACCAGTGATACCAATCAATAAGCTCTTGTACTTCCTTTCTAACAAGGTAAGGTGGTGTGGGATCAAAAATTATACCAACAACTTTTCCATTCTGATCTTTTGCCTCAACTCTATTAGAACTTGCTTTGTATTTTCCTCTATGATACAAATCTTTTTCACTATAAAGTAGCATCTGGTTGTTAATGTGCAATATTGATGACTCACTAATTGGAATATCCGTATAATCATGAAATATTAGTTTAAGCATTTCTAAGTAGCCAGCAATTTCTTGCTCATCTCTATTTTTAAATTTTTTGACACGTAGGTTTTTATATAGATCCTCAACTTCTTTATCGGTTAGACGATTTCCTTCAATACGGTTAGAAGCGCCAGAAGATGTAACAATAACTGAATGAGTTAATCTTTCAATTGTTTGTGGTAGTAGTTTTTTCGTTATCTGCCAGCTATTTTTAACACTATCAACTGCAGTAATTAACTCGTACACTTGCTCAATTACAGGCCCTTCTAGGTTGAGACGCGTACTAAGACGAAAATTCTTCCAGTTCATATTCTTCTCACATGCATATTATGTGAGATAATGTGAGATAATGTGATAAAAGTCAATAGTAAACTTTATATGCACAGCAGAGCTAACTACAAAAATTATACATTTTCAAGTGATCCTAACCATATCAAAAACTACAGGGCAAAGCTGTTAGAGGAAGGCTTAATTAGTTAAAAATTTCAATCTTATGTAAAATATTGTCTTATTTTGTAATTTTCTTGTTGACTAACGAGACGATATCTACTTTTCAATAAACTCCATTTGCATTTCTTGTATACTGCTTTCTATTTGCTTTATTTGTTCTATCAACCTTTCCTCTAAGTCAAGATTACCGCTCAGCCTCGCTTCGGTTCTTTCTTTTCGTAATGCATTTAACTCTTTTAGTAACACTATATTATTCCACACAATTTCTGCAGATTTTCTCTCGTTCAGTTGGCTATTTAGTACACTAGTTTTTTCAAATACATACTTTATAACGTTAAACTGTTTCAATTCTTGTAACAAAGCCTCTTTATCGAGTTTGCTTTTGTTACTTATTACATCAATTATACGCTGTTGTAATCTTTTCATCTCATTAGTAAATTCAAAATGAGAAAATTGCTCAAAAAATATAGGACGGTTCAAGATTTCAGGAAATTCTACGGCTATACGCAAAATTACGGCCTGATTTTGCTCTGCTTCAATTAGCTCTGGAGACTTGTTATGAAGATACTCACCTTTTGTTGCTCTAGTTTTACTATTAAAAATCTGTTTTTTGAAGCTACTTCTTAGTTCACTAGCCTTATTGTAAAAATAATCTCTGTAATACCTTCTAATACTGCTGTTGCTAATAGTATTTACATATTCCATGAACTTGTGCTCAAGAATTGAATATTTTTCCGGAGCAAGTTTTTCATAATTTTGCAAATTGCTATCGATTATGTGATGCCATAAATATTCAGAATGCAGTTTTGTTGAATGGTCAAGAGCAGTCAATACGTCTTCTTTCTTGTATTCCAGTTCGTTACATATATCGTATGGATCTTTATTACTCGGCAAAGTCACAAACTTTAACGTGTATCCAGGCTCTAATATTAGCAGAGCAAGTTCTGCAACTCGAGTAGCAGCATGACGTCCAGCACTATCGCCATCCATACAGATGGAGATTTCTTTAGCAAATTTCCATAGATTTTTTATCTGTTCTGCAGAAATTGCAGTACCAAGCGGAGCAACTGTATTGCTAATTTCCGCTTGATGTAGTGCTATCACGTCCATATATCCTTCAACAACAAATATGTGCTGTTTTTTACGTATTTCGCTTAAAGCAAAGTTTAATCCGTATAAATTCTCTCTCTTCTTGAAGAGCTGACTCTCTGGGCTATTTAAATATTTCGGCTGTTGCTCAGAACTTAGCGCACGTCCGCCAAAACCAATCACTCTCCCTGCAATGCTCTGTATAGGAAATATCAGCCGGTCATAAAAATAATCACGAAAATTTTTGTTTACTAATCCAATATCAATTAAAATTTTGTCTTCAATACCTGAAGAGTTTAAATACTCTTTCAAACCAGAGCTTGGTGCATAACCTATCTTAAATTTATCTATGATTTTAGGTGAAATCTTACGCTGCTTTAAATAATCTACAACACCTTGATTTTTTTGTGCAAACCAATTTGCAGCTAAATCAAGCGCTAAAAATAGTTTATTGTCCTCTTTTGTAATACTAAGACTTTTGGGCAGTTCAACACCTGTAACCGATGCTAATCTTTCCAATGCTTCTTTAAAGCTTAATCCTTCAGTTTGTGAAATAAATTCAAATGCGTCACCACTGGCTGAACAACCAAAACAGTAATATAACCCCTTAGTATTGCTCACCGAAAAAGATGGGGTTTTTTCGTTATGAAATGGACAGAGCCCAACAAAACTATCTCCTCTTTTTATTAGCCTGACTTTTTTACCTACTATGTCGGATAATAATAATTTTGATTTTATAATATCTATGTGATCCATCTTATTGAATTAGTAGTAGGATAAAAATTATATAGAATTTATACACATCTGACTCGAAATTTATTTCTATAACTAAAGCAATTCAGATTTGCCGACAATGTAGCTATACAAATTCAAGAGCAATCCTGTCATCCAGGTAGCCCACAGAAACAAAAAACTTCCTTGACAAACCTCGCCAGCGCCCTTATCATGAAACTGAAGCTATTTATTTATCTTCTCTGTACAGATTAAATGACAAAAAAACTCAACGTATCTGGCGTCTCATGTTTAATTTTTTGCACTATGTGCACCTTATGTCTTTATCAAATTTCCGGGTTTTGACCTACACAAGCTGAAATACGCTTATAAAGCATTTAAAACATTAAAAAACGCCAACTTAAAAAATGGATAGTGAATAACTAGCTACCCTAGGGTTTCTTTTGCCTTTTTTTCTGTTTAGTAAATTTCTTAACGTTTATAATTTAGATTAGTTGCAGCTTAAAAGCAGCTAAATCGCGGTTATTAAGTGTTTAGAATAAAAAAACGCCATACTTGAAAGTATAATGTAAGTAATTAGCCAACCACGGGGCTTCTTTTGCCTTTTTTTTCGTTTGGTAAATTTCTTAATATTTATACAGAAGGTGTCATTCCAGTGCTTGACACTGGAATCCAGTTCTTATTATACAGCTATCTGGTGTACTTATTTAAAATTAAGTTTTCTGGATCTCAGTGCCAAAGCACTGGGATGACACCCTTCCTGGCGGAGATTATTCTCAAATCACAATGTTCGTACAGTTGTGGAATGAATTGCGGTATGACGTAGGAAAACCTTAGCTATAGCTTTAGAACTCCCAAAAGGTCAGAAGCATTGAATGACTTGACAGAAAGTTCAAACCCATATAAAATGTCCTTATTTCTTATATGTTAGGTATAGTATCAATTGCCTCAGATCATGCTGGTTATGAATTAAAATCAGAAATAAAACCTTACCTGGAAGCCCTAGGTTACAGAGTAGTAGATCAAGGCTGCACTGCTAAGCAAAAGTGTGTAGATTACCCAAACTATGCTGTTAAAGTTGTAGAAGATATAACAAGCAAAAAAGCAAATTATGGGATATTAATTTGTGGTACAGGTTTGGGCATGAGTACTGTGGCAAATCGTTTTGAAGGAATCTACGCTGCTTTATGTAACAGTGTTGAGATCGCAAAATTAGCTCGCGAGCATGGCAACGCAAATGTACTGTGTCTTGGTGCAGGGTTTACTGCGAGTGGATTAGCAAAAGACATAGTCAAACAATTCCTCGAAACAGAATTTTCAAAAGAAAGCAGACATAAAAAACGCCTTGATAAACTCAGCAATATAACCTCTAAGAAAAAAAAAACAAAAACTTATAACGAAGATGAAATATCAAAATTCGCTAAAATGGCAGGCCAGTGGTGGGATGAGAACGGCAAATTCAAACCATTGCACATGATGAATCCTGTTAGAGTATCTTACATTATTGAGAAAATAAAAGAGTTAAAAAAATGCAATTTGAAAGAATTATCATTGCTTGATGTTGGATGCGGTGGTGGCATTTTGTCAGAGTCAATGGCACGCGTTGGCATTAACGTTGTGGGAATAGATGTATGTGAAGAAAACATAAAAGTAGCGCATTCACATGCAAAAAAAGTAGGGTTAAATATAGAATATATACACACCAGCATTGAAGAGCTAAGCAATGACAAGAAGTACGACGTGGTTCTGCTGATGGAAGTAGTTGAACATGTGGATAATTTAGAGCTTTTCATGAAAAAAGCGATAGAACTGCTAAAACCGGAGGGGTTAATCTTTATATCCACAATAAATAGAACTATTAAATCCTTTTGTCTTGCAATAATTGGTGCAGAGTACATATTAAATTGGCTGCCAAAAGGTACACATAACTGGAATAAATTTCTCAAGCCGTCAGAAATTGCAAATCACTTAAGAGAAAATAATGTAACGCTGCAAAACATGGCTGGCATGGAGTACAACGTAATAAAGCGTGAGTGGAATCTAACTAAAGGCGTGGATGTTAATTATATACTCTGCGGTTTGTTAGATTTAACTCTATAAAAGCACCATTTTCACTTCCAATACTTTGAAGGATCTTGGCCAGCTTTTATACAGTAGCCTTTATTAGTTAGCGCCCAACCGGAACGACAAGCATAACCTGTACCTACACGTTCATATCCAGGAGCAGCAACACACTTTCCATTCTCCAAGGTTTGACCTTTAAAAAGACAACAAACTTCTTTTTCTGTTACCTTTGTTACAATTTGAGGAGCACCAAAAAACACAGCAACAAACATACCCAGTGCGAAAAGTGCAGGCCAAGGCATTCTGCCAAATATTGCAAGTAAGCTTGAACCAATTATTACCACTGTAATCATTGGTCCACCTATTCCATGAACGTAACCTATTACATTACACATTACATCTGTTGCTCCATCAGCGTGTGCATCAAATGCATAGAAAACTATAAATAGAATTACAAGAAAATTTCTCATTGTTCTTTCAATAATCATGCCTGATTGTTTCTTATTTTAATAAAATTTCAGTAAATAGCTTTTTTCAAAAATTATGCTTAACCCAATCAATATTTATTTATTACTGCCTTTTTAATACTATAATTAACTCAGTTGATTTTTATCAAAATGCTAAACCATGGAACAATTCGAGAACTTTTACATCACCACGCCAGTATATTACGTAAACGATAAGCCGCATATTGGTCATGCATACACTTCTCTCTTGTGTGACGTGGTGGCAAGGTTCATGAAACTAGCTGGGAAAAATGTCAAATTTACCACCGGTACAGATGAACATGGACAAAAAATAGAAAAAGCAGCTAAAGCAAAGGAAATGCAGCCAAAAGAATTTACAGATGAAGTGAGCGTTTCATTTAAAGAATTGGCTAAGTTCATGAATTTTGAGTATGACGATTTTATTCGCACTACGGAGGAACGTCACAAAAAAGCAGTTATAGCTTTATGGAATAGACTTGAAGAGAGAGGGCAAATATATTTGGATTCCTATTCGGGTTGGTATTCAGTTCGTGATGAAGCATTTTATCAGGAGTCAGAGCTGATAGATGGCAAAGCACCAACAGGTGCTGAGGTCCAGTGGATAAAAGAAGAGAGTTACTTTTTTCGCTTATCAAACTGGCAAGAAAAATTACTGGAACTCTATAAAAATCAGCCAAGTTTTATCTTTCCTGAGAGCAGAAGAAATGAAGTGATATCGTTTGTAAGATCAGGGCTCATTGACCTCTCAATCTCTCGCACTAGTTTTAACTGGGGAATAAAAGTACCAGGTAATGACAAACACGTAATCTATGTCTGGATAGATGCATTAACCAATTATCTTACATCAATAGGTTTCCCTAGTACTGAAGGTGAGGAATATAAGAGGTTTTGGGCAGAACCAGAAACACAGATTCCAGTGTCAAGCACTGGAATGACACCAAACCAAGGGAAAACGCAGATTCCAGTGTCAAGCGCTGCAAACCTAGCTGACAACTCTTTCAACGTTCATGTAATCGGTAAAGACATATTGCGCTTTCATGCTGTATATTGGCCAGCGATTCTCCTTGCAGCAGACCTGCCACTGCCAAAACAAATTGCAGTTCATGGTTGGTGGTTGAACGAGGGAGAGAAAATATCCAAGTCCCTTGGTAATGTCATAGATCCAATTGGCCTCGCTCAAGAGTTTGGTGTTGATCAGCTACGCTATTTTCTCCTCAGGGAAGCAAGCTTCGGCCAAGATGGCAACTTTAGTAAGAAAAATATGATCAGCCGGATAAATTCAGAACTGGCAAACAACATAGGCAATTTAGTACAAAGAACAATTTCATTTTTACACAAGCAATGTTCTGGAATTGTACCAACAATCGATCAAAGCCTACTTAAAGGTGAAGAAAGTCTTCCAGGTTGCAAAGCTATACTCGATCAAGTGATGAATCACCTATCAAAGTATGAATTTAACCATATCATACTTCTAATTATCAACATCTCTTCTGAAGCCAACGCTTATATAGACAAAAGTGCACCCTGGACATTGAGCAAAACTGACAGAGAGCGCATGAATTTAGTAATTTACAAGTTACTGGAATATATCAGGATAATAGGCATTTTATTGCAGCCAATCGTTCCCAAGTCAGCAGAGATGATACTAAATCAACTGCAAATTCCGAAAGAACAACGAGATTTAAAATCTTTGTGCGACGCGTGCGTAAGTTCAGGCATAACATTGCCTAAACCTACGCCGGTTTTTTTGAGGGTTGATGCTAAAGAGGAGAAATAGTGTAAAAACTATTTCTCCTGGATGGGATTATCTTTAGTTAACAACGGTGCACACCGCTGTCTACATATTCAAGTTAGGTGGCAAGTGCCTTAGTTACTTTAGCACAATATGGTTTAGTAACATCAGCACCTATCACTACTACTTCAGTAATTGCCGACTTAACCTTTCCTAGGCTCCATGCAAACCAGCCTTGACCATTTTCTTCTTTAGTTGGCTGACTTTCTGGGCTAGAAATCTCAGTACCTTTTTCATCACCAGATTCTGCATCATAAAATACATCCTGATCCTCAGAAAGACTCATTAAATAACTTTTAGCAGCATCAACATTTAAATGATCAGGTTGCTTAGGAACGTTATCAATATTTAAATAATCCAAACTATTAGCTCGTTGCTTTTGCTCACTGGAAAGAACCTCAAGATTTAAATAATCCAAACGAGTTAGTTCTTGCATGCTAGGTTTAGATCCATCTTCACGCTTAAACTGCTCTTCCGGACTAGAAACCTTAGTACCATAAATCCTACTGTACAAGCTGCTTCCAACGCTATTAAGTGCTCCTCTTACAGATGCAATTGACGCATCATAAGTATTTTTCAAGCCACCTCCAATACCACTAAGTGTTCCTTTTGTAGACTCAGTTGATGGCACATAATTATCGTAAGCATATTTGCCAGAATACAAGACACCATTAACTGCTTCTTTTGCAAACCAAACAGCGCTATTAACTGTTCCTTTTGCAAGCTGAACAGTGCCATCAGCAATTGCCACTTTTAATTTGTCTTCTTCTATCTTTTTATTTTTTTCAGCTAGTTGAGTTTTTTGCTCAGAACTTTTCTGCTTTTGAGTGCGTACTTGATCTTTTAACTTAGAATTTTCTTCCTCTTGAGCTTCTACTTTATTTTTTAACTTAGAATTTTCTTCCTCTTTAGCTTTTACTTCCGCTTCTTTTTTAGCTAGTTGAGTTTTTTGCCCAGAAATTGTTTGCTCTTGAGCTTTCATTTCATTTTTTAACTCAGAATTTGTTTTGTTCTTACTAATTGCTTTATACGAAAGTGCAATAGTTACAACAGAAAACACAGCATAACCAATAATAAATGGCAAGCCAACACTTAATGCTGCAACTGGAGCTAAGAAACCAATATAAGGAGCTGCAGCAAACACTTCAGATGCTAATAAAGTGAAAGTAGCCAAAGTTCCAGCTATATAATAGGGTACATTGTCTTTACTTATCATGATTATTCCTCACGTATTATAAAATATAATACCATTATAAAAGGATTTTTAAGAAGTTGTCAAGCTATCTTTACATAAAAAAAATAATTGATGAACTTGGGAACAAGAAGATTGCTGCCAAGCTATGAACTATGCCTTTCCGTGTAATCTTTAAATGCACCTCTGTTAGAGTCAAAATATAGCTTCACACTGCCAATTGGTCCATTTCTCTGCTTTGCAATAATGAGCTCTGCAATGTTTCTAATTTTTTCCATTTTCTCTTGCCATTCCCGATGTTTATTGTTTCCTTCATTTGGCTGTTTTCTTAGTTCATAATACTCTTCTCTATAGAGAAACATTACTATGTCCGCATCCTGCTCTATGCTCCCTGAATCACGTAAATCAGAAAGTTGTGGTTTTTTATCATCCCTCTGCTCAACAGAACGAGAGAGCTGAGATAGTGCAACAATGGGAATATTTAGCTCCTTTGCAATTGCTTTCAAACCCTGCGTCACTTCCGAGATTTCTTGCACTCTATTTTCATTACTCCTTTTTGTTGTTCCTCTGATTAGCTGCAAATAATCAATGAATACCACTTCTACATTATATAATTGATACAGCAAGCGTATTCTGGTGCGAAGGGCACTAATTGATAGCGCAGGGGTGTCATCTATGAGGAAAGGCAGTTCAGATAATTCTGTACTAGTATTGATAAACTCATGCAATTCAAAATCACTAATTCTCCCGGTTAATGCCTTATAATAACTAATTCCTGAATCTATAGTAATCAATCTTGCAGTTAATTGCTCTGCTGACATTTCAAGTGAGAAAAACGCTACATGGTGTTGTTTATCTGCTCTTTTTTGCAACATCTTACAAGCATTAAGTGCGATGTTTAGCGCCAATGCTGTTTTACCCATAGAAGGCCTTGCAGCTAAAATTAATAAATCAGATTTTTGTAGACCACCAAGAAGCTGATTTAGATCTTGAAGTCCGGTTGTAACGCCTAGCGCTTCTGGATTATTTTTCAGTGTGCTGATCTTCTCAACTACATCTTTAATTGAACTTGCAAGTTTTATATATGTTTTCTCACCTTGTTTTTTTACTGCCAAATTGAACAATTTTGTCATTGCTTGTTCAATTTGCGCCTGTGCAGGATTTTCAATATCGTAGTTGTAGCTATCACCAACTATTTCTTGCCCGAGCTTGATTAAACATCTCCTTAAGTAAGTATCACGGATTATTCTAGTCAAACTATAAATATCAAGTGCAATACTTGCCTTCGCTGCAAGCTTTGCTAAGTACTCTACCCCGCCACACTCGGTAAACGCTTGGTCGTTCTCAAAAAACATTTTGAGGCTCAGTTCATTGGCAACTATACCGTGTTTCCTGGTTTTGGATATTTGCGTAAAGATACTCTGATGTAATGGATCATAGAAATTCTCTGCCGTAATTGTATCTTCAACCGCATCACAGATTCTATTATCACGAATCATTGCACCAATAAGCATCTGTTCAGCTTCTAGATTATGCGGTAATTTACATATTTCCTTGTCTACACTTCTTGAACCCAAGAGACTAGCTAATTCATTCATTTTAAGTTTTGAGAGTAACTGTTGATTATTGTAGAATATTTAGTCCTCATTTGAAAGATGTAAAGGCAAAAAAATTTGACTAATTCCGTGTTGCCTATAGCATTAAAACTTAATGCCCCTGTGGTGGAATGGTAGACACGGCAGACTCAAAATCTGTTGCTTGCAAAAGCATGCTGGTTCAAGTCCGGCCAGGGGCACGTTAAATATTGGAAAGCGTATATATGTTACATAAATTTTTTAATCGTTTATTTTCTATTTTTTCTTCTATAAATGTTATTCAAAAGGTAAAGAAAGATGAAAATGGGATATGTTATGTAACGGGCCTCAGGC
This sequence comes from Wolbachia endosymbiont of Rhagoletis cerasi, assembly GCF_018454475.1. Classification (NCBI taxonomy): domain Bacteria; kingdom Pseudomonadati; phylum Pseudomonadota; class Alphaproteobacteria; order Rickettsiales; family Anaplasmataceae; genus Wolbachia; species Wolbachia endosymbiont of Rhagoletis cerasi. The sequence continues at coordinate 239,846 of NZ_JADCNC010000009.1, read as the reverse complement.
GCTATATATCAGTATTGCTTGATTTGATTATTATCGTTTTGTTCTTGCAGTTTTGCAGCCAAGCCTTAAATCAGCTCTTTATGAACTCAGAGGATAGCAAAATATTAAGTCAAATTGCTGCAAAATCCCCAATGCAAGCACCACTGTCTGCGGAAGAAAAGACAACGCAGAGTAGACTTATAAAATTACTAATCCTAAATCAAATAGTCCAGTTTATTATGCTCTTTTGCTATGTAATATATATGTGGGTAAAGTTTGCTACTACACCTGGAAAACTATTATTTGGGCTTAGAGTTGTGGATGCACAAACTTTCGAAAAGATGACCCTAAAACAAGCAACAAAGAGATTTTTTTCCTTTATATTGTCAGTTGCACCATTGTTCTTGGGCTTTTTATGGTCAAATTTCAACAAACGCTGTCAAACTTGGCACGATAAGATCGCAGGCACAGTGGTTGTCACGAGTAAAAGCCTTAGAAGGCAGAGCTAAAAACTACTTGACACCCTTCGCCAGCCCCTTTATCATGATACTGAAGGTATTCATTTATCTTCAATCTGTGCAGATTAAACGACAACAGTATTACGTATTGGCGTCTTATTTTTAATTTTTTGCACTATGTGCATGCACTGGGATGACACCTCTGGGCACTGCCGTTGTAAAGGAACCAGTGTCAGCTACTCGTATGACAAAGGAGGACAGTGTCTCAGCTACTTTCATGACACCATTTGCTGTCTTTAAAAATGAATGTTCTTACAATTGTGCGTCATGCGCTTTATTAAATATTTTACTTAAAAATCTAATTTCTTATTATACAAGAGATAAGCAATTCATTGATGATGAAAAATTACAAAAAGGGGCATAGAAAGCGCCTAAGAGAGAAAATTATTTTAGATAATGGACAATCATTACTTGATTATGAAGTTTTAGAGCACATTTTATATTCAGCATATAGTAGAATTGATGTAAAACCGGTGGCAAAGAGTTTGATAGAAAGTTTTGGCAGCTTAAATAAAGTTTTTAATGCTGACCTGGAAGCGCTGCAAAACGTTGATGATGTCAGCAATGCAGCGATATCTGCCATCTTTTGTGTAAAACAAGCCTTTGTTCGTTCTGCAAGAGAAGAAATAAAAAACCTGCCTGTAATCGATAACTGGGAAAAATTGCTTGATTATTTAAGAATAAGTATAGGAAGCCTCAATAAGGAAAATTTTCGTGTCATCTATATGAATAAAAAGTATCGTCTAATAGCGGAAGACCTGCAAAATATTGGTACAGTAGATCAAACTCCTCTTTATGTCAGAGAGATCATCAAGCGCGCACTTTTGATTGGTTCAACATCCATTGTAATATCTCACAATCATCCAAGCGGAGATACACAACCTTCAAATAGCGATATATCTCTCACTAGACAACTAGCAGAAGCTTGCCAAAGTATAGGAATAGAATTAATAGACCACATTATTATTACATTCAGTAGCTATTTTAGTTTCAAGGAAAATAGGTTGTTGTGAAAGCCTTTATAGCTACAGTAACTTAGATTTACCGACAATCGTCATTCCGCTACGTGTTAGCGGCTAAGAGATACCGTGACGGGATGACGTAGGGGTTGCCGAGAACTTGTCATTCCAGTGCTTGACACTGGAATGGCTTTGTTGCATCGCTAGCTATGATGGATTAAAGATAAAAAAGGTGGAGAATATCAGTAGCTTATTATTCTGGTATTTATAACAAGAACGGTCAGTGAATACCTAATTTTGAGTAAAAGAAATTTCACTACCACTCACTAATCCGGCTAAAATTCAAGAATTTCAATGCTTTAGCTATTTTCAATAGAATTAAATTTATTAATATAAATAACAAATTACTATTCTTAAATTTGATCAGATTGATTGCAAAAAAACAAGATTTTCAATAGGTTGCTTATAATCCTAACTATAGTTAGCCTTTCATAAGTAGCGATGCAACAAAGCCCACTGGAATCCAGTTTTCTTTACAAATTCACCAAAAGTGCTTCATTCTATAACGCAAAACCCATACTCACCAAACCCAATGCATTACTTGCAATTAAGTTTCCTGGATCCCAGTGTCTGGGCACTGGGATGACACCGTCATAAAGGAACCAGTGTCAGCTACTTTCATGACACCCTTCTGGTAGGCCCAAATCGCAATGTTCGTACAGTTGTGGAATGAATCGCGGGATGACGGTTCGCGGTGGTATGACGTAGTAGCTATTTCTTGCAATCAAGTTTCGTTAAAAGTCAGATTGAATGGTTAAATCTTCCACCCAAATAACCACGCACTCTACTTGCTTGTTTGGATATATTTCTTGTACTAAGGTTTTATAGATTAACATCTGTTTTTTTATTTCATTTAATAAGGAAACAGAAACGTTACGGTGTGATTTGTAGTCAATTATGATTGCTTTATCTTGCGTTATGCATAGCCTATCTAGTCGTACTAATACTGACTTGCCATCAATTGTTCCACTCAGTGTAATCTCTGATTTGCCTTCCAAGTCAAACAAATAGCCATATTTTTCATTAAAGGCTAATATTTTACTGTAAATTTCATCCTTATCTTCGCTGATGTTATCAAGGTATTTTCTGACCCAATTTTTTCTCCTTTCTTTTTCTATCTTGGGCATATACTGCAATATGCTGTGAATAATCAGGCCTCTTGCATAACCATCTGTCATCCAAGTAGCTGACACTGGGATCCATTCTGCTCCTTCTTTTTCACTGGATTCCAGCGTCACGCGCTGGGATGACACCGAAGAGTGGGCTAAAGCTGGTGGAAGGGAAATGACCGGAACGTCAAAGTAATCACGTTTTTTATAAATGTAAGGGTAGTTTGCATTCACGCATAATACTTCAACTTTTTCTTTAAATATTGGCCGTAAACCCCTTTGTTTCTTTTCATATGGTTCTCCATACTTAGTGATTAGATCATACCAAGAGCCCTTTTGCACTGGCTCTTTACTTAAGATGTATAACTCATCTTCAGCACGCGTGAGTGCTACGTATAATAAACGCAAATATTCATTATAATCCTCTAGTTTTTTCTCTCTTTTTACTTGATCGCAATAAGCGTTGTTGTTTTTTCCACACCAAAATGGCACTTCTGTTCCATCAAAGATAATGCTTTCACTGTTTCTTGGCACTGTATTTGTATCAACCAAAAATACTATGGGAGCTTGCAGACCTTTTGATTTGTGAATTGTCATTATTCGCACAGCATTGCGTTCTGATTGCATATCATTCTTAATCTCCGGGTTATTCTCCTTGATCCACTGAACAAACGCTTGAAGAGATGGATTTTCAAATTGCAACACAAGGTTCATAAATTCGTCTAGAACCTCGAAGCACTCAAGACCTAGCCTTGCAGCAAATTTCTTCTTACCTGTACGTAATATATGTGTAAATAGTGCAAGAGGAGACTCTATGCGAGATAAGTTAATGAGATAGTTTAATTCACTATAGATAACCACAGAATAATCCTGAATTCTTTCCCATAGTGAATGCTCTTTACGATCATATGCAATGTTAAATAAATCATCCTCGGTAAAATTGAATAACGGTGATTTTAAAGCATTTGCAAGAGCTAGATCATTTGCCTGGAGGAGTAAAAATTCGGCCAAAGCTATTAAGTCCTGCACGGCTATATAGTCCATAATTCTAAAATAATCTCGGCCTACAACTGGCACGTTTGCTTTTTTAAGTTCGCTTATTATGTAATCAACCAACACGTTTCGTTGTCGTACCAGAATCACAATGTCCCTTGGCTCTATATGGCGATCTTTAGCGACTAAAATCCGCCCTTCATTTAACCAGTTGTGAATTTTGTGGGCTATTGCCTGAGCAAGTAATCGATCTGCTATTATATAATTTTCCCTGCATGTCAGAGGAATTTGTAAAGCTTGCTGTTCTTTCTCTTTGCGCCTTGGTAACGCTGGCCAAATTTCAATATATCCTTGGTCATTTTCTCTATGTGGAACATGTTTTATTTCATTATCAACAAAAGATATTTCTGCGCGGAAGTTGTTAAATAATCTGTCTACAAGCATCAAAACTTCTGGAGTTGAACGAAATGACTTTTCAAGTTGGCATGATATCCAATCTCTACCACCAGTTTTCGTATGGAAGTATTGTTGCATATAGTTGAATAGATGGGGATTTGCTCCTTGAAATCTGTATATGGATTGTTTTACGTCACCAACTACAAATAAGGTTCGCTTTTCATCATTACCGGCAAAAAATTCATCGCAGAGATTTGTTATAATTTTCCACTGGCTGATGCTATTGTCTTGTGCCTCGTCAACAAGGATGTGATCTATTTTTTGATCCAAGTTAAACAATATCCAATCTTTATAGTTTGGATTGCTGAGAAGATTTGTTGCTAAGTCAATTATATCATTGTAATCAAGCAGTGCATTTTTTGATTTTTCGCTACTGTATAGATCAACATATACTTTAAATATACCAAGTAAGCTACTGGTTCTCTTGAATATTTGATAAGAGTTCATGTCTCTTATATGGGTAAATACTACATTCTGAACGCTCTCTATTATTTGCTCTGCATCTTTGAATTTCTCCAAAATACTTTTTGTTGCAATGGATGATATGCTCTTTTTTTCGTGCGATTCTGATTTTAGAAATACCTTGGCTAGGTTTTCTATTTTGGTGTCATTCCACTTTATTCCGGTATCATCTGAGTAGCTGACACTGGTTCTTTTTTTCTGGATCCCAGCTGGGATGACAGTAGAATAAAGTATTTCACTATAACTCTGATCTCTTTTACTGCCTTCACTTAATATCTCGGCTAGTCTTTCCACGTGCTCGATTGTTTCACTCTGTAAGTCATGAATTTCATCTGGGGCGCTCAATTTATCTTTGATATATTTCGAATCATTTGCTGATATCGATCTTTTTATACATAAAGTATAAAGCAAATCGCGTAGTTTATTTTCATCAATTTCAGTTGCAATAAGGTTGATATCATCCTGCACAGTTTCGTTATGAAGCACTTTATTGAATATGATGGAATGTAATTCTTTACATTCACTCAGCGTGCAATTTGGAGCAATGCCAGCTTCTATAGGAAAGCTGGAGATTAATTTGTAACAGAAAGCGTGTATGGTTTGTATAGTTAGACCAAGATTTTCCAGTTCAGAGAAAAGCCTTCTTGCTCTTGTTAAGTGACGATCAAGTGCTTCATTTTTTCTGGATCCCTCCGTTATCCCAGCACTCTCCTTTGTCATCCCAGTGCTTGACACTGGGATCCATTCTTCCTTTTTTCTGGATTCCAGCGTCACGCGCTGGAATGACACCGATTCCTCACTTAAATGCAAGAGGTCTAGTTGTTCCAGATCCATTATTAATTCACTCTCTGAGCATATTGCCCACTTACTGAGTATGCTGTGAATGCGATTCTCCATTTCGTTTGCTGCAGCATTGGTGAATGTTAAGCAAAGAATATTTCTTTTGTTTTCTAATAAAAGTCTCAATACTCTGTCTATTAAGATTTTTGTTTTGCCTGTACCAGCGGACGCATTTACCCACACAGAGAAATTAGGATTTATGGCATTTGATCTCATCAGAAGTGCGAGAACCTTATAAAAGTTGACTAGAATAGCATTATACATATAATGTAAAAATAGTGTTAGTGAAGATATATAATGAAAAGTTTTTGTGTAAAGGCGCCTGCAAAAATCAATCTTTTTTTGCATGTTGTAGACAAAAAAGAAACAGGGTATCACTTGATTGAAGGTTTATTTGTCTTTGCTAATCTCTCTAATTTTTTGGAAATAAAAGTAGGTGAGAAGGATTTTAGATACGATAACTCTACAGTTGAATTTATAAACTCCGAGTCTAAAATAAATAACCAATATAACACTGTAATGAAAGCGGTTAATCTGCTGCTTAGGCATGCTCCTGTACGCACTAAAGTCACTGTAAAGGTTGTAAAAAACATACCAATTGCTGCAGGACTTGGTAGCGGATCCTCAGATGCTGGAGCTGTGGTACGTACGCTAGGGAAGCTGTGGGAGATTGATAGGACGATTTTAAATGAAATAGCCTTAAACGTTGGTGCTGATGTTCCCGCAAGCGTAGATAGCAAGCCAGTTTTTGTTAGAGGTATTGGCGAAGAATTATGCCACATTAAAAAATTCTCTTTACCTACAAATGTGGTGCTTGTGAAACCGAAAAAAAGGTTTTTGAGTACACCAGAGGTATTTTCCAAACATGAAGGAAAATTTTCTGAGCCAATTAAATGGAGCGATGACGCTGAAAAGGATTTGTTGAAGCTTCTTAAAGAGACGAGAAACGATCTTCAAGAAATAGCAATAAGCTTTGTACCTGAAATTAAGGATGTGATATCAACACTTGAGTCACAAGAAGGCTCTATACTTTCTCGCATGTCAGGCAGTGGTGTATCATGCTTTGGAATATTCGATAGTGAGGAAAATGCAAAAGCTGCTGCAGTTAATATCGGAAAAAAGCAACCAGAATGGTGGGTATGTGACACTCAATTAATAGTTTGACTTATGGATATAACTCCCTTAATTTCCGAGAATAAAAATCTTATAAATGGTTACAGGGAAGGAAAATTTTTGGTAAACAATCAAGAATATTATGGCTCAATTATAATTTTTCCTGAAAAGGTGATAAAATTGAAAGAAAGTGATATAAACAGCAAGGAGTATTTTGAATCTTTTTTAACAGAGGAAATAGAAATTTTGTTAATAGGTACTGGTAAAACACGCAATATACTAAGTTCTTCAGTGAAGTCCTATCTTATGGAACAAAAAGGTTTAAATTTTGAATTTATGACAACAGGTTCTGCATGCAGAACCCATAATATTCTGATATCCGAAGATAGATTTGTTGTCAGTTATCTAATAGCCATATAGCATGTTTGAAATGTTTACCCAGGATTTTTTCATCAACAGTCTAGTTGCAGTAGTTGTAATTAGCCTAGTAACAGGCGCTTTAGGATCGTTTATGATATGGCAAAGGTTATCTTATCTTGGTGATAGTTTGTCCCATTCTTCGTTGCTTGGTGTTGCACTTGCTTTAATCTTTAAGATTAGCCCATCGCTTAGCATAATGCTCATTGCAATTACATTTGCTATACTACTTTCTCTTAATTTTAACAGATTATATTCTGCTGATACGATATTGAACATTGTTACCAATGTAGTTTTATCATCGAGTTTAATACTTATGTCTTTTCTTCCATCTGGCAATAATAGTATTATTAGCTCACTGTTTGGTGATATATTAACGCTCGATCAAAGTGATATAGTATTGATTTTTTTAACCTCTGCAGTAGTTACTTTGATATTAATATTTAGATGGCGTTATTGGTTAATGATTTCAATTAATCAAGATTTAGCAGTAGTTGAGAAGATTAATGTTAATTTTGTTAGACTAGAATTTTTAATCACTCTTGCTATATTTATAGCAATTGCTGCCCAATTAATAGGAATATTACTTATTGCTGCATTTTTGCTAATACCAGCAGCATCTGCAAGGCTCATTTCGAAAACTCCGATGCAGATGATTATTGTTGCAACAGTTTTTTCTGTGATCTCTGGGATATCAGGTCTCATGTTATCTGCAAGTTTTGATTTGTTAACTGGACCTGCAATTATACTTGTTGCAGCGGTATATTTAATTATCGCTTATTTTATAAGGCTAGTATTAAGCAGGTTGGCTTAATTTTGATCTCGAATGTTAATAATTTTGTAATATACTCATTATAAAACATCACTATCTTAGCACAAAATAGTTTTTGCTATACTATTATTTATATGCTAATGATAAGTTGTTAATTTTATGGAGTAAGCAATATGAGCGAAGAAGGATTTTTTTCCAAATATATATCTCAACCTGTGAAAAAATTTTATAATTATATTACAGGAAAAACAGAAGAGTCAGATGATGTAGCAGGTGATGTGCATAATATTGCACAAGGAGACTCAGAGTCTTTGGATACTCATGTACAGTCAAATGAGAATGATATCATATAGATAGCATGAGGGTCACACCATCCAAAGTTAAAAAATTCCTAGAGAAACCTGATGCTTTACGTGGTGTGTTAATTCATGGAAGTGATAACAGTAGGGTTGATTTTTATGTACAAGAAATAATTGCTAATTTGGGTGAGTATTCAGTTCAGGTGATGGATTTTGCAATAGTGAATAAGTCACCCAGTTTACTGTTTTCTGAATTGGCAAACGTTTCGATGTTTACCAGCAAAAAATTAATTAAGCTGATAAATGTGAGTGGAGGTATATCCAAGGAGTTAAAAAATGTATTGGATTATAACGCAAGTGGTCATTATGTAATGATGGTAGCAAATGATCTTCCATATAATTCTGCGACTAAAAGTTATATGGAGAGTTCAAAAATTTTTGGTGTGATTGCTTGCTATAAGGACAGCAACAGCAATCTTTATGACATTATATCAAGTTACTTAAAACAAAATGATATAAAATGCACAAATGAGATAATCTACCATTTGCAATCTTACTTTAATCATAGCAAGCTGCCTATATGTTCAGAACTTGAGAAGTTAGTTTTATACTTAGGGGAGAGAAAAGACCTAAAACTTACTGATATAGAATTATGCTTTTCAACTTCCGGCAACGACTATGCTACACTTGATGATCTATGCTCTGCCATAGCAAGTAAAGATATGTCGCGTTTCATTAGAATTTCTGATGCATTGATATCGCAAGAAAATTTTTCACCGATAGCACTAATTCGCATTATATCAAATTATTTCCTACGCCTTGAAAACGTTTTGCTGTCAGTGCAAGGTGGAATGAGTGAGCAGGCTGCGATTGATCAGCTAAGCCCTCCATTGTTTTTTAAACAATTGCAGAGTTTTAAATCTCATTTGAAAAGTTTGCAACTTTCAGAACTTAAGAAGATCTTGGAAAAATTGATAAGCTTAGAAGTTACCTGTAAAAAAACTGATTTAGATCATAAAATGATTTTTCAACATGCACTGACGGGTAGCTGACTACTCGGATCCAGCCTTTCTTATAATTTCATCAAAATGTTGTATTTTAACATAAAATAGCTGCTTTTATGCCTACCAAAATTCATTCTTTAGTGTGTGTCTCACAAGTATTCTTTGCTAATAGGATATTTTCGAATATAATTGAATATAACTAGATAAAAATACAGATATGTTTGACATTTCAAAAATTGTAATAACACCTGAAATGTTAAAATTAGTTGCTGAAATTGATGAATTTAAAGGAGCATGGCAATTGTTTGGTAATTTAGCTCCAGAACGTTTACAAATGCTCAAGAAAATTGCAACAATTGAAAGTATTGGTTCTTCTACTCGTATTGAAGGGGCAAGATTATCAGACCGTGAAGTTGAGCAATTACTATCCAAACTTGATACACGCTCATTTCGTTCTCTAGATGAACGAGAAATAGCCGGATATGCGTATGTGTGTGAAGAAGTATTTCAAAACTTTAACAAGATGCCATTTACAGAAAACACTATAAAACAGTTTCACATCTGGCTTTTACAATTTTCATATAAAGATCAAAGGCACATGGGAGAATATAAAAAATTCCCCAATCATGTTGAAGCGTTTGATGAATCTGGAAAAAGCTTGGGCATAGTTTTTGAAACAGCCTCTCCATTTGAGACAGCAACACAAATGCAAGAACTTATTTATTGGACTAGCCAGCAATTAGAGGTGAAATCGTTACACCCTCTATTAATTATTGGCATTTTTATAGTTACTTTTTTAGCTATTCATCCCTTCCAGGATGGAAATGGCAGATTATCACGCATTCTCACAACTTTCTTGTTACTAAAGTTAGGGTATATCTATGTACCTTACAGTTCCCTTGAAAGTAATAAGGAGAGTTACTACTTGGCTTTGCGTCGTACTCAACAATCCTTGAAGACGAGCAGCTATGATTTTAATCCATGGCTTATATTCTTTTTAAGGTCACTACAAAAGCAAAAATTTCATCTTGAACAAAAGGTGTCACATGAAAAAGTGTTAAATCTCTATTTACCACCACTTTCTGCTAAAGTATTAGCACTACTCAGCAAACATGGACGTCTTACAATTAAGGATTTGGAAAATATTACTAAAGCAAACTGCAATACCTTAAAGAAGCACGTATCTAATCTCGTAAAGAGTAATCACATCACTCAGCATGGAAAAGGCAAAGCAACCTGGTATGTAATATAGAGCTCAATAGGATATGTATTCATTTTGAATTGTTAAATTATTCAGCTATAGAATATAGATCACAGCTGTACAAACATTGTAGTTTGAGCCCACTAGATCCCAGTGCCCTATTCTTGTCATCCCAGTGCCTTCTCCTGTCATCCCAGTGCCCAGACACTGGGATCCAGAAAAGTTTGCTTGTAAGCAAGCAAACTAGCATAGAAAGTGGTTACAACGTTTTCGATGAGATTGCAGAAAGGCTAGATTCCAGACTGGAATGACATCGTTCACTATGTACCATATTGCAATAGTTGTGGTCAAGGCACTGGGATCTGAAATTGCAGTGTTCGTACAGCTATAGAATATAGATCAGAAGTGACAGAGCTTAAAAAAAGGCCTAACATTCTTAATAAACGTAAAAAGCTTTATGAAAATCAGAGTTGGAGTAATAGGCTGCTTAGGCAGAATGGGCAAAAAAATACTCAATGAATTAATTACAAATACCAAAGTGGAAATAGCAGGTGCTGTTGCCCGTTCAGGTAGTAAGTACATAGATTCAGATATTGGACCAATTATAGCCAATCTAGGAATTAAAGTTACAAGTTCTATTAGTGGCATATTTGAGTCATCTGACGTTGTAATAGATTTTACAACTAAAGAATGTATGTTAGACTGCCTTAAAGCAGCTGTAAAATTTAAAACACCGCTGGTTAGTGGCACAACTGGAATAGAAGGTGTCGATTTGAAAGAATATGCTGCTGAAGTTCCAATATTATGGTCAGCAAATATGAGTGTTGGGGTTAATGTGTTGCTGAAATTGGTAAAAAAAGCTGCTGAGCTTTTAGGTAATGAATATGACGTTGAGATTTGGGAAATGCATCATAACTTAAAAAAGGATTCACCATCTGGAACAGCTATAGAACTTGGCAAAACAATTGCTAACGCTTCAAAAGTGGATTTTCAGTCCAATCAATATTTACATAGTGGTTCAAACATAAGGAAAAAGGGGGGAATAGGTTTTGCAGTATCTCGTGGAGGTGGAGTAATAGGAGATCACAGCGTGATGTTTGTTAATTCTGATGAACGGATAGAACTAAACCACAAAGCAATTGATCGCACAACATTTGCTAGAGGAGCTGTTCAAGCAGCAGTATGGCTATACGAAAATAAAAGAGAAATTCCGGGGCTCTATTCAATGCAGGATGTGATATGAGCAATACACGTGCCTCTGTTAAAGATTTAAATCTCTGGTACGGCTCTAAGCAAGTTTTATTCGATATAAATTTGAATATTTATAAAAGAAAAGTTACTACTTTTATCGGACCATCCGGGTGCGGTAAATCAACATTTTTGCGTTGTTTTAATCGTATGAATGACTATGTACCAGGTTGCAAAACTGTTGGTGAATTAGATATCGATGGGCTGGGTGATATATATTCACGCGATATGGATGTTGTACTACTTAGAGCAAAAGTTGGTATGGTATTTCAAAAGCCAAATCCTTTTCCAAAATCAATATATGATAATGTTGCTTGTGGGCCAAAATTGCATGGTATGGCGAAGGATAAGCAAAAATTGAATGAGATGGTGGAAAATAGTTTAACCAAGGTTGGTTTATGGGAAGAATTGAAGGACAGATTGCAAGATAGCGCACTCAATTTATCCGGTGGCCAACAACAGAGGCTATGCATCGCTCGCGCAATTGCAGTGAAGCCAACTATTTTATTAATGGATGAACCGTGCTCTGCTCTTGATCCAATGGCAACCAATGCAATCGAAAATCTTATACAAGAGCTGAAATTAAGATTTACTATAATTATGGTGACTCATTCAATGAAGCAAGCTAAAAAGTTATCTGATAGTGTAATTTTCTTTCATAATGGCAGAATTGTTGAGTCTGGAAGCACTCAAGAAATATTCGAAAATGCTCAATCTCCCTTAACAAAGGAGTATATCCTGGATCATTAAATTTCTGACCTTACCCAGAAAAAGTGGAGAGAAAGAAAAGAGTTTTTTTGGGTAAAATAAAATTTTGGAGGATTAGAAATGGTAAGAGAATATACGGCAGAATTCAAATTGGAAGCTGTTAAGCTGGCAAATGAACAAAGAAAGGTAGGTCAACCAGTTGCAAAAGTAGCAAGAGATCTAGGAATAAGGGATAGTGTATTAGGAAAATGGATGAAGAAATATAACGAAAAAAAGTCAGCGGCAAATGCATTTCCAGGTAGAGGTAACATGGCTCCTTACGACAAAGAGAGGTTTGATTTACAAAGCAAGAGTAACAAGGGAAAGAGACATTTAAAAAAAAGCCCTGGCCAGTCAAAAAGAGTAAAATATTTTTTTATAAAAGAGCATAGTAACTGCTATAAAGTACAGGAATTATGTAGGATTTTCTGCTAGTGGCTACTATAAGTGGACCACAAGAAAAATAAGCAGTAGAGAATCAGCAAATAAAGAGCTACTCGAAGCTATTCAAAAAATATATCAAGTTTCTAAATGTAGATATGGAGCTCCTAAAATTCATGCTGAATTGAAGGCTTTGGGTAAAAGTTGCAACTTAAAAACAGTGCAAAGTATTATGCAGAAAAATGGTATTCAGGCTATATTGAGAAGAAAATTTAAAATTAAGAAACAACAAACGGACAGTAGCTCCCAATATATTAGACCAAAACTTTATTGTCGATCAACCAAATAAAGTATGGGATTACTTATATAAAAACCAAAGAAGGATGGCTATATTTGGCAACAATAATCGATCTATATTCACGCATGGTAGTTGGCTGGTCAATGAGCAGTTCAATAAATAAACAATTGGTTATGGACTCTTTATTAATGGCCGTTAACAAGCGTAAACCTGCCAAAAATCTACTATTACATAGTGATCAAGGTTCACAATATACTTCGCAAGGTTATCAATATCTCTTATCCATAAAAAACATAGATGAGTCATAAAGGTTGTTGTTACGACAATTCTGTTGTGGAAAGCTTCTTCAGTTCTCTAAAAAGGGAGTTACCAATAGACACCTCTCGGCACTCTAAACAGCATATCAAAACTGCTATATTTGAATATATAGAAATTTTTTATAACAAACAACGTCACTATTAACTATTGCATTCCAGAACAATTTGATGCATCATTCTCTTTGTGAAAAACATTCCAAACTTTCTCTCCACTTTTTCTGGGTAAGGTCAGTCAGCTACTTGGATGACAGGGGAGGGAGGTGCTACCCTGACAATCGTCATCCCGCTACGTGTTAGCGGGATCTAGAGATACCGCGAATGAATCGCGGTATGACGGTCTGCAGCGGTATGACGTAGGGCTGCACTAGCTATATCATGCATTTTATTAACCGACACTATAAACAATATCCTTACAATTATGAGATTGAACCACAACTTGCTCAAGCGTTAAGCTGCTGCGTTTAGCGTCTTTACTGTGATTTTTCCCAAGAACATTTGTTCTTTCTCGTTTTATTTCCTCAATGAATTTCCCATTAACATCTTTAGGATCAATCTCTTCTTCAGAATATATAAGGTTAGTGCAATTTGTTTTTCTATAATAATGCACGCCAAGACATATAATTGATAATGCAAGTATACCAGAACCTATAAGTAATGATAATCCTATGTTATTAGTCAAAGGGTTTTGGTAAAATTTTTGTACACCATTAACACCATGTGTTGCAAGTAGCCCTAGAGGAAACGCTATATTTGCAGCAACTACACCAGTAAATAATGCAGTAAATATTGGTCTGTCGTTAATTACTGATTTTATTTTATTAGTTCTAGTAATTACTTTTTCGTCAATGTTAGTGAAGCCTTGTTTAGCTTCCCAAGCATTAAGTACAAAATTTGAATGAGTGCCATTGCTATATTCCAGTCTTACAGATTTTATAGCTTTATCTTTTGGCTGGTGCTCCAACACCTCAGCTAAAATTTTATCCGCATCTTTTTTTTGAATGGAATGTTCTTCAGTATCTATAAATTGCCTTGTTGCAAAAAATATTGGACCAATTGCAAGCAATGCAGCAAGTGCGATAACTGGTATAGTGATATATTTTGGGCTGTTTGTAAAAAATGCAATAAATTTTTCTTTATCTTGTAAATATAATAAAGCTGCAGATGTGCTGAGTATAATAGCACTTGCAGTAAAAATTATAAAGCCCTTCTGCTGCATGGAATACTTTGCTCTTGGCAAGAATCTGTTTGTTTTTTTATTTGTTGTGCCACCTACATCAGAATTTAGTGACAAAGACTCTTCAGAGTCATCTGTCTTATATGATGGTGGAGAAGTTGAAGGTACATTGCTAAGTTTGTTACTTGATTCTCTGCTTAACCGTGTTAATGTTTTATCAAGATCATCAGGATCATCAAATACTGTCTCTTGAGAAGGGGATCTGCTTAGAGTTGAATTTTGTGGCACGTCAACATGAGTTTCTTCACCTTTTGTTTCTTCTAGGGAAGGAGGTGATACTTGAGTCTCAAGAGTTAACGGATCTCTTGAATTAGCATTGCTGTTTTTTTTCTCTTTAAATTCTTCCTCTAACAAAGCTTCTAAAGCTGTATTTTCATCATTTTTTTTCGGAGTACTTGTCCTAAGTGCTGGTATTGGTAAAATTCCTGGTGTTATCTCGCCATCTTCACTTATTGATGTGGAAGAAATTAATGTTACTGTTTGTTCTTCATTTACTGGTCCAGGCATATTCACTCCAAAATTAATTACTATGCTGCATTGATTACGCTATAGTTATTAAGATATAGTAAATACCAATTTACGGATAATTATTAGTATAGAAATTGTCTATCAAAGATCCTTTCATTCAGAGGGTAATCTTTGTCAAAAAGCAAAGTTATTGTGTTTTCGTGGTCTTTTTGTATTTTTATCTGTGATATATTATGAAACTCCTTGTAATCTGATACTACAAGTGCTGGACGGTTTTTTGTGTCGTTAATGTCAATTTGTACGATTGTATCGTTTGATATTAACGCTCCATTCCAATGCCTTGGGTAATAGCTATTGATAGAAGTGAGTGCAAGTAAATTTGAATTTAGCGGCAAGATTGGGCCACCGGCAGAGAAGTTGTATGCAGTGCTGCCTGTGGGAGTAGATAATATTACTCCATCCCCTCTAAATTTTTCTACTTTTAGCTTATCATTAATAGTAATATTCATTTCTACTATTTGGTTTGCTTTTCTAAAAACATATACTTCGTTTACTGCTATGTAATGATATCTCTTGCCACTTGTGTCTGTTGCTTCCATTTTTAGCAAAGTTAACTGAGTTGAAGTTGCATGCTCTATATGATCAATTAAATCTTCACTGCAGCTAAAGCATTTATTCATCAAAAACCCAACATTGCCAGTGTTTATCCCATACACATGCATGTTTTTATTTTCTATGACGTAATTGTGCAAAGTGCGTAGCATAAAGCCATCACCGCCAACAACTATCAATAGATCGATTTCGGACTTATTTTCTTCTGTTATATTGATAAAATTAAGTTTCTTTAATAGTTTAGATACTTCCTGCGATTTTGGTGATGGAGAAGCAACATAGCCTATATTTTTGTATTTATGCATGCTTCAGTAAACTCTCTAAAACTTAAAGAGGAGGAGAATTAGAAAATGCTTCCATATTTATCGTTAAACTTAGCTAATTTGCTAGTTTTACTTGCTAACCCGCTTGTCAAACTTCCAGTCCATGCAGGGTGAGTAAGAGGATCTCTATCAAGTTTTACCCTATCTCCCTCCTTTCCATAAGTGGAACGAGTTTCAAACTCTTGACCGTCTGTCATAACTATAATAATTTTATGATAATTCATTGTTGTTTATAAACTTTTAGTCAGTTAATATTCTAGTGAACTTAATTCACTAAGTCAATCATTATTCTAAAATATTGACAAAAAATAAATAAAGTAGTATATTTAATAAGGAATAAATAATAACTATCATGATTTTTGCTTTCCCCGGTCAGGGCTCTCAGTTTGTAGGAATGGGAAAGAGCTTATATAGTGAGTTTTCTGTTGCAAGACAAGTATTTAATGAAGTAGATAGCATATTGGATGGAAAGCTGTCTCATTTAATCTTCAACGGTCCTATTGAAGAATTAACCATTACAGAAAACGCTCAGCCAGCTATAATGGCAGTATCAATTGCAATGCTACGTGTTATGGAGCATGTGTTTGGCAAATCTCTTTTCACTGATCACAATGTTAAATATGTTTGTGGGCATTCAGTTGGCGAATATACAGCGCTGTGTGCTGCAGGAGCGTTAACGCTTGAGTCTGCAATCGAGCTGCTGAAAGTTCGCAGCGAAGCAATGCATGAAGCTTCACTGAAATGTAAAGGCGGAATGGTTGCGTTGCTTGGAGCAGAGATAAATGAAGTGGAAGATATATTGAAATCAGTTCAAATTGACGGAATTTGTGAAATTGCAAACGATAACGGTGGCGGACAAGTGGTTATAAGTGGCACTAGAGAAGCTCTTGAAATGTTACCCGATTTATTCAAAAACTCGAGTGTGAGGAAACTAATTAAATTACAGGTTAGTGGGCCTTTTCATTCATCTTTTATGAAACCTGCTGATGAAAAAGTTTTGGAATTTTTGAAGGGTATTAAAATGACTCGCCCTATAGTTCCTTTGATATCAAATGTTACAGCTAAAGAGGAGAGTGATCCCAAAGTTATAAAAACTTTACTCGCCAAGCAAGTTGTAAGCAGAGTGAAATGGAGAGAAATGGTTTTGTATATGTCAAGCCGTGGCATTAACAAATTTGTTGAAATTGGCCCTAATAAAGTTTTATCTAATTTGGTCAAAAGAATTGACCAATCTATCAGTACAAAAAATATAGATAGTATTGGTGATATTGACAGCTTCTTTAATGAATCATTAGTACTAACAGCGAAAAATTTAAAAGTTGGATTAAGTTAAAACACATCTATTTGATGTCATTCCGGTGCATAACGCTGCCTAGCTGGAATGACAGAGGGTAATGCAAGAAATCAACGAACTGCCTGTCATTTCGTTTGGTTTTTTAATTCCAAGTAGCTGTAAAATAGTAGGGGCAATGTCAGATAACCTTCCGTCTCTTAGTTTTAGATTATCGCAAGACACAATAAATGGCACTTTATTTAGAGTGTGTGCTGTGTGAGGTGTATTATTTTCTTCATCGAACATACATTCCACATTACCATGGTCTGCAGTAACAATTAATGCGGTGTTGCTTGACTTTTTAACAGCACTCAGCACTTTCGCAAGACAATCATCTACAGCTAGCACAGCTTTCTCGGCTGCTTTTATATTACCTGTATGCCCTACCATGTCAGGATTAGCATAATTTACAACTATCAGTGCAAATTCTTGGGAATGAATTTTTTCTACAAGCTTTTCTGTGAGCTCGAAGGCTGACATTTCGGGCTGCAAATCGTAAGTTTGAACTTTTGGTGAGGGAATGAGTATTCTTTCTTCACCAGAGAAAGGTTCTTCTTTTCCACAATTGAAAAAGAAAGTCACATGAGCGTATTTCTCGGTTTCGGCGATACGTAATTGTCGTAATTTATTGTCTTCTATTGTTTGTCCTAGAGTATCAGCGAAAGAAGTAGGAGGAAAAATATAAGGAATTTTGAGATCTTCTTTATACTTCATCATACTTAAAATTGAAGAGAATTTTGCTACCTTAGCGTAATCTGTTTTGCCAAGCAAAATACTTGCTAATTGTATCATTCGATCAGCACGAAAGTTAGCCAACAGCACTCCATCTTCTGGTTTTATACCTTGATAGTCACCTATTACTGCGGGCCTAATAAACTCATCAGTTATGTTATTTTGATAATTTTCATCAATCAACGATACTGCATTATCATGACAAGGTGCCTTTGCAAATGCGATAGCCTCATAAGCTTCGATTGTTCTCTTCCACCTGTTGTCACGGTCCATAGCATAGTAACGCCCAGAAACAGTAGCAATTCTTGTGTCATTTCCCTTTATACTCTTTGTAAATTCTTGAATGCATTTTTTTCCTGAATTTGGCAATGTGTCTCTGCCATCTAAAAATGCATGTATCACCACTTTGATTCCATGCTGTGATATTTTATTTGCTAAAGTTGAAATATGCTTTTGATGCGAATGAACACCGCCATCTGACACCAATCCCACTAGATGGCATATACCATTCTTACTTTTTAGATTACTAATAAAACTTTGTAGATTTACATTGTTTTCTATTGTTCCAATCTCTTGATTAATGCGCTGAAGGCTTTGTATTACCACTCTACCACTGCCAATATTCATATGGCCAACTTCTGAATTACCTATTTGACCACCAGGTAACCCCACATCAGCTCCACAGGCGGATAAACTGCATTTTGGATAATTAGAGCTAATATATTGCCAACAGGGTGGATTTGCGTTGCTGATAGCGTTGTATTTATTATTCTCTATTCCATTTCCCCAGCCATCTAGTATACATAAAACCACTGATTTAATGTTCATATAAAATCAACACTAGAATTTCACAGAGAAACGCTCCCCGGGCCGGATTCGAACCAGCGACCAATTGGTTAACAGCCAACTGCTCTACCACTGAGCTACCGAGGAATAAACCGTTTTTAATTTATCATGTTGAACGTTGGTTGTAAACGGTTTTTGTATACAATTATGATCAAAGCAATGTTAAATGCGCGAAAAAGTGTACATTGACATGAGATACAAGCCTAATGGAAAAAACTGCGAACGCCAGTGAAAAACATAGCAATTTTATTTTCATTTGCAGCTTTTATCACATCTTGATCTTTTAGCGAGCCACCGGGCTGAATTATAGCTGTAATTCCATGTTTTGCGCTTTCTACTATGCTATCTGGGAATGGAAAAAATGCATCTGAAGCAAGCACTGCACCTTTACATTTTTCACCTGCTTTTTTCACTGCAATGTTCACACTATCTATTCTGCTTGTTTGCCCTGCACCGATGCCAATAGCACAACCATCTTTTGCTATAACTATTGCGTTGGATTTCACATGCTTACATATTTTCCAGGCAAAAATAAGATCTTTTTTTTCTTTGTCTGTTGCAGTGCATTCTGTTACTTGTTCTGCTTTTATTGTGTGGTCATTATTTTCTTGCACCAAAAACCCACCAACAACATTTTTAGTTTGGTATTTCACATTTTGTTGAAAAGATTTATGAATAATCACTCTTAAATTTTTCTTTCTTTGTAAAATTTTTAGTGCCTCATTGTTTACCGATGGTGCTATCACTACTTCCAAAAATATCTCGTTTAATTTTTCTGCTAGCTTTAAATCTATCTCCCGATTTAAGGCAACTATGCCACCAAAACTGCTTACTTCATCACATGATAGAGCCTTTTCATATGCCTCCAAAGCATTATTACTAACAGCAGCGCCACATGGGTTATTGTGCTTTATTATCACTGCTGCAGGCTCTTCGAATTCAGAAGTTATGTTAAGTGCGGACTCTATATCTACTATATTATTATAACTCAACTCTTTTCCATGTATTTTTTCCAGCGGATATTTGGTGAATTGATTGCTATAAAATGCAGCTTTTTGATGAGGGTTTTCACCATACCTTAATTCTTGTGCTTTATGCCCATATAGTGCGAAAAACTCTGGCAACTCATTATTTTTACTCTGGGATAAAAACCAACTGTGAATATTAGAATCATAGTGTGCAGTGAGAGCAAATGCTTTGGTTGCTAAGTGTTTTCTATATTCCAATGTTGTTTTATTGTTATTTTCTATCATCTCAGCTTTTAGTGCTTCGTAGTCTTGAATGCTAGAAATAACTGAAGTAAAACGAAAGTTTTTTGCTGCAGCTCTAATTAACGCCACTCCGCCGATATCAATTTGTTCTATAATTTGCTCTTCATTTGAGCCGCTACTTACTGTCTCCCAAAATGGGTATAGGTTAGTTATAAGCAGGTCTATTGGCTCAATACCTAGATCTTGCACTTCCTTTTTATGCTTTTCTCGATCATAAAGTATTCCTCCATGAATTTTAGGGTGTAAAGTTTTCACTCTACCACCCAGTATCTCTGGAAATTGTGTGTAATCTGAGACCTCTTGTGTTTTTATTCCTGCACTAGATAGCACTTTATAAGTATTGCCCGTTGAAAGAATTTCTATTTGTTGCTGCATTAAAAACGATGCAAGATCAATTATATTCGTTTTATCATATACCGATATTAAAGCTCTTTTGATTTTCATTTTTGTACAGAAAATTTTATAAGATTATATCTAAGAAAAGGAAATTTAGCTATTACATTTCTACACTAATTTAAAGCAGCCTATTCTATAAATTTTTTTACCATGCTTGATTTCAAGCCACGAATAAAATCTTCAATACTACAAGGATTTCTCCCTTCCATTTGTACAACTTTAGGAATTAAAGTGCCACCTTTTAAACTTATGTGCATATTATCGTTAACAATCTTACCTTGTTCTGAAGCGAGAGCTTCACAATCAGCATCAAGTATCCTGATACGTTTATTCTCTATCTTGATGAATGCTTTTGGGTAAAACGCTTTAACTTTTCTATAAGCAACTTCACAGGCATCACTTGCATAAATTTTATAGTCTTCCACTTTGTCAGCGTAACATGCATCGTTATCGTTCTGTTTTAAGGGAAGCTGTTTTTCAATTTCATTTAACACCTCAAGCAGTAAATCACTGCCTAATTCAGATAATTTATCATGCAATGTCTTGTAATTATCGTTCTTTTCGATAAGAAATTTTTCCTGTTTTAAAATAGGGCCGGAATCTAATCCTTCATCCAATTGCATAATGCTAACCCCGGTTTCTTGATCTCCTGCTAAAATTGTGTGCTGTATCGGGGCTGCACCACGCCACCTTGGTAGTAATGAAGGATGAATATTAATACAACCATATTTTGGAATATTCAAAATTTCTCTT
Organism: Wolbachia endosymbiont of Rhagoletis cerasi; assembly: GCF_018454475.1. Classification (NCBI taxonomy): domain Bacteria; kingdom Pseudomonadati; phylum Pseudomonadota; class Alphaproteobacteria; order Rickettsiales; family Anaplasmataceae; genus Wolbachia; species Wolbachia endosymbiont of Rhagoletis cerasi. The sequence continues at coordinate 218,705 of NZ_JADCNC010000009.1, read as the reverse complement.
GGAAGTATCAATCCATACGCGGCAACAACCGCAACGTCTGGCTTGAAATTTCTAAATTTTTCTTGCTCTGCCGAGAACTTTAGAGAGATAGGAGTACATACCTCTATGTTACTTTCTTCAGCGATAACATGTACTGGAGATTTCGTTGGCTTCTGTCCACGTCCTGAAGGTTTTGGAGCCTTAGTGTATACTGCTACCACTTCGCTCTTTGATTTCAGTAACAAGCTCAGAGAATTAACAGCAAATTCTGGTGACCCCATGAAAATAATTCTCATAGTGTCTTTGCTTTAAGAATTCTCCGCTAATTTACCACTTACAGCTTCTACTAATTTGGCAAAATCATCCTTATAATTAACGGCCATCTCAGCCAGAATTTTTCTATTTAAATCAATGCCGGCAAGTGTAAGACCATGCATAAACCTACCATAAGTAAGCCCATGCTCTCTTGCTGCTGCATTAATACGTATTATCCATAAGCTACGGAAATCACGTTTACGGGTTCTTCTGTCTCTGTAAGCATATTGCAGTGCTTTTTCAACTCTTTGTAATGCAATTCTATAACAGCTTTTTGCGCGTCCTCTATAACCCTTTGCTAGTTTCAATATTTTTTTATGACGAGCGTGAGTAGTGACTCCACGTTTTACCCGAGCCATTTTATTTTACCTCCATTTTGTTAAATACTATAAGGCATATAAAGCTTAACTATACGCGAGTCAGATTTACCAAGAATCGTTGTACCGCGCTGATTACGAATATTAGATTTACTTCTCTTTACCATGCCATGCCTTTTGCCTGACTGAGTAGAAATGACTTTACCCTTGGCTGTAAGGTGAAAGCGCTTTTTAACAGAAGATTTGGTTTTTAATTTTATTTTCTTCATATTCCAAATAAATTTACAAGCACTACTATTGAGTTCTTTAATAGTAATTAAGCATTAGTATAAATAATTTTATTAAAGAATCAAATTAAAATTGTATATTAAAGGAGTTTAAAAGTAATTACGCCCAATATATGTGTTACACCTTCTTTATCCCCAAGTGGCAACAATACTTGCCTCATTTTAACACTTTCACTTTCTTCCTCTTCATTGATTGGGCATTTACTCTCTATTACAGTATCAAGTTTATCAATAACTGCATCTATTTTATATAGTCGCAGAAATGGTGCATCAATTGCATACTTATTATCAATGCGCATCTTTTTCTCAAAACCATAGAATTCAACAGCCTTTTCTCCTGCATTTTCACAAATATAACCTTGATCCTTGACTTCAATGATAAAACAATGCTGCCATGACTCCATTATTTCTGCAGTGTCTATTTCATGCCTTTCTGGCCAATCTCTGTCTGATCCTTTTATGTCATTCCAGTGTTGAGTCACCACATTTGCTATTCTTTTTTCTTTGCCTACATAAATTTCCATTCTAATTTCCACATATAAAACACAGATATGAGGTAAATTTATCGTGAATATATTGATTTTTTCTTACCACAAGGTGCATGTCACTAGAAGTTCTGAGATCTAGAGAGTGGTATTGATTTTATTTCCATTACAACTTATTATTTATAGATAACCTCAATAAAAACGATGAAGCTAAACGAAATCAGAGAAAGATTTATAAAATTTTTTGTAAGTAATGACCACGAGCAGGTTTCTTCTTCTCCTTTGATTCCAGAACATGACCCAACGCTCATGTTCACAAATGCTGGTATGGTGCAGTTTAAAAATATTTTTACTGGTGCTCAAAAAACTGAAATGAAGCGTGCTGTTTCAAGTCAAAAGTGCCTAAGAGCAGGCGGTAAACACAACGATCTTGAAAATGTTGGCTATACAACTCGGCATCACACATTTTTTGAAATGCTCGGAAATTTTAGCTTCGGTGATTACTTTAAGGAAACTGCGATAGAATTTGCGTGGGAATTTATCACTAAGGAGTTATCTCTTGATAAAAACAGACTATCCATAACCGTTTACCATACTGATGATGAGGCGTACGAGATTTGGCGTAAGATAAGTGGCTTTTCAAGTGATAAAATCATAAGAATTACAACGGATGATAACTTTTGGAGTATGGGAAGCACTGGTCCGTGCGGTCCATGTTCTGAAATTTTTTATGACCATGGGAGTCCTAATTTACAAGAGGGCGATAGAATTGTTGAAATCTGGAATCTGGTATTCATGGAGTTTAACAAAGATGAAGAAGGTAATTTACACAAATTGCCAAAAAAATGCATCGATACTGGAATGGGCCTTGAAAGAATAGCGGCTGTTATGCAAAACGTCCATGATAACTATGATATTGATCTATTTTCTGCTCTGATAAATAAATCTCAAGAGTATTGTGGAAGAACAGAAAATAAAATAGCGCATAAGATCGTAGCAGATCATCTTCGCGCGGCTGCATTTCTCATCGCAGAGGGGGTGCTCCCTGGAAATGAAGGCAGGAATTACGTATTACGCAGATTAATTAGGAGAGCCGCGCGTTATATCCACCTGCTTGGATATAATGATTCCCTACTCCATCGCGTTTTTCCGGTGCTGATAGATAGCACGAGTTCGGCTTATATGGGGGATATTTATCCTGAATTGATCAGAGCTAAAAGCTTAATAGAAACGACGTTAAAATCAGAGGAAGAAAACTTTAAAGACACTTTGATGAAAGGTATCAATCTCCTGGAGAAATTCACTGCAGATTTAAAACCAGGCGATACTTTGCCTGGAGAATCAGCGTTTAAGCTATATGACACCTACGGATTTCCTTTGGATATTACACTTGATATTTTAAAAGAGAAAAAAATAAATTTTGACCAGAAGGGTTTTGATGATGCAATGGAAGAACAAAAAGAGAGAGCACGTGCTAAATGGGCTGGATCTGGTGAAAAATCTGTTGAGCAAGTGTGGTTTGATTTGATTGATAAATTTGGCAAAACAAAATTTGTTGGTTATGAGTTCAATGAAGTAAGTGATGCGAAAATACTAGCTATAGTTTCCTCCAAAAATGAAGTAATTGATTCTGCAAAGGAGGGAGAAAAGATAACCATTATACTTGATAAAACACCTTTTTATGGCGAGTCAGGTGGACAGGTGGGAGATACTGGCAGTCTGATCAAACCTGGTAGAAGTATTATTATAGTCGAGAATACCAATAAGGTTAATGACCTATGTTTGCACAGATGCATAGTTAAATTCGGTTCAATTTGTAAAGGTGACACAGTTACAGCAAGCATAGATAAGGAAAGAAGGCAAACCTTAAGAAGAAATCATTCAGCTACACACCTTTTGCACTTTGTATTGAGAAAAATCTTGGGTGATCATGTCACTCAAAAAGGTTCCCTAGTTGCACCGGATAAGTTACGATTTGACTTTAGTCATAACACTCAAGTTACTCAGGATCAGCTATTCTTAGTAGAAGATATGGTAAACTCTCTAATCAGAGAAAACCTTTCTACGTCTACAAAAATTCAGAGCATGAATCAGGCAATAGACGAAGGAGCTATGGCGTTATTCGGTGAAAAATATGGCAACCAAGTAAGAGTAGTGAAGATTGGAGATTCAAGGGAACTGTGTGGTGGCACACACGTTGAACATACTGGAGAAATTGGTTTGTTTAAGATAGTAACAGAGAGTTCTGTTGCTTTTGGAGTGAGGAGAATTGAAGCTTTAACTGGTCAGGAAGCAATCAATTATGTACGTGATAATGAAATTAACTTAAAAAAAGTTGCAGAATTCGTAAAAGCGCCAGTGAGTGAAATAACAAGCAGATTAAGTATTTTAAGTCAAGAACACAAAAAATCCGAAACCAAAATAAAAAACCTATATAAAAAGCTTGTGAGTGCAGAGAATATAAAAAGCACCGAAATAAATGGAATAAATTTTATAAGCCACACTTTCACTGATATTCCAGCAAATGTAATAAGAGAGTTTGTTTTGCAGCAACAAAAACCAAAAACGGTAATAGCTTTCACGGCAACAGAAAAAGATAAAACAGTCTTGATTATTAAAGTAAGTAAAGACTTAATCAATAAGATTAGCGCAAAAGAACTAATATCAATAGCAGTTGAAAAGAACTGTGGTGGAAATGCTGAACTTGCACAAACAGGCTGTGATAGCAATAAAATAGATGATGTCATTACAGCCATTTATAGCAAAATAACAGCTTCTAAGCACTCTACGTCATACCACCACGAACCGTCATACCGCCGCGGCGCTAACAAGCAGCGGGATACTTAACCATCGTCTACACCGTCATACCGCGATTCATTCGCGGTATCTCTTAGCCGCTAACAAGAGATCCCGCTAACAAGCAGCGGGATGACGAATTACTATGCCGCCGCGAACCGTCATACCGTTGCAAACCGTCATACCGCGATTCATTCGCGGTATCTCTTAGCATAGATCCCGCTAACAGGTAGCGGGATGACGGTTGTCAGGCTAGCTGTCATCCAAGTAGCTCGACTACTTGGATCCAGGAAAAAGAATGGTGTCATGAAAGTAGCTGACACTGATTCCTTTATGATGGTGTCATCCCAGTGCCCAGACACTGGGATCCAGGAAACTTAATTGCAAGTAATGCATTGGATTTGGTGAGTATGGGTTTTGCGTTATAGAATGAAGCACTTTTGGTGAATTTATAAAGAAAGCTGGATCCCAGTGTCAAGCACTGGGATGACAAGGTATAAACCTTATCGTCATGCCGCCGCGAACCGTCATACCGCGATTCATTCGCGGTATCTCAGCCGCTAACAAGAGATCCCGCTAACAAGTAGCGGGATGACGGTTGTCGTTCAGCCACAAACATTAAGAAATTTACCAAATGAAAAAAAAGGCAAAAGAAGCCCCGTGGTTATTATCCGCTTTAAAATATTGGCGTTTTTTATGTTTTAAACGCTTGACAAGCGAAATTCAGCTGCTTTTAATTGCAACTAACTTACGCTGCAAACGTTTAAGAAATTTACTAAGCAGAAAAAAAGACAAAGAATCCCCGAGTTAGCTAGTCTTTTACTATCTCTGTCGAGTATTGGCATTTTTTGATGTCTTGTAACGCTTTATAAGCGCGTTCAGCTTATTTAGATAAAAATCTAGATGTAGATGAAGTTTTGTAAAGACATACAGTATCTATATACTGCAAAAAATTGAACATAAGACGCCGATACATTAAGTAATCCTTACCTTTTAATCTGCAGATTGGCGAAAGCAAATACAATAGCTTCAGTTTCATGATAAGGGGGCTAGCGGAGTTTGTCAAGGAATTCTTATTAAAACTAAAGAGCTCAAATGAAAGGAGGTAAACTCTAAAGTATACATTTAGTAGCGCTTTCTATGAGAGAAATCGTATTACCTATTCCGTAAAGCTTTATGAAAGATCCCATTCTTGGACCGGTTTTTTGGCCAAGTAACGTTTCATATAATAGCTGAAACCAGTCACGTAAGTTGGTGTAATCATATTTTTTTCCAATAGAAAATACCTGAGATTGAATTTCTTCAGCAGTAGCAGTTGTAGATAGAGAATGTAAAGTGTCCTTCAAATCTAGTAACGCTGCTTTTTCTTTTTCATTTGGAGTTTTATATGATTTTGTTGGCTTGATAAAATCGTGATAATACTTTACTGCGAAGTCTGAAAGTCTATCAAGCATTTTATTATTTTCTGGTGTAACGTTTGGTGCATAAGAGGATATAAAACCCCATAGGATCTCTTTGTTTTCAGCATTACAAGCTGCTGCTAGGTTTAAAAGTAGTGAGAAATTTATGCCTGAAGTTTCTATACTGGGAACATTGCCCTGGTGAATGTGCCAAGCAGGATTATTTATATCCTTTTCTTTGTTCTCATGATAACGCTTTACAAATTCTAAATATTCATCAGTTGATTTTGGTATCACATCAAAATATAAACGTTTAGCTTTTTTAGGACTCTGAAAAATGTACAATGCTAAGCTCTTTGTTGGTGCGTAAGTTAGCCACTCTTCAATTGAAATGCCATTTCCTTTTGATTTTGATATTTTCTTTCCTTCTTTATCAAGGAAAAGCTCGTAGCAAAACAGAAGTGGTGGCTTTTCTCCAAGTATTTCACATATTTGACTTGAAAGCACAGCAGATGGAGTTAAATCTTTTCCGTGAGCTTCGTAATTTACTCCAAATGCGGCCCACCTCATTCCCCAATCAGGTTTCCACTGCAATTTACATTTTCCTTTTGTCACCGGAACTTCTATTTTTTCCCCGTTTGGATCTTCATACGTGATTGTTCCTTTATCTGTATTTGTTTCAATTACTGGAACTTGTAAAACTTGAGAAGTTTTTGGGCATATTGGCAAGAATGGACTATAAGTCTGCTGCCTTTCTTCCCGAAATGATGGAAGCATTACGTCCATCACTTTATCATAATTTTTCAGCAGTAGTAAAAGTTTTTCATCGTAAACGCCAGATTTATAACACTCTGTTGCACTCCTGAACTCGTATTCAAATTCAAACAAATCAAGAAATTTACACAACAATGAATTCATGTGATGACCATAACTCTGATGAGTGCCAAATGGATCAGGTATCATAGTCAATGGTTTATTTAAGTGCTCTCTTAGCATCTCTTGATTTGGCACATTATCTGGTATTTTTCGCAAACCATCCATATCATCTGAAATTGCAATGATTTTGGTTTTTATACCAGGAGCTATTTTTTTTAATGCATTTACAACAACTGTAGTGCGGAAAACCTCTCCAAAGGTTCCTATGTGGGGTAAACCAGAGGGTCCATAACCAGTTTCAAATATTATTTCTTTTTTATTAGGAAACTCTTGCAATATTTTTTCTGCTTCTTGAAATGGCCAACTTGTCATTATCGGGATTAAATAATGTATCTTAACTTAAAGTGCTACTAGTTTCAATGGATTTTTAATATAATGATATAGTATTAGTGTTAGAGCTATTATTAGAAGGTTAAAGATATGTCCACAGGTAGTATACAAACAGATCAATTATTTAAAGGTCTTACAAGACCTGCAATGCTCTTTGGTGTGAGTTATATGTTTGCAATATTAAACGTCCTGATTTGCATGCTAATTTTCATTAATTCAAATGATTTAAGAGTGATTCTCTTAATGTTACCAGGTATACATGGACTTGGTTATATAGCTTCTGCAAAAGAACCGTTGTTTATTGAATTATTTATGGTAAAATTGGGAAAGTGCTCGAAATGTTTAAATCGTTTTTACCATGGAGCCAATTCTTATGATATTGCTTAACGTTGTGTGATGCTGAGGTTTAGGGCTATTCAATCAAAGAATAAATCTACTCTGAACAGGGAAGTTCACGCTGCTGAATTTATTCCTTATTCTTGCTATTGGAATAGCACAACCTTGATGACAAAAGAAAATTGGTTGGTTAAGGTTATAAAATTAAGTGGTTTTGCATTTGAAACTGCCGATGACGAGGATTTAGTCATACAGAACAACATCAGGAATCAGATGCTAAGAAGCATTTCATCTCCGGCATTTAGTTTGTATTTTCATACTATCAGACGTAAGAAAAATATTTTTTCTGATGAATTTGCAAGTCAAGGTTTGCCGAATTTTTTCGCTAATCACGTAAATCTAAAATGGAGAGAAAAACACGCAACAAGGCAATCATTTATTAATGACCTATACATTACGATTATCCGTAGAGCGGACACAAAAGGAGTAGAATTTTTGTCACATCTACTAAAAAAATTCGGACATGTAACTTCAAAACATGCTTGGGAAAGTGATATACGTGCCACGTATGAAGATTTAGAGGAAACGACAAATCGTGTAGTGACAAGCCTTAGAAATTATTCGCCTAAAATTCTTGGAGTAAAAGAAACTCCAGATGGTTTGTTCTGCGAAATAATGGAGTTTCTATCTAGAATCGTAAATTGTGGATTCGTTACAAATACGCTTTTTCCGCTAAGAACTGAAATATCAAGATACTTACCAGTACATAGGTTATTCTTTGGCCGTAAGATGATACAGGTTGTGACTCATAATGAGAGTAAATATGCTGGAATAATTAGTATCAAAGAATATGGAAATCATACTTCTGCAGGAATGCTTGATTCGTTTTTACAACTTCCTTACGAGTTTATAATTACGCAATCTTTTCAATTTATAAACAGGCAAATGGCGATTGGAAAAATGCAGATACAGCAAAATCGAATGATACAGTCTGCAGATAAAGCTATTTCTCAAATAGCAGAAATTTCTCAAGCGCTTGATGACGCAATGAGTGGTAAGATTGCGTTTGGTCAACATCACCTGACTATTTTATGTATAGAAAAAAGTCCTAAATCATTGGATAACGCTCTGTCGTTGGTAGAATCAGAGCTTTCTAATTGCGGTGTTTACCCTATACGTGAGAGAGTTAACCTTGAACCAGCATTTTGGGCGCAAATTCCTGGTAATTTCGATTATATAGTGAGAAAAGCTACAATAAGTAGTCTTAATTTGGCTGGATTTGCATCTCAACATAATTATCCTACTGGTAATAAATTCAATAACCACTGGGGAGATGCCGTTACAGTTTTTGACACGACATCTGGTACTCCATTTTTTTTCAACTTTCATATAAGGGATGTTGGACACACTATGATAATTGGCCCAACTGGTGCTGGTAAAACTGTTTTAATGAATTTCCTGTGTGCCCAAGCGATGAAGTTTTCTCCAAGGATATTCTTTTTTGATAAAGATCGCGGTGCAGAGATTTTCTTAAGAGCACTTAGTGGTATCTATACTGTAATAGAACCAAGAACTAAAACAAATTTTAATCCTTTACAACTTGATGATACCTCTGATAATAGAACATTTTTAATGGAGTGGATAAAGTCTTTAATTTCGGTATATAATGATAAATTTACTTCAGAAGATATTGCACGAATTAATGATGCAATTGAAGGAAATTTTAAATTAAGAAAAGAAGACAGATTCTTGAGAAACCTCGTACCGTTTTTAGGGCTTGCAGGTCCTGATACTCTAGCTGGGGCAATATCTATGTGGCATGATAATGGTTCTCATGCTGCAATATTTGACAATAAAGAAGATTTGCTAGATTTTTCACGAGCAAGAGTATTTGGTTTTGAGATGGCTAGCTTGCTCAAAGATCCTGTTGCTCTTGGACCGGTCTTGATTTATTTATTTCATAGGATTAGTATATCTCTTGATGGCACTCCATCTATTATCGTTCTTGATGAGGCATGGGCGTTAATAGATAATCCAGTTTTTGCACCCAAGATAAAAGACTGGTTGAAGGTACTGAGAAAACTAAATGCTTTTGTGATTTTTGCTACTCAGAGTGTTGAGGATGCAAGTAAAAGTACTATTAGCGATACGCTTGTACAACAAACAGCGACACAGATTTTTTTACCAAATCTGAAAGCTACTAGTGTCTATCGGGATGTTTTTATGTTAACTGAACGTGAATATATATTAATTAAGCACACAGATCCGAGTACTAGATTCTTTTTGGTGAAACAAGGAGTCAATGCTGTAGTAGCTAGAATAGACTTAAAAGGCCTGGATGATATAATCAACGTATTATCCGGACGTGCAGAAAGTGTTCTATTGTTACACGATATATTAAATGAAGTTGGGGACAACCCAAAAGTATGGTTGCCTATATTTTATCAGAAGGTAAAAAATGTTTAAGACTAAGCTGTCATTGCTATTAATTGCGATATTTTTACTAAATATAGACTTTTTACTCTCATATCCAGTGCTTGCAGATGGAGTAAGTGGTACTGACAAGACAGAATTTGTTAGCAGATTTAATTCCACTGGCAGTTTTAGTCGTGCCTCTAATCCTGATTGTGGAGCGTTTAAAACAGCTGCAGCACTTGCTGGAATAGCGATTGCTGTTGGCGCAATATTTACTGGCATTGTTTTGATCGTTTCTTCTGCTGGTTTGTTTACCGCTCTTGTTATTGTTGGAATGATAGCTGCAATTGTTGGAGTCTGGAAAGCGATAGGAGGGCTTGTTGTTTGTGAACATAGTTTTGTTAAACACCCAGTTGCACGTGATCATGATGGAAAATACAAAAATTTTAAATTAGAAGACACAGGTTATAGTGGCTGCACCAATGAAAATTACCAAACAGAAGAGGAATATTTTTCTTGTTTGCAAAATAAAGCTCGGGAAGACGTGAACAAAAAAGATTATGACGGGAAAAGAGCAGAAAAAGAAGCCTTAAATTCTAACGTTCAGGAGAGTACAGAGAGTTATTACTGGCCAAAAAATGGTGTGCAATACAGTGAATATATAGAAGTATGTCATCGAAACCCTTTAACTTTTGGTAATCTTTTTAATAAGGTAGACTTTAATTCCAGAGGAAAACCTGGATACATAGACTTTGATGTCAGGGAGAAAGACACTGGATACGTAGATGGGTCATGGTCCTCGAAGGTTGATGGTGGTCTGGAATGTAGAGTTCTCAAAGCAGGACAGAGCGAACCCATACATGGAGCTACATTCAAAGCAGTGAGAAAAACGGGCAGATTATGTGTGGAGTTAGCCAGTGTTAGCATGCTTGGTATCGAAATGACTCCTTGGCCGCAAGGGGTTGATATGGGGTGCACGGAATTGCCACCTGACCCACTTGCTCCTATGTGTGAAAAATCTGTGATGATATTCAAAAATAAAGATGGTACAGGAGAGGAAAAAGTTCCTATTGGTAATAATGATGACTATAAAACTATTATCAGATCTAAAGAAAAAAGACTCAACGGACAAGGGGGGAAAATTTTTGTAGGTTATGATAATGCTGGCTGTTTTAGCTCGTATGTTTCTGAAGCTTGTTATAACCAGGCAGGGAGTAAATCATTAGCTCCTATTCCCGTAACTTCTATGATAGTGCAATGCATTAAGGAATCGTTAGATAATTTAGTTGCAGGTAAAGGTGCACCAAATGGTGAGAGTTTTATATCTGTAGCACAGAAAAGGCTGAAAAACACTGTAACTGCTGTTTTAGTTTTAGCTTTAATACTGTTCTCTATAAAAGCCATGTCTGGTGGAGTTCAGAGGCCTCAAGAAATGTATATGTTGATCATAAAATTCGCTTTAGTGATTTACTTCACAACAGGCAGTACCATGTCTCATTATTATGGAGAATTAACTCGTCTCTCAAATGGTTTGTCAGAGATAGTGCTAAAAGCATCATCTGAAAGTAAAGGCATATGTAATTATAAAGCAGGTACAGATTATGAATATACTCGTGCAGGAAAGAGGGTATCTTACAGTTATCTTGCACCTTGGGATAGGCTTGATTGTAGAATTTTGTTTTATTTAGGTGCCCCTTTAGATGGAATTGGTGGCAAAATTGGTACTGGAGGTGTTGCAACATTAGCAGTCTTGCTTGGTGCTGCTCCTGTCTTATTAGTTGCAGGTTCGGTAATCGGTATTATTTTTGCTGGTGGACAAATTTTAGTAGCTCTTGTCTGTATATTTATGGCCGTTCTGATGATGATGGTTATTTTGTGGCTGTGCTATGTATTTATTTTATCTCTAGTTGCTTTAAGTGTAATCATCATTTTATCACCTTTGTTCATTCCTATGGTTTTATTCCAACACACCAAAGGATATTTTGAAGGCTGGGTGAAAGAGTTGATTACCTATAGCTTATACCCGGTTATCCTTTTTGCGTTTTTGTCCTTTATGTTCATAGCATGTGATAAAATCTATTTTAAAAATTTAAATTTTGAACTGGACGAGTCATATAAAAATGAACAACCGGACAAGTCATATGAAAAGAAACAAGCAGAAATCTCATATAGTAAGAAAAAACAGTGGTTTAAATTGAAAGATGGGGAATGTGATAAAAATGAAACTACTCTTGCATGTATGATGCAAAATTATAGCTTTAAAAAGAGCAGCATACTTGGTCTATTCGACTTTACATACATGGAGTTTGGCAGCTCTCTCATCGGAGAATTATTAAAATTGTGTTTAGTATTATTCCTCTTTTACCACTTTTTAAACATTCTTCCTGGCATGGCTGCCGAACTTGCTGGTAACCATAGAGCAGCACTCGGTTCTGGTAGTACACCTGGACAAATGGTGGGCAAAGCTTTATCTGCTGCCAAAGCTGCTGCTGGAGGTGTTGCTGGAGTTGCTGGTGCTGCTGCTAAGAAGTTGAGTGGTGGAGACAAGAGTAAATCTCGAGGTTCTGGTTCTAGTAGCTCCGAGAGTGTTAACAAAAGCACTGAATGAGTTGGATTTATGCTAAAATTTTTGCTGATAATACCGTTTTTTTTTCTGTCAGGCTGCGGGGAACATCACTGTATTAAGCCAGAAAATTTATCAGGTTTGCGTGAAAAACTAGATATAGTGTCAACAGAGCAGAAATGGGTTGATTCTGGTGTTAATATCTCAGATAGAATAAGAGTAACAGAGATTGATATAGTGCCTAGTAAGGTTAATTTTTGTCCTAAGCAGTATGCAGATTTTGCAATTGGGCCTGGGAGAAATGACGTTGCATTACCATTTGCACTTAAAAAAGGCGATACGATAAGCTTTAGTGTGATTGGAAGTAAAGTGTGTAAAGATAAAGAGAGTGAGACAAAAATCAGGTATTTGAAAATCGACGAAAAGTGTAGCGAGCAAGAAACGGAACATTTTGCACATGTTTTAAATCAAGAGAAATGCCAAGGTGGCAAGGATGGGATATGTCCTAATAAATATATAATAGGCGATGCGCAATGGTTGAGTGGAAGAGAGTACTGGTTTTCGAAGTTAGATCAAGATGAAAGAAAAAAGGAAATTGAAAATATTATTAACTCTATAAAACAAGGAGAGAATATAGATTGCAGCAAGCTTTCAGAGAGCAGTGCAAGTAAGATAGATACGCACATTTTAAATTCACTCTGTAGACGTATATGTAAATTTTCTTCTGGTCGTAGAGGCGAGGATTGCGTGTATATTGAATATAATAATATAGAAATTGAGCTATTCAATGCTTTAAATTCTAGTGGTGAATCTGTTGTTGCTGAAATTATTAGTAACGTATTAAAGGGAAAACAGGTAAAAACTGACATTACATTTCTAAAAGTTGGTATGGATAATGAAACTCTTGAACACATTCCAGGTGGTGGTTTATGTACTAGTTGTGATCATAAGATGGAGAATGACCATCAAATACCAAGTTTAACTTTTAGTCTATGTAGCAGAAATGACAAGAGCTGCTACAATACAAATGACAAAGGCGGGTTCAACATAAGAGTAACGAAGAACCATAGTCTGGAAAATAGCTTGTATATAAGTGTTTCCGATAAATTCCCTGAGCATAAGCCTGGTGAAAATCAAGCGGATATATCTGTAGATATCAGCAAAGTTCATGACATGGAAAACTTGAAAGGAAAATTAAAAGACAAAACAGGCACCATATATTACGGAATAAGAGACCATGGCTGCGATTACAAAAATGAAGGTCAGTTTAGCATTAACCTAACAACTCAAGAGCCACCTACAAAAACTTTTAGTGCAATATATAATTTCTTTGATGAAAAAGTGAAAACTGCATTTTTCGGCTCTAATTATAAAGACCCTAACGCAATTCACTCTGATACTAGTCCTGTAAAGTCTCTTTACGAAAGTTTTATAAAATCAAGCAGAACAAATACCATTAGATCTACTATAATATCACTATTAGTACTATATATAATCTTATATACTCTTTATTACTTTTTTGGATTAACTCATATTTCTATATATGAGTTTTTAATTATATGCGTAAAGATAGGAATCATCGCCCAGCTATTGCAGGATAATAGCTGGGACTTTTTTTATAACAACGCATTCTCTATATTTATTAACACTCCAAAACAACTAATAGAAATAGCAAATTTTAGAGGCACTACTTCAAATGTTTTTGAGTTTCTTGATTTGCCGCTCAATAGGTTCTTGTCATCGCATTCAGTATTGTTAATAGTATCTCTTATATTTTCTGGCCCTTTGGGCATTGTATCTTTTTGCTTGGTGATTTGGGGTTTAATCACAGTGAGCTTATCTATTTTTAATGCCTTATTTTCTTTTATTACATCTATAGCAATAGTTGCGTTATTACTTTCTTTAGCACCTATTTTTATTATTTGTCTTTTATTTGCGTATACTAGGCAGATGTTTCAAAACTGGGTTAAAAATTTAGCAAGATTTGCAATTCATCCAGTGGTCCTTTTAATTTTTATATCACTGATAAGTCAGGTTATGGATTATATTGTGTATTCAGTATTTGATTTTGAGGTCTGCTCTACATGTATACTTAATATTAACCTAAAGATTTTTAACCCTTGTATTTTTTATGGTTATGCTTCCAAATATACACCTAATATTACCGCTATGATGGCTTTTGTTATTTTGGGACACGCTATGAAAGCTTTAGTTGAAGCTTCTTCGGCAATATCTGACTCGTTGTTTGGTGCTTATGTAGCAAGCGAACCTGGAAGACAGTATCAACAAAGCTTAATGGGAACAGTAGGGTTAGATGAACAAAGCGTTCAAAGAAGAGAAAGAGGAGATGCCTCTCAACAGTCAGGTACGTCAAGACCTCAAATACCACAAGGGACTCAAAGGTCAACGCCTCAGATACCACAAGGAAGACAGCAATGATAAGTAAAAGATCACTATTGTTGATACTGTGTCTTGCAATCACTGGTTGTAATATGGATTGTGTCGAGCCTGGGTTGCAGAGCAAAAACACCAGCGTTAATGTGGATGTTCCAGTTCGTAAAGCCGATAAAATTCATTGGGTTGATTCTGGTCAGGTAATTAGTCAGGGTGAGAAAATCAAATTCACCCTCGATGAATCAGTAAATTTTTGCCCTTTTAAAGAAGACAAAAATCCAAGGAAAGTACTTGTGCCAGCTAGCTTTTGTGCTGATGGCTCAGAACCAAATTATAGTAAGGCTGCGGATATTAATAGTGTACCTAACAATTATGGTGTTAATGAAAGTAAAAACGAACTATGTGGTGGCAAAGGATTTGGCAGCAATAGACGTTATGTGGACACTGGAATTAAAGTAAATCCTGGTGACAAGTTAAGCTTCAGCTTAGTTCCCAGAAAAATAACAATTGATTACGACAATCCAGAAGGGAAAGGCATCAATTTTGATGACAATTGTTATAAAGCTGTAGAAAATGACCGTAAGGAAACTGTATATAAGAAAGCTACAGTGAGTGAAGTACATCAGGGGGGAGAGTTTTTTTGTGATGGTAAAGATGGTACAAAAAATAAAATACAATTTTTACCTCTTGATAAAACAAAAGCAAAGGAAAGCAAAGTGCTAGTTGGCAATGGGTATACCCCATATGATAATAAGGTGCATTTTAATAAAGGTTATATTCAAGACAACGAACCATGGGTATATGGTTCACTACTTGATTTACGCCGCGCTAAAATAGGATTGAACGAGTTATGTGATGGAAAAAACTGTAGTCTTGATGAGAGAAAAAAGTACTCCTCCTATGAGCTTAACTGTTACCATCAAAATATATGCTATACTGAGAAGGGTATATGGAACTATGGTTTAGGTCAAGCAGGAGAACGGAACTGTGTCTCCTCTATAAGGTATAAGAAGTACGATAAAGGAAATAAATGTGATATGTATTCTTATCTAGAAAAAATGGAAGGGAATGTTAAAGCAGGTAGTTTTACTGAAGATGATAAATCTTGGGCTGAGGCTCTTGTTGCAAAAATAAGCGATCCAGGTGATGCAAGTATTTCTGAAGGCAAGCGTAATGATATGAAGGGCGATGCTAAAGGTATTCAATGTCTTCCAAAAAGAGGAGGAGCAGGAAAGGAGAAAAATGATAAACTAGTATGCTCAAAAATCAGTGATAATTTTGAAGATTTTTCCTTAAAATTAAATCATGACTATCCAATAGGAAGTGTAACACCTGGTAGCAGTGTGATGCTTGCCATTGCAGATTATGGTCACTATGGAGCTAATAGAGGTGGGTACCATGTTAAAGTGACTAGATCGTGTGAATATATCAATGGCAAAAAACTGTATGTGTATTTGGGTGATAACCCGCCAGGGGATCCATCTGCTCCAAAGACTAATGATTTCAAAAAAGTAGAGAACTTAGATAAAACAAAGGATAAGGTATATTATATAATAGATGGAGGTCTTTTAACAGATGAATGCAAAGACAAAAAACCTATAACAGATGAATGCAAACCTAAGAAGATATATTTCGGCATCAATGTAAGCAACGTAGAGAAAGATGACATTACGGACAAAAATGGCAAATATTACGAAAACAATAAGTATAGTGTAACTTTATTTGTCAAAAGAAAAATTAATGATTTTATTTCATCGAATGTAAACGGGGTATTTAAATTTATAAAAGAAGAAGTAATTGGGGACAGCGTTAAAGATTCATACAAAGGATATGCAAGAGGTCTTCTTCAAGGAGTAAAAGCTTTGCTTACTCTATACGTTATATTTACTGTCGTTGGCTATATGCTTGGAACAATACAGCTAAGTAAATTTGATTTCATTGTAAGAATGTTCAAGATAGCATTTATAGCTTTTGCCTTTAGCGATAGAAGCTGGGAACTTTTTGGTACAACTTTATCCAGACTTTTTGTAGATGGTAGCACTTATTTAGTTGATAGCTTTTCTGGCTATATAGGGGAAGGGGGGAGAAAATTTGCATTCTTAGACTTGACAGCAGGAGTATTATTCACAACAGAAACTTGGCTAAAGTTTTTATCGTTGATGCTCTCTGGTCCTTTTGGCTTTATTGCATTTTTGGCAATACTCTATGCTACTTTTATGTTCTTAAAATGCATTATTAGCGCTACGTTTAAATATGTAATATCTACTGTTCTAGTGGCGTTTTTACTGTCATTAACACCTTTATTTATCGTATTTATTCTATTTCAAAAGACTAAACCCTTGTTTGATAATTGGATAAAAACGTTGGCTCAT
Source organism: Wolbachia endosymbiont of Rhagoletis cerasi (assembly GCF_018454475.1). NCBI lineage: Bacteria > Pseudomonadati > Pseudomonadota > Alphaproteobacteria > Rickettsiales > Anaplasmataceae > Wolbachia > Wolbachia endosymbiont of Rhagoletis cerasi. The sequence continues at coordinate 201,780 of NZ_JADCNC010000009.1, read as the reverse complement.
GTTTCATTAGAACCAGTCATTTTATTTTCATTTTTATCTCTTTTAAATCAGTTGATGTATTCAGTTTTATATAACCTCACAAATTTTTCTGCATGCTATCAATGTTTAATTAGCGTAAATTTCTTATCGTATGATCTGTGCTTGATGAAATCAATACTGCCTCTTGGATACAGTCCTGGCACTAGCGTTGATGTTGCACTCAGTACCGGAGAAAGGGCTGGTGGACACTTTGCAGCATTACCTATAGACCTAATCCAGGCGTTTATATACCTCATTATTGCCGGTGCAATGGAAGCTTTTGTTTCTATATCGGAAACTATGGTACAAACACTATTTAGCTCTGGTTATGGAGTTACTGGCGGTGTTGGTACAGTTGCTAAGAGCGCATCGCAAGCTATGCTGTCAACCGTTGGCCTTGATGATAAGACCCAAAGTATGATACAGAGTATCAAGCAGAAAATGAGTAAAGATCGGGGAAAAATTGAGGCTAAATTACCTAACACGCCAAAGCAACCAGACAAAAAAGAAGATTCTAAAGGAAGTTCTGATAAAACAACGAGTGATAGACCTAAAACATTAAAACAATCAGATCAGCAAAAAAATTCTGATGAAACAATAAGAAGTGATCCTAGTGCTAAAGCTAAAAACAAGGAAGAAAATGGAGAGGAGTAAGATATAAATGATATTATGGAGTAACTAATTAAAAAGATATTTTAAGTAAAGTTTTAGAAATTTATTCTGTATTTGGAAAAAGTTTAGATATGCAATCACGTTTAGGCAAATGTTGGTTTAGGGTATTACTTCTTGCAGCTTATGTGCTGATCACAGGTTGTAGTAAGAACGATATGCCTTTTCCAAGGTGCATATCTGCTGACTATTTTGGTCCTGAACCTATTGCAGTAAGCGCTCATTTTTCAAGCGATCATGATGCTTTTATTCCAGAAGGTGAAGATGAAAGCGTTATTGATCCTGACACTGGTGAAATTAATTCTGGTTTTCACCATAACCAAGTGGTGAAGTGGAAAGATACTGGATTAGAAACCAATGGAGATAGCTTAATAGTGCGAGTAAATGGTGCATGGACATCTTGGAGTAATAATAACAAGAAGGAATCTAAAAAAGGCAGTTATACCTTACAAAGCTTGGAGCAGTTAAAATATGCAACTAAATTTGAAGGTAAACAAAGTGATAATAGTTTACCTAATTTTCACTTAGTTTGTAATGATTATAAACCTAGCATACAAAAATTTTCAAGTAAGTCTGATACAAGTTGCACTGTAAATTGCAAGTGCATTAATGAAGATGATAGCGCAAATACAGTATCACGTGGTGCTCCATGTTGGTTTACCAATGGTCATGGTGCTTATCTTTTGTTTCAAACGGGGAAAGATGATCCTAACGAAAATCTAAAGTTAATGCGCGATCCTCAATATCCTACTGTACATCTAGGTTACAACTCCGTGGCAGAAAATGGGAGCGGTCTTTTTACTTTAGACAGAGATAGCACTAAATTAAAAGACAGAAATTGTAACCCGGTGAAATTAAAAAAGGGATGGAAAATATATGTAAAAATATTAGATAGATATTACTTAGATAATGTAGGTGGCTACTCTTTTGAGTTCTTAAGTGGAGTGCAGCAGCCAAGTAGTTTTGGGTTTTTTGATTACATTTATAACTATCTAAAATGTGTATTATTGATTAACGAAAATTGCAAAGAACATTTTAATAGCAATGATCCTGCAGTTGCACAAGCTATGTTCGAAAATATAGCTGAAAAAAGTACGAGCTTTCACAATTTTGTTCTTTCCTTGCTTGTTCTATTTGTAATGATTTCATCGCTTCTTTATCTTTTTGGCATGATACGAGAAACTAAGCATGATATGCTCATCAGAATGATGAAAATCACTCTAGTAATAGTGCTTATATCTCCTGGAAGTTTTAGATTTTTCTATGATCATTTTCTTGTTTTATTCGTTAAAGGTCTTGAACAATTGATAAGTGTAATTACTAACTTTGCTCCCAACATGAACACCGGAAGTATTGCTCAAGGAGATGAAGCTAAGTTGTTTAGCTTCATGGAGGACATGTTCAATAAATTTTTTGCTTATTCTGTTTGGAAAAAGTTTGCAGCGTTTTTACATTACCAAATGTGGGCAAGCCTTCTTATGATACCGGCAATTTTCATAGGGATTGTGCTATACTTCTTGTTGTGCTTGTATGCTTACATAATATTTCTCTCTGGCTTTATGGGTATAGCTTTTCTTATAGCTATCATGCCACTGTTCCTGATCTCTATTTTATTTTCACCGCTGAAAAGTCTATTTGAAGGTTGGATAAAATTCTGTATAAGCTTTTGTTTACAGTCGATTATGATATTTACCCTGCTGTCATTGCTGGCTGCTATTATAATGAACACCTTTTATAGACAACTAGGTTTTACTGTATGCTACAATAAATGGTTCGAGGTAAAGTTATGTGCTCCAAAATGGGTGTTTGGCGGTTTTTGTATCGTTGATAAGCAGTACTTTGGTTGGACCCCAGGGCAAATTTTTGTACCTTACACTCTTGGAGAAGCTTCTTCTCTTAACATAGATAAAAGTATAGAAGGTATAGAAAAGATAAGCAGAGAAGGTGGTACAATAAAATTTACTGGAGGCGCTGGATATATCCCGCTTCCACCGGATTACCCTAAAGATAAAAATGGTGAACATATAAAAGGGTTTCGTTATATAGATTATCCTTTCTTTAATCCAATGCCTGGAACTAAAGATAATCCAGCAGACCACTATATTGCAGAAAGTGATATGGTAGTTAGTAATGGCTGTAGTGAAAAAGATCTAGTGCGCTTAACAAATAGTTTATCTCATGCATCAGAGAGGGCTGACATTATATTACTGATCAACAATATAGAGAAAAGGATAGGTGATGTTAGTGAAATAATAAAACGCTACTGTCAAGATATAAATAAATGCAATAGTTATAGGGAAATAATTAATGAAATAAGATCTTTAGTGCGGAGTGCGGTAGAAAAACAAGGTTGTAGAATACTGAAACTTCATGATTTATATAAGGATCCCAACAGTGAATACTGTCAGAAATGTAAAGATTGTGAGGATTGCAAAAATTATCAAGAAAATAGCGATTACCAAAGGGTGCAAGACATACAGAGAGGTTATTTAATCAATGCAGGGGAAATCTTTGTGTTATTCTTGCTTTCATTTTTAATGTTCTCCTTACGCACGTTCGTACAACAAATGGGCTCAAGTATCGCTGGTGGTGGATTCAGCGTTTACAATATATCTAGTATGTATCAGGCATCGCCTTTGACTGGCATAATGGAAGGATTCAAACAGCAGTGGCAAAATTTTGCTGGTAGAGGACTTGAGTCTTTAGGCAGTTGGGCTACTCATTTACCGGATAGATTAGCCGGAGGTGCAGCTAATCTGCTGGGGAGAGTACCAAGAGTTGGAGGAGTGCTGAAATACGCTATTGATGTGCCACGTAAATTTGTAGGTGCTACTATTGAAGCAACGAAGTTTGCAACATCGCCTGAAAATGATGTTGATAAGCTCGAGGAAAAAATTTACAGGGCATTTGGAGTTGATAAGGAAGATATTACACACAGAAGGATCGGTAAATATTTAGATTATTATAAAGGATACGTAGGATCACATTTGGGCTATACAATAGAAGATGCTATGAAATTTACTTGGGAGCATGGTCTTGACTCTATAGGAAAGCATGGCTATGATCATAACCTACTCTATAGAGCAAAAGAATATAGGCGAGATTTCTTGGAGAAGCTTCATGATTACACTATCGGCCGTAAGAGAGAACCAGAAAAAGACAATCCTGATCAATCAAATAAAGTAGAACGAGAGTTAGGCACGGAACTAGTAAGAGATAACCATGATCAGCCACTAGAAGAAGGCGACCCTCTTCGACTACGAGGGGGAGGTCAGCCAGATAAGGTAGTACGAGAACTAAGCACAGAACAAGAAGACAAGCCTAATCAACTACAGCATGATCAGCCAACAGAAGAAGATAAGCCTGATCAATCAAATGAAGTGACACGAAATTTAGGCACGGAACCAAAAGGCCCAGATGAAATTGATGATTTTGGATCTGCTTTTGAAGGTATGGAAAAACGTGCTGAAAGAGAAGGCAGAAGAAGTCAAAATAAAGTTTACAACCTCTCACCACTTTTTGAAATGAACACTCCAGAAGCTGTAGAAAAACGTGCTGAAAGAGCTAGAAGAAAAGAAGAAAGAGATCGAAAAGACGAAGTTTATAATCTTAAGCCTTTATTTAAAGAACCAAAAAATCCAGAAGAGTACGTTAAGGCACTTTTTGAAATGAATACCCAGGAAGCTATAAAAAAACGTGCTGAAAGAGAGGAAAAAAGAAATCGAGAAGACAGTAAAAGGAAATTACCGGAACCAATGAGGAAACCAGATGCAAAAGGAGATGAGAAGAGGATTGAAGATGAAGACTAATAAAAATTTCAAAGGCCTTGATTATTATAAATTGCAGCAAGACAAAGATGGCAACATAAAGTTAAATGACTACGACGACATTTTAAATGCGCGTAGGGCAAGGGTAGACTTGTTGCGGGATAACACATCACTTGACAAGGATGTCAATTTTGCTAAATTGAATAAAGCTTTGAGTGAGAAATTTGTAGATAATCATAGTTTATTGTCTGAATTTGATAAGGAAGACAAAGAGATTGTACAAGAAAGGATTAAGGTGTTTAGTATTTTAGAAAGTCTTGAAGACCTTAAAAGCGTGAAAAGTGAAGATCTGTTAGAGGTTAGCTTACTGCTGTCAGATCTTAGCTTCATAGAGAGAAATGTTGTACTAAATACCGATCAGAATTCTGATCTAGCAGGATTTAAAAACCTATTTATTGAAAAAAAAGCATCTGGTGAAGAGTATAGTGAAGAAGAATGTAGAGGCTTTCTTGATAATATAGATAAAATCAATACTATAATTAAGTTAGAGTTAGAAAGCAGAATTGAAGGGCTAAATCATGATGAAAAAAATGATCATGATGATTTACAAGATGAGATTGGTCAAGCAATTAATGCAGCAGGCAAATCAGAAAAAGATAACTGATGAGTCTTGTGTTTGTGTTTTTCTTACAAGCGACTCGATAGCTTCTCTCTATTAAACTGCTAAAGCCATATTGACATTAATCATATAGTATAAATAATTAATTATTTTGGAGCTTATTTAATATGCTACGCATCATTGCAGGCAAATATCGCGGAAGAAAAATAACTACAGGTAAGCATTTAGCTGCACGGCCAACTATGAGTATTGTCCGAGAAGCAATATTTAATATGCTTTCCTCAAGAAAACCTATTTATAACTTGAATGTACTTGATTTATTCTGTGGTAGTGGTTCTTTTTCATTTGAAGCGCTTTCTCGCGGCGCTAAACATGCATTTATGGTAGATTCAGATTATTACAATTTGCAATTGCCTAAAAAAACAGCAAAAGATTTTGGAATTACGGACAATGTTACGCTAATTTGCTGCAGTGCTAACTGCTTACCACAACCTATTTCAAAATGTGACATAGTTTTTATAGACCCACCTTACAATAGCAATCTAGTTGAATCAACGTTGAATGGACTAGCTCACTCAGGCTGGTTAAGTGATGATGCATTGATAATTCTAGAGATTAGGAAAAACGAAGATTTTGAGTGCAATAAAAACTTCAGTATAATCTTGGAACGCACCTACGGTATAGCGAGAATAATTTTTCTTTCTCTATTAACTTGAACTTGCATATACTTTTCATTGATGAGTTCCAGTTCTATTTTCGTCAAGTTTCCGGAGAAATTACTTATTCTGTACTGCCCTAGATCAAAATTTTTATTAAATTCAGAGTCTATTAAATATTCATGTGCTTCTTCAATAAATTTATTTTCTTTTTCTTCGTAACTGGTGTATTTTGTTGTACCATTATTATCCTCACAATAAACTAAATGTTCTTTATGATCAGCATGAATATTTTTATTTTCACAAACCTTTTCAGGATCGTGCTCAAGTACTTTTCTACCAACAATCAATAGCTTATAAGAAATTTCCTATGATTCCTTTTAAGCGAGTTTTGAATTTTTGAAATGTCATGACATTGTTGATACGGTTATCAAGAAACGATAAAGTATCCGCAAAATCTTCTGAATAATCATTGATAAAAAAAAGTATCGTACTTAAGTACACTCCAGCTAATATTGCTCTTTTTGTATAGTAGTTAAAATCTGTTGATTGGTCATGAATGCCATACCAAATCGCACTAATAGTTCTGTATAAAAGTTTACTAGAAAAATATGTATTTTTTGGTGATACGGAGAATGATAAAACATTTTTTAAAAGTTCTCTATAATTCGGTAGCTTAGCATAGTTTGAAAGGTGTATTTGAATGGCTAACTTTACTCGCTCTCGCACTTTCATATCTTCTAAATTAGAATTCCTTAGTTCAGCTTCCATTGAGCTATTTAAGTCCTCTGCTATGTGCTCCAAAGCGCTATATATTCCATTCTGAAATTTGCAAAAGCTATTAGCTAGATTAAGGTCAGTGCACACCTTTAATAGGGTTTCATCGCTTATCCCTTCAAATGGAATAACCCTAATTAGCTTATCTATTATTAACTTTTGTTCCACGCAACATCATACTAAACAGCATGTGTGATTGTACCTGAGATTTTCAAACATTCTACAAAATGCTTCACCACGTTCCTCGAAATTTTTCCATTGATCAAAAGAAGCACACGCGGGAGAAAGTAATATTGTTACTTCTTCTGCGCTATTTAAGGCCTCTTCAAAAGCCAATCTGAATGCATCTTCTAGATTGCAACATTTAACATAATCTACTTTGTTCTCCATAACATTTGCAAAAGCTTCGGTTGATTCTCCAATAAGAAAAGCTTTTCTAACCCTTGTAAAATGCTTGCTTAATGATTCTATTCCACCTTTTTTGCTTCTTCCACCAGCGATCCAATTTATGTTTTCATAAGATAAGATCGCCTTTTCGCTCGATTTTGCATTAGTTGCTTTGCTATCGTTCACGAAAAACACATTTCTTATTTTGCCAAGCAGTTCATTCCTATGCCTCAGTCCTGAAAAGGACTTGATTCCATTGATAATAGTGTTGCTATCTACTCCAAGTACCTTACATACGGCATATGTGGCTGCTATGTTTTCTGCGTTGGATATTAGGTTTATTTTCACGTCGCTTACTGATAAGCTATGATTCTCTAGTTTTAACGAGATCTTCTGGATCCCAGTGCCCCTTTTGTCATCCAAGTAGCTGACACTGGGATCCAGATAATTTCGATCTATACCAGTAATCTGTTCACTATAATCAAGCAAATTGTTACCTGCCAATGATATTAGATCTCTTGCACCACCCTCTGTCATCTGAGTAGTTGGCAATGGTTTTTCTTTTCTGGATTCCAGCGTCACGCGCTGGAATGACATCGGGGAATATGTTACTGAGATTGGAATTTTGTCTCCAGTGAATTTGTTGAATATATCAGCAGTAATCTCATTGTCACATCCTATTACGGCAACCTCACTACCGTTTATCAGTTTTAATTTAGTTGCTATGTAGTTCTCCATACTTCCATGCCTATCTATGTGATCTGGTGTAATATTGAGCAGTGCTGAAATGTCCACGTTAATTTCATTCATCAACTCCAATTGAAAAGAGGAGAGTTCGATTACATAAATTTCTGCATCTCTTTCTAGATCCAAAACAGGAACGCCTAAATTTCCACCAATAGCTACTTTTTTCCCTGCAGATTTTAATATGTGCCCTATTAGTGATGTAGTGGTTGATTTACCATTTGTTCCTGTGACGCCTATTACCTTCTGGTTCGTAGTTTTAGCTTCAAGAAATAGCTCAATGTCTGATTTTATTTTGCAATCAAATCTCCTTGCAAGTTTTACTATCCAATGTGGCTCTGTTGGCACTCCAGGGCTTAAAACCAATGCACTGATCTCATGCCAATTGTATTCCTTGGGATGAATAAAATTACATTTTTTATACATCATTTTTGCATTTGCTATTTGCTCTTCATGATCATCCCATGCATATATTCTTGCACCACTCTTTGTTAGAGCGTTAATGGCGGATAAACCAGTTTTACCAAGACCAAAAACCGCGACGTTTTGATTTTTGTATTTGTTTAGTTGCACTGCTAGATAACTTATGCGAACCATTTTATAAAGATATCGTACAAACTACAACAGACTTCTTGCGTAGGTTATAACTGTCATTCAATAGAAACGAAAAAACTTGCTTGACAAACTCCGCCAGCGCCCTTATCATGAAACTGAAGCTATTGTATTTGCTTTCGCCAATCTGCAGATTAAAAGGTAAGGATTACTTAATGTATCGGCGTCTTATGTTCAATTTTTTGCAGTATATAGATACTGTATGTCTTTACAAAACTTCATCTACATCTAGATTTTTATCTAAATAAGCTGAACGCGCTTATAAAGCGTTACAAGACATCAAAAAATGCCAATACTCGACAGAGATAGTAAAAGACTAGCTAACTCGGGGATTCTTTGTCTTTTTTTCTGCTTGGTAAATTTCTTAAACATTTGCAGCGTAGGTTAGTTGCAATTAAAAGCAGCTGAATTTCGCTTGTCAAGCGTTTAAAACATAAAAAACGCCAATATTTTAAAGCAGATAATAACCACGGGGCTTCTTTTGCCTTTTTTTCATTTGGTAAATTTCTTAATATTTATGGCTAAACGACAATCGTCATCCCGCTGCTTGTTAGCGGGATCTCTTGTTAGCGGCTGAGATACCGCGAATGAATCGCGGTATGACGGTTCGCGGCGGTATGACGGTTCGCGACGGCGTGACGATAAGCTCGTTATCCCGCTGCTTGTTAGCGGCTAAGAGATACCGCGGCAGTATGACGGTTAAGTGGGGTGTCATCCCAGTGTCAGCTACTCAGATGACAGGAGAAGGAGGCTACTTGCATGACACCATTCTTTTTTCTGGATCCAAGTAATCAGGGCACTGGGATGACAAGAAGAGGGCACTGCCGTCATAAAGGAACCAGTGTCAGCTACTCGGATGACAACAAAGAGCTACTTGGATAACAAGAAATATAGGTACTGGAATTGTAAAGAGTTTGCAAATATTAGTTATTACCTGTAGGATATAAAGAAATTAGTAAGGATTTTAATAGGAATAATATGCCATCTGTTACTTTTATTTTACCTGATGGGAGTAAGAAAAGCTATGAAGCTGCAGAGGGAGAAACTCTGCTCAATTTAGCCCACAGAAGTGATCCAGATCTGCTTGAAGGTGCATGTGAAGGTTCTCTTGCTTGCTCTACATGCCATGTAATTGTTGATCCAAAGTTTTATAATGCTGTAGAAATACATAACCCTATATCTGATGAGGAAAATGATATGTTAGACCTAGCTTTCGGCTTAACAGAGACGTCGAGGCTTGGATGCCAAATAAAAATCACAAAAGATATCGACGGCTTGTGTGTAACCATACCAAGGGGTACAAGAAACATATCATTAGATAAACAGGGGAATCATGCGTAAGATTTTTATCTATATTATCATCTCTTTACTTTTGTTTATTCCTGTAGCGTATAGTGGTTTTTGGTATTTTTCTGCATGTAAGGTAAAAAATCTTTTAGCTGAAACAATACTATACATTAACGACGAAAAATTTGATATTTCACATGATTTTAGTGGATTTCCTTCTAACCTAATTTTTCGTGTGACAAACCCAAAATTTTCCAATGAGCAATTAACCATTTCATCTGATGCTTTATTGATAAAAAATAGATTGTTTGATAAATCAGTATATATCTACATACCAAGCAATGAAGTCAACATTGCTGTTCATGATGATGAGAAAAAGAATATAAAATGCCACACAAACGATAGCAGCCACTTTGTTGTTAGACTAAACGATTTACCATCTTCATTGCGATTCAACAAAAATAGTACCGTGATAGACTATATAGATACACTTCGTTACGAAGATTATGGATTAAAATGTGATGTTTTAGAAAATCAGCAAAGTGTTATAACTGAAGTGAATGATAAAAGCAATTACATTCAATTTCACCTCGATAAAGAACCAAGTGGAAATACTAAACTAGGATTTGATTTTTATACTTATCGGTATAAAAATACTGCAAGTCCTGAAAGTTACCTTAGTATCGACACTAAATTTGATTACGAATTTGTAAACCACATCTCAGCTTCCAGAATTAATTTCAACATAGAGAAATTTTTAATTCAAAGTAATAATTTTTCTCTTGCTGCAGATGGTGGAGTGCGAAATTATAATTTGGTTACGTCTTCATTTAAAGACAAAATCAACGTGGCTATATCAAATTATAAAGAATTAATCTCGTTTATGATTGGTGACTCAAAAACTTCAGATGCGTTTGAAAAATTAATGTCTTCCTTATCAGAAAAAACAACTGATGATGGCATTCAATTTTCAATAAAGTACGATGATGATGTAGGGTCAAGCTTTATTGGAAAGTTATCCACCACTGATTTTATGAACCAGCTCAGTAAAATAACCCAATTAATCAAGGATGAGAGCAGTAGTTAGTTTACTTTTCATATTGATATTCCACTCAGGCGTAAACGCTTTTACTCTGGATAATAAACTCAGAGATAAAAGCATGGAAAAACGAGCAACAAGTTTATTTGAAATAATAAGGTGTCCAATATGTTCTGGCGAATCATTGTCTGAATCTGGATCTCAGATCGCGTATGATATGCGAGAAGCAATTCGTAAAAAAATCAATGATGGATACACAGATGAAGAGATAATCTCAGAGTTAAAAAATTCTTACGGCAATTCAATTATAATCGTACCGCCTATAAAATCTAGCACTTACATTTTGTGGTTTATTCCACTTACAACTCTGCTTATTGGGTGTTTTTTAATACAAAGATACATCAATACAACCACTTAAACCTTTTATATATAGCTAAAGTGACTTAGGTTCTCTAATTGCACATAAGTCAACAATAATTTTCACACAAATCAAAACAGCATATCTTCTCCATAATCCTTGGTAATTTTACATAAGTTAAAAGTAGCATATGGTTCTCTCCGCGGTCTGAGATGACAATAAATTTGTCAAGCCGCATCATACTTGTTAGGCGGAAGTGGACGGCAACATATTTACCACGAAGTCTAACTAAGTTCTTGCTTGTCCCTTCCATCGGCATTGCTATCTTTATTTTCAATAAAATTATTGTCCTATGCTCTTTTGATATTTATTGATAATAAAATTCTGTTTTATCAACCAACATCCTATGCATAATTACAGCTAATTTTCTTGCTACTGCTACAATTGCTTTTTTCATTCCTTTTTTCTTCGCAACCCCAGTTTTTTAATTTAAATGTCCTCTTGGTAACTGTAAGCATTATTTGTGCAGCTTCATATAACATACTTCTACATTCCGCTGGTCCCATCTTTGATATGCTGCCATGCCGATCAACTTTTCCAGAAGAATATTGCCTTGGTGTCAACCCTATATACCCCCTTACTATTACCCGCAAATATAAATGTTTGTTGCATAGCTCTTAATGGCATAACTTTTGCTTGAAATAACTGTTTATATGGTGCAATTTACAGCTTTTAGTTGCTAAAATTATAACTCTTAGTTTAATAATTTTAATCTAATAAGCTTTCAGGTTAATAAAATTAAATTATTTGAGTAAATACAATACTATGTTTTTATTTGTGGGTAATAGTAAGATATACCCCAGTTGCGGATTAGCCAACGAAGTAAAGCTTAGAAATGCAGCGGCTGCATGGAATATGAAACAAGCGTAGAAAAAATGTGTACCAAAAAATTTATCGGTGATCTGTGGCGAGTATGCTCAATCTCAAATTTGTTTTTCAGAGAGCCAAAAACTGTCTCAATAATCGATCTTTTTCTTAACAAAATCTTCTCATTTAGCACCATTAATGAGTTTTTCATACCCTTTTTATACTGGTTACAAGCTTTAACCCTCTATCGAATAATTCGTGAAAAAGATCTTTTTTGATATATCCTTTATCTCTAAACAATAATCCAGTCAATTTCTGAGTTAAATTTGGCACAGGTATCAACGTTGCCTTTTGTCACCGTAACCCCTTGAATTTCGCCAGTTTCGTTGATTACTAGATGTACCGAAAAACCACCCATAAGTAGTCTTTCCAATCTTTGCCAACCCTTTGAAAACTTTGTTTCTCGAGGTCCTTTTTGGATGGCAAACAGCGATAGATTATGTACGAAATCCCTGTCACTTTTGACTGTTCGCAAAACCATTGCATTAAGAGCGCTAAATACCATAAAGCCCGCGATTTTAACCTGATAAACCTACTATAGGATGGCAATTTTGGAAACGCTGATTCGTATAATAATTTCAAATAATGCACATAGAAAATTTTAAAATTGTCGCACTTGATATAGCAATATTATGGTAAAAATCTCTGAATGCGTAATCTCTGGCGTCCTGGTTGGTTTTTTGCCACTTGGTAGAAGTTTTTCTGCAAAATTTTCATCGACTGTATTGCAAAAATCATCGACTATACAAAAGATTTCTGTTACTTTTTCTTTCATTGGTAACCTCCTATTTTAGGAATGAATATCAAATACCTCGGAGTTTACCCTATTTCCTTACCTTTTCTATTTTTTCTAATTTACAACTGGGGTTAGCAGTGCTGTGAGAATGGTTGAAAGCGCAAAAGAAAACCTCTCAGAAGTTAAAAATATACTGGTCGATGCAGGTTATACAGGAGAAAATTTTGCAACTCAAATAAAAACGATTATTGGAGCAACTGTAGAAGTAATAAAACGAAGTGAATTACATTCCTTTGCTGTATTGCCACAAAGATGGGTTGTAGAGCGATCTTTCGCTTGGTTAGAAAAATGCAGACGATTGTGGAAAAATTGCGAGCGAAAACTTAACACTAGCCTACAAATGGTCGTTCTTTCCTTCATTTCTCTTCTATTGAGAAGATTTTAAACAGGTTCTAAATCTTTATTTTAAAAATGTCATATTGACCACCGGTACCTGAAAATACTATTCCAATTGATCAGAGCTATCCATTTCCTTAATTTTTGTAACGTTGTCATAGGAGTACTATAACTTTAGTATCAACTATGTTTTATTGTTTTTGCATCTAAAAAAATTTAGCTTATTCAAGCAGCATTTTGCCTTTTTTTGGATGTAGGGATTTTTTAGGAATTGTCTTCTTGAATTCTATGGTATTTTGTTTAACATTGAAACAAGATTCCAGTGTCAGCTACTTGCATGACATTGTTGGTTAATGTTTTATGGCTTTACGATAGCTATACAACTTATCTTAAAAGCAATATAGTGTTTACTATACAATGAATCAAAGATAGTAAGTAAAGTCTATGGAATTTCAAATCGCTACACATTTTCAACCGGCTGGGGATCAACCACAGGCAATCGATAGCTTAATTGCAGGGCTAAATAGCAATAAAAGAGATCAGGTTTTGCTTGGAGTTACTGGTTCTGGGAAAACTTTTACTATGGCAAATGTTATTGCAAGGACAAACAGGCCTGCATTAATTATGGCACACAATAAAACTTTAGCAGCACAGCTTTATGAGGAAATGAAAGGATTGTTTCCCCATAATGCTGTTGAATACTTCATTTCTTATTATGATTATTATCAACCTGAAGCCTATTTACCACAAACTGATACTTATATCGAAAAAGATTCTGCAATTAACGAAAGAATTGAGATGCTGCGTTATTCCACCGTCTGCTCCCTTTTGGAGCGCAGGGATACGATCGTAGTTGCCAGTGTTTCCTGCATATACGGTCTTGGTTCGCCTGAGAGCTACCGCAGCATGATCATACCGCTTAGTGTTGGAAATAAAATTCGTATTAATGATTTCCTGAGCAACTTAACTGATCTTCAATACAAGCGCTCTGATGCCAGGTTTGAGAGAGGATATTTCAGAGTGCGCGGCGATATTGTTGATATATTTCCTTCCCATTATGAAAATAAAGCTTGGCGTTTATCGTTATTTGGCGATGAAATAGAAGAAATTTCTGAAGTTGATGCTATAACGGGCAATGTTACCAAAGGCGTAAATAAAATCACCATTTTTCCAAATAGCTATTACATAACCCCGCGTGAGGCTTTGTTGCAGGCAATTGAACTAGTCAAAAAAGAGCTGCATGAACGCTTGGATTATTACTACTCGCAAAATAAGATTGTTGAAGCAAAGCGCCTCGAGCAACGCACTAATTTTGATATCGAAATGATGAGAACAACGGGAATATGTAAAGGTATTGAAAATTATTCGCGTTATCTCTATGGAATGGAAGCTGGGGATCCACCACCTACTTTGTTTGAATATTTACCCAAAGACGTAATTTTATTTGTTGATGAGAGTCATGTCACCGTTCCTCAGGTTGGTGCGATGTACAGTGGTAATGAGGCGCGTAAAAAGAAATTGATCGACTATGGCTTCAGGCTCCCTTCCGCTTTTGATAATCGTCCATTAAAATTTGAAGAGTGGGAGGGAGTTAGGCCGCAGACTGTTTACATTTCAGCCACTCCCGGAAAGTATGAGTTGGCAAAGACCAGTAATGTATTTATAGAGCAAGTTATCCGTCCAACAGGGCTTACGGACCCAATCTGCATTGTAAAACCAATAGAGAGTCAAATTGATGATGTAATTCATGAGGCACAAGTGACAATAGGGAAGGGATTTTGTGTTTTAATCACTACATTGACGAAAAAAATGGCTGAAAATTTAGCTGAATATATGAGTGAATTGAATATGAGAGTGAGTTATTTGCATTCTGATATTGCTGCGCTGGAGAGAATAGAAATTATATACAAATTGAGATCTAAAGAAATCGATGTTTTAGTAGGTGTTAACTTGCTGAGGGAAGGTCTTGATATTCCAGAGTGTGGGTTGGTTGCAATTTTGGATGCTGATAAAGAAGGATTTTTGCGATCGGAAACTTCATTAATTCAAACGATCGGTCGTGCTGCGCGTAATGCTGAAGGTAGAGTAATTTTGTATGCAGATAAAATCACTGGTTCTCTGGACCGTGCGTTAAAAGAGACCGAAAGAAGAAGAAAAAAACAAGAAGAACATAATATATTGCACAATATTATCCCGAAGACTATAATAAAACCTATATCAAACACCTTACAGGAGAGGGCAATAGCAGAACCGAAAGTAAATACTAATAAGGATGATTTGAGAAAGCAAATGATAGAGCATGCTGAAAATTTAGAGTTTGAAGAAGCAGCAAGAATAAAAAAATTATTGTAAGGTTAAGTAATATATGATGCTATGGGCATAGTATAAAAATGTAAATAATTTTATTGATATCTTTATATTAATACTTTTTAAACATTTAGTACCATGCAATACTTACAATGGACAAGAAAAACCACCGACAGCATCCCCAGGGTCAGGGGCTTTGGCCCTAACCTTAATAAAACGCTTAGGTGGCTGAGAGCAGTGGATTAGATCAATTGCTTCTAAGTTTTTTTATGGGAGAGTGCTGCTCGGCCTTAGTGGCATACAGGTCTGTGGATATTGTCAATTCTTCCATTCCCACACTCAATTCTAGAGTACGTTTTGGCGATCCTTCTCTAGTATTCTCACAATCCATAGACTCATAACCACTACTTGTTGTTGCCTCAGCTTTAGAGCTTACGTTTTCAGCATCAGTCGCCTCTGCTGAAGAGATACCGCTGTCTTTATTATCTTCGGACTTCATCTTTTCAGCTTTTGATATACCTTTAGCAGGCCATTGCTCTTTCCTAAACGACTCTACTTCCGAAGCATCATAAGTACGGTCAATCCAGCATCCACCTTCGTCTTTTGTAATTGAAATATATTCTAATGCGCTTTCATCGGGATAACAGGATGTAATTGCTGCGCCAGGGCATAACCTATGTTCTCGCACCTGGGAATTTACCCATTCGTCCTTTTCAGATTTCACTGCCTTTTCGACGATGTTAATGTCGATATCTTTTATTTCTACTTTTCCCTCATGCTCCCGACTAAAAAGTTCTTTTAAGTTAAGTAAGGCACCACAACTTATATTAGCAACAACTGTTGTTTCTTGGTTTTTCTCACAATTAGAAAGAAATTGAAATGGAAACTCATTGAAATCATAGGCTTCTTCCTTATTGACACGATACTCTTCTTTCGTTTTATCTATTATCTCCTGTAAATATTCTTTTACATCAACACTATCATCAATTAAACTAGCAATCTTCCCATTTTCTGCAATAAAGTTAGTATGAGGAGGATCCAAAGCATAATTATTTAAGTTAAACCAATAAAGCAATGCTTTAAACAACTTTTCTTCTTCCTTTTCCTTAGTAACTTGCTGTTTTTCAGGTTCCTTATTAGAAACCTCAGGATTTAAGAATGTTGAATCATTCCATGCTATAGGAGAAGGAATCGATGATGACCTATAGCTCACTTGCTCACCCCGAATCTCTATTGGCATACTTTCATCATCTGCCTCAGCACCTTTCGATGATGAAGGTTCACTCCGTGTCCATGATGAACCACTAGGTCCTGCTTGCACATTTTGAACAGCACTTAGATCTCTAGATATCCCTGGAACACCACAACTAGTTGTAGCATAACTCAGATCTGTCAATGGCCTATCACTCGTTCTAACTGAATTTACATAATTGAGCAACCGCGGTCCTTCTTCTCCTTCTTCTTTTTCTGATCCTTGCCTGGGAGAATCCTTTACTCCACCCTGACTCCGCGTGGGAGACTCCCATTTCATATCTGACAGTTCAGTCGATGGTGATCGCGACAATGCTCGAAAACAAAGCTCAGGGTCAATGGCCAGTTCATGGTCTTTGTTGATTACAGAGTTTTTTATTATTTTGGTTATCACACAGTGAGAAATGTACGGATTGGAAAAGTCTATGCCATATATTCCACTGCTTCCATTCACTGATAATTTTGCTTGAGTTCTACCACTAATATCATCAAGTACAGCATGATTAAATGCACGATTTATAGCACGTACCTCTTCTTTTGTTAACAATTTAATCCCCTTACCATTTTGTGTAATAGGTGTAAGAATTGAAACTACTCTCCCATTTAAAGGAGGAGCAAGTATAAAACCATCTACCATCACTTTTGTCACCGAATAAGTAGATCTTATTATCATATTTTTAAATGACTTCACACTATGATCAACATCATTGCCAACTCCAAGGTCCATACCTGTAAGCCATGCCTTATACCGTGTTACACTATCAATAAAACGAGCGTCATCAAAAACATCTTTGATATATACATCATTACCTTCAACCTTCAGAGGGCTCTTAGGAACATTTTTATATCTTTCTCTCATCCTTGATAAAAACTTACTCTTAAATTGCTGACTTAATTCTTCATTATCAAATTCACCGCACCATAAATATTTTTTCTTGTCAAATGCATTAGTGAATATGCTACAAGTTGGCATACCTTCTAGAACATCTTTTTTAAGTGAAGAAGCTAAGTGAGACTTTAGATTAAAAATTACACCTTTATCTACAGGTGTTACAAACTTAAACCCATGCTGTTTATCCCAAGACCAGTCTCTATCATTGATATCAAACGGAAAAGAATTAACATCAAAAATTAGCTTAGCTGTATCCAATATTTCTGCATCATTACTTTCCTCAATGCCGTAGAATTCACGTATTATCTTCCTTTTTATACTGTCCAGATATCTTCTACACTGATACGTATCCATACTCTTATCAAATGAGACTACGATATAGTTCTTCTTGCCCTCGCTTTGCAGCTTAAAATTAGTTTTAACTGTATTAGAAAAATAATTATGTACATTAAAAGCGTTAATCAACGCCCTTACTGTTTCTATATTAGGCATACCAACCTCCCCATTTTTAAATTACAACAACTATTTTTTATTACTACCTTTTATTACCGCTACCAACTCCACTAGAGCTTGACCCGCTCATAGAACTGCTAGGCTGACGTAGCTTCTCTCGCACGTCCTTAAGTGCATCACGATGATCATCAATCCTTGCTCCTTTAACATGCGTCACTATTCCACCACCTAGCCCCTTGTTCCGGAGATCCCACTCTTTTTCTCCCTTAAAACTTTCCTTACCATTATCATTCGGCATATTACCCTCCAGTAAAAATATTATGTAACTAATATACTAAAAATAAAATTAAATGCAAGCACTTCTTTATATTTTTTTTAAAAAAAATTTATTCACTCTTTTTCATAAAACACAAATTTCAAGATTCCAGCGTCACGCGCTACCCTTTCTTGTCATCCCAGTGCCCAGACACTGGGATCCAGTCTTTTTTGTCATCCAAGTAGCTAACACTGGTTCTTTGCAATTTCATCAAAACCACTCCCTTTTAACATAAAACCCTACACTTACCAAACCCACAGCCTGGATTCCAGTGTCACGCACTGGAATGACAAAAAAGAAATCACTGTAATCTAACTACCTTCATGATTATGTCTTTCCTACTGACTGACCTTCTGCACATTTCTCAACTTTTACATCATTAGTCAATTCTTTTGGTGGTTGAGCATTACTCACAGAACCTTCATTCTCAGGACCATTCCAAAAACCAACTGTAAGATCATATTCACAATCAGCAACAGGATTTTTAACAAATTGCTCTGAAGCCTTTCTGTCAGACATAGATTTTGGGATAGGTTGGTTCGAAGCTTTTCCGTTAGGAACAGAGCCTTGAGTAGGTTGGTTTGGAGCTTGCTTATTATTATTTTCATCGTGGTTTTTCTTTCTTTCCTTACTACTATCGCATCCTTGAACATCCTGTCTCCTCTGCCCCGTCCCCGTCGTATTCGTTGCAGTTTTTGGAGCAGGTGGACACACCTCTTTCTTCGGTTCCTCCTGCTTCGCTTTTTTCTCTTCTTCCACTTTTGGTTTTTGTGAATTTTCATGAGATTTTCTTTCAGGTTCAGTAAGACGTAATAGATGTTTCAAAGGATCTGACACAATTCCAAGTTCTGGTTTGCTCAGAGGAATGGGCCTTACAAATCCGGGTGAAATTTCAAAAAGGAAAACTGGCACTTTAGGTTTTTCTCTTTCATCCACTTTTATTTCTACGTCTTTACGAACTTCTTTAGTTGTTTCTAATGATGTTTTTTCTGCTTTTTTATCTTCTTTTTCTGTAGATGCCTCTACCGCAGCCGCCAACTCAACTCCAAACATCTCTGCGAACATTGTAACAATCCATCCGACAACGGCCATTTGTAACCTGAGTTTCAGATCTTGCAATGCAGTTAATCTTTCTAACGCCCTTGTAAACTCTTCTTCTGATAACTCACCACTGCCTAATTTTTCCTGCAATTCTTTTATCTCTTTGTCCAACCTCTGATTGAAACTTAAATCGCGTGCAAAAATCTTCTTGATTAACTCCTTAAGCTTATCACGCAAAAACTTCATTATCGCAGCAATCAGGTTTTTTTCTTTCTTCTCCTTGAGCATTTGGTAGATTTTCGGATCATCTACATCTACTTCAAAAAGGTTGAAGAGAGGTTCAAAGAAACTCCAAAAATCTCCCAGCGGTTTTTCACAATTGAAGTAACCCTCATCATCACCTTCTCCGATATGTAGCTCTGCTTGAGATGATATTTCATCGATACAACTAGAAGCCTGACGCTCACACTCGAGCCTCCTGAGCAAATCTTGTCTGGTGAGCTCCTCTATGGCTGCTTTTAGTTCATTTAACTTCTGCTCTGCAGAGAAATCTTGCTCCCTGATTTTTCCTTGGAAGATTGAGCTACCGTTTCCGTTATTATCTGAAAAATTTTCCATTATTTTTGCCTCCTCAATAAAATTACTGCCTTTGTTGTTACCTAAAAAGCTTTCCACCATTTTTACTTCCTTCATAAAACTTAATAATTTAATTCTACAGTACTAAATATTTAAGAACTATTAATGTAAAGATGTCAATAAAATTATTTACATTTTTACACTATATATATATATTATATCATGTGCTATTTAACCTTTCAATAATATTTTTTATTTTTACTGCTTCTTCAAACTCTAGCATGCTCTTTTCTTAAATTATCCTTATTAATATTTGTTTTTGCCTCTATCCCACTTTTTCTTGTAAAGTATTTGATATAGATTTTATTATACTCTTTGGCATAACATTTGCAACATACTTTATCTATAAATGGAAATTATTATACTTGCAGCTAGACACAATTTGAAATAATTTACCTATAAAGTTAAGGAACGAGATCCCAGTGTCACGCACTGGGATGACAGCAGTCCTACGTCATACCGCGATTCATTCGCGGTATAGATTCCGCTAACAAGTAGCGGAATGACGAATTTTTGTTTTTCAAATTATCGTAAGTCACTTTAGCTACATCAGAGCAATAGAGGCAGTGCGTAGAGGAGCTCACCAGACAAGATTTGCTCAGGAGGCTCGAGTGTGAGCGTCAGGCTTCTAGTTGTATCGATGAAATATCATCTCAAGCAGAGCTACATATCGGAGAAGGTGATGATGAGGATTACTTCACTGGTGAAAAAGGAAGAGTACTCGGAGATTTCTGGAATTTCTTTGAATCTCTCTTCAACCTTTTTGAAGTAGATGTAGATGATCCGAAAATCTACCAAATGCTCAAGGAGAAGAAAGAAAAAAATTGGCTTCTTTCGATAATTAAATTTATGCGTGACAAGCTTAAGGAGTTAATCAAGAAGATTTTTGCACGCGATTTAAGTTTCAATCAGAAGTTGGACAAAGAGATAAAAGAATTGCAGGAGAAATTAGGCAGTGGTGAGTTATCAGAAGAAGAGTTTGCAAGGGCGTTAGAAAGATTAACTGCATTGCAAGATCTGAAACTCAGGTTACAAATGGCCGTTGTCGGATGGATTGTTACAATGTTCGCAGAGATGTTTGGAGTTGAGTTGGCGGCTGCGGTAGAGGCATCTACAGAAAAAGAAGATAAAAAAGCAGAAAAAACATCATTAAAGGAAGAAAATAAAGAAGTTCGTAAAGACGTAGAAATCAAGGTAGATGAAAGAGAAAAACCTAAAGTGCCAGTTTTCCTTTTTGAAATTTCACCAGGATTTGTAAGGCCAATTCCTCTGAGCAAACCAGAGCTTGATCTTTTACCAAAACCTATGAAAGAACTAATGCCTAAAGAAGTTATAAAGGAGGAGACCCGCGAGATAAAAGAAACAAAAGTGGAAGAAGAGAAAAAAGCGAAGCCGGAGGAACCGAAGAAAGAAGTGTGTCCACCGAAACCTCAGGAGGAGGAGAAGCCAAAACAAGATCAGCGAAAAAGAGGTGGAAAATTTAAACTTGGTGATAGGAAATTAAGAAGAGCAAACCTAGATAACAGTAATAAACCTCCTGCGCACGATTATCCAATTGGTGATTGGCAAGCTCCATCAGGCACTAGTGGTAAGTTTAATGCTAGTGCTGATCAGCGTAGTTCTGCAAGTAATGCTCAACCACCAAAAAGATTGATTGATGATGTAAAAGTTAATAATTATGTGGATTCAATAGGAAAGGCACCAGAAAAAGCACCATCGAGGGGATAGCTAGTGTTAGCTTTAGATGACAAAAAAGACTGGATCCCAGTGTCTGGGCACTGGGATGACATTCTATGTTAGAATGGCTACTAAGGCGACAAGAAAAAGGAATTTTACTCTTTTTGGTACCTCTTTCTTGTCATTCCAGCGCGTGACGCTGGAATCTAGAAAGCTGAATTTTATGAAAAAGAGTGAATAAAATTTTTTGAAAAAAAATATAAAAAAGTGCTTGCACTTAATTTTATTTTTAGTATATTAATTACATAATATTTTTACTGGAGAGTAATATGCCGAATGATAATGATAATAAACGAAAATATGGTGACAATAATGCTCCTGGAGGAGGAAGAATTGACCTAAGTAAAGTAGATCCAAGAAGAGTTGATGACTTTAGAGAGAGAATTAGACGTAAAGAGGAAGAAAAAAAACAAAATCAGTCTAGTAGTCAAGGTAGTGGCAAAAGTGGTAAGTAACAGCAAGTTTATGGTAATTTAAGTAGGGAGGTGTTATGCCTAGCAAAATAAATCAAGAGTTAGTAAGAGCATTTAACATTATTCTTTGTGAAAATGATATTGGCATTACTAATTTTACTGTACAAAATGTACGTCAAAGCTTACGCAACAAGGATTATATTGTTATCTCATTTGATAAAAGTATGGATGTTGGTCAATGCATGGAGTATTTAGACAATATGAAAGGAAGGATAGTAGAAACATTCTGTGGAAATGAAAGTACTGCTAGTTTATCTTTTGATATGAAATCTTTTCCTTTTAATTTCAATCGGAGCCAATTGGTAGATAGTAATGGAAAGTATAGATTTTCAGTGCCAATAGATAAAGGTGTAGTTTTTAATCTAAAATGTTTGCTAGCTAATGGGCTTGCGAGAGACGTCACAGGTGCTATGGGAAGAGATTTTGGTTTAGAACATGTAGAAGAGTATACATCTGATGAAAGCTTTAACGGGAAATCTTATCTATATTGTATGCATTTCTATGATAAAAGGTTACAAGAGTATTTTATAGAGTCATTCTCAGCGACAGTAAAAGGTTATAAAAATAGTCCTAAAGAAACTGGTGGTTTTTTGAAAATCAAGGACAATTCTGTGTATATAAAGGCAAGCATTTTTGATAATGTTGAGTTCATTAGGGAGGTAGTAAAAAGAAAAGCATCTTTGATATGTCGTGACTTTCAGGTTCCAAGTAGCGAGGATGAAGTTGTTGAGAGTCTAAAATTTCCAGTAATTGATTTGTTTTATGAAATAGGTATACCGGTTGATTTTATACTTCATACTTCTTATACAGGCCATAGTGAGAATTCAATTCTTGTACCTATGATACAAATTACTCCTGGTATTGGAGGTAAAGAAAATTGTAGACTTTTAAATAAGAAAGAAGCGGGCTGTATTAATAATGTATTTGGTATGGTTGTGTTAAATAATGTTGAAGATTGTACTTCACCAAAACACCTACCGGTATTTGGTAATGGAGGAGTATATGGAATAGACTTTTATGACAAAGACATTTCTTATTGTGTGCTGAATAAAATCGTGGAAAGCTCCGTAATCAATAAAAGGCATGAACTGGCCATTGACCCTGAGCTTCCTCGAACGCTATTAGCTGAAGCATCACAGACACGGGGGTGTCCCAAGCGGAGTCGTGGTGAAAGGTTAGAGAAGCATCCCAGGCAAGGATCAGAAAGAGAGGAAGAAACAGAGCCTTTTCGGGGGGTGCTGGAAATAGATCCAAGTCAATCCACTTGTTCTCTTAGAGCATGGGATAGTTCAACATTCTTAAATCTTGAGGTTTCTAATAAGGAATCTGAAAAACAGCAAGTTACTGATAAAAGTGATCGAAAAAGTAGTGATGAGTATTCTGAAGCAAAGTCACAAGATAGTAAATCTCCGAAGAAACATGGGGGTGGTCTCCAAAGTAAAATAAAAAGTTTCTTCTCTTTATCTCCTCAGCCTAAGCAACATAACGCAAGCTTTAAGCGACATGATGAAGGGCGTGATACAACGCGAAGTACTCCTGAAACTCCTGTAACTAAAAAATCATCTGTGTCTAAGCTATTTTCTTCATTCCCAGCTAGAATAAGAGCAAGAAGTAATCCATCCTCAGCGGTGACTTCTCCTACGCATGAAGGTGCGTCAGGTGGACTAAAACCTCTTACTAGTGACGAGAGGAAGGAACTACGCCTATGTCTTTCTTCTGAGCTGCAAAAGGAGCTAGACTCCAACTCTTTCTCCCCTGGGAAGGAGCGGCTTTTATACTTGACGCATACTCCTGAGGGGAAAAGGGAGCTAAGCAGATTTCTATGTGAGAGTAAAGAATCACAGTTACGGCGACTTGCAGAAGCACAATTATTGTCACCTGATAACTCTAGTTCTAAAAGAGATAGTGGTTATTCTTCAGGATTACCTGCTTCTCCTGATGTGCAACATAAGGGAAGTGTCTCTTCAGAGCTTAAACATCCGCAACAGGTAAAGCATACGTCAGAAGCTTTGGGGGAAAGAAATTTAGGTTTTTAGATATATCTTAACCACCCAAGTGTTTTATTAGGGTTGGGACCAAAATCCCTGACCCTGAAAGCACTGGTGTTAGTTTTTCTCATCCATTGCAGATATTGCGCGGTACTATCCACTTGATCATCATGGCGAGCTTCTGGGAACATTAAAATTTCGTACTCGAAATCGCTGAGCCATACTGCTTGCTGTGGCAAAAAAACCCTACCAGACTCTATCACCGGAACAATTTTGAGTGAGTTTGTCATTGTGTGGCACAATTTCAATAATCGGTAGATCGCTATTTGCCTTTAGCTCTTGTGTTAATTGCTGACCACTTGTTTTTGCTTCGATCAAAATTGCATGTGGCGTCCATCTTGCAGCTAGTGACAGAACTTGCTCTTTAAGCTTTGGGTACTCAAGCTTTGCTCGATATACATCAAGTAAATAGAATTTATTATCTATTTTTGCCCAGGTGGTGCAGACGCTAAAGTCGCTGGAATCGTTTGTTGAAACTGCAGTGTCCCAGCTTTGAGTTACATGTGAGAGATTATCAGGGAAATTTTTATAGCGCTTTAGCCACTCTTGTTTTATTATACCACTTGAAAGCGGCAGGGGGTTTTGTTGATATTGAGCAGCAAAAGCGTAACTCCCGAGTTCAACTTTTATCATCTCAACTTCTTCTCTTCCTCCCTCCAGGGGATATAATAACTCATTCTCTTCTCTTGAGTATAATACTCTTGCAGGTAGTGTCATTCCAGCACTTGATGCTGGAATCCAGTCTTTTGCGGTTGAATTTTCTGGATCCCAGTGTCTGGGCACTGGGATGACAGGAGGGGGGGTTGGAATGACACCAGTATGGTTATTAATTGAATAAATAACCTCCTTATTTTCAGAAATCATTGGCAAACAAATGTGATGCCATATGTTTTTTGGCTTGGATAAGAGGTGCCCAGTTAAGTCTTCCAGGTGGAGCCTATGCATCACAAGCACAATTACTCCTTTTTTTCTATCGTTGAGTCTCGTTACTAAAGTCTGATCGAACCAGTTTGTGGCACGTTTTCTAAATGTTTCACTCAAAGCTTGAGCAGGGTTAAGCGGATCATTCACAATAATAAAGTCACCACCTTCACCGGTTAATGTTCCTCCAACTGATGTTGCGATTCTGTATCCTCTCTGTACTGTTTGGAATTTGTATTTAGTGTTCTGGTCTTTGGATAGTTCTACCTCTGGAAATAGCTTTTTATACCAATCAGATTGCATTATGCACCTGGTATCGAGCGAATGTTTTTCACTAAGCAACTTAGAATAACTTGCAACTATTATTCTTGCAGTTGGCTGATTTCTCAGTATCCATGCGGGCCACGCAACACTCATACATATGGACTTCATTGAACGCGGAGGCATATTGAATATTATGCGCCTTACTTCGCCAGCATTCGCTGCTTCCAGCCTGTCTGCTATGACTTTTATGTACTGATAATCATTATACTCACATCCCGGCACCACTGTTTGAAAGCACAGTTCAATGAATTTTAGAAAGTTCATGTTAGGCCTCCTATAGTATCACCCAAGTAACCCCTATGGTGTCATCCAAGTAGCCGACACTGGTTCCTTTATGACGGCGTCATGCAAGTAGCTGACACTGGAATGACATCCTTTGGTTTTTTATATGGTTATGCAAGAAATCTAGTGTAGATTTTAATTTATTTTATAAGATTGAAGTGTTACAGTAGCGAGCTTACAACACTACTGTTTTGTAAATTTAGTGAATAAAATTACTTCTTTAACTTTATTGAAGCGAAAAATTGATTTCCATTGCGGTAAATGAGCAACATTATTGAATCTTTACCGTTTTTCTTTACTGCTGAATCAACTTGTTTTTGAAAATCATTAGTATTTTCTATATCGGTTCCATCTAATTGGATAATAATGTCTCCTTTTTTAATACCACGCAACGTGGCATTACTGTTACTATCTACATTGGTAACTATCACACCTTTTGTAGGTACATTATTTTTACTTTCTTTTGATTCTTTTGGCAGATTTGAAACAGTTAAACCGGTTACATAATCAGATGTTGATTTATTTTCTTCTTGATTGTTATCTTGGCCATCATTTGTAGATTCTCCGATCACAACTTTAATATTAACCTCTTTGCTCTTTCTAAGTAACTTAACTTGCACTTTTTTCTCAGGTCCAGCTCTTGAAACCATTTGAGGTAATTGTGTCATTCTATCGATTTTTTTACCGTCAAATTCTAATAATATATCACCTACTTTAATCCCACCTTTTTCTGCAGGACTATCCTTTACTATACTTGCAACCAATGCGCCTTTTATATCTTTTAAACCCAAGGACTCAGCAAATTCTTTCGTTATAGGCTGAACTTGCACACCAAGCCAACCATGTTTTATTTTTTTGCCACTTTTTAATGTGTCAATAATTGACATAGCTAAATTAGATGGTATGGCAAAACCTATACCCACGTTGCCGCCAGACTCAGATGGAGAATAGATAGCAGTATTAATACCTATAACTTTTCCATTTAAATCAAATAACGGTCCTCCAGAGTTACCCCTATTAATTGCAGCATCAGTTTGAATAAACTCATTCATAGTGCCAATACTAATGTCCCTGGACCTTGCAGATATAATTCCTGTGCTTACAGAGCCACCCAAACCAAATGGGTTACCTATTGCCATAACCGTATCACCAACCCTTGCTTTATCAGAATCACCAAATGCAACAGAAGAAAGATCTTTATCAGAATTAATCTTAAGCACAGCAAGATCAGTTCTTGCATCATAGCCTAAAACTTCTGCTTTGAAATAAGTATTATCGTTCATAGTAACTGTGATATCTTTGGCGTTTTTAATAACGTGATAATTGGTTACTATAGTTCCACCTTTATCTATAATAAACCCAGAACCAAGCAACACCGCCTC
This sequence comes from Wolbachia endosymbiont of Rhagoletis cerasi, assembly GCF_018454475.1. Taxonomy (NCBI): domain Bacteria; kingdom Pseudomonadati; phylum Pseudomonadota; class Alphaproteobacteria; order Rickettsiales; family Anaplasmataceae; genus Wolbachia; species Wolbachia endosymbiont of Rhagoletis cerasi. The sequence continues at coordinate 174,725 of NZ_JADCNC010000009.1, read as the reverse complement.
TTTGTTAACACTAGGGCCCCTATCCATAAAAAACTGATCAAAATGCTCAAAAAACTCTCTAAAATCATCAAAAAAATTATTTCCTGGCATAGATGGAACTCTAGTTCTGCTGTTATTTTCTTGTTTGATGATTTGTTCGCTTGAAATATTTACAACCGCAGGAATGAGTTCTTCCACTAAATCGGCAAGTCCTTGATTACAGTTGCATGCAGTAGTGCTAGCATCAACGACCTTTTTTGCATTCCAATCAAACATATTAGCATACGAAGAAAACGCAATTAGAAAATATGCAAATATAGATAAAATAAATGCCTTACTTTTCATAAATTATTTCCATCCTTTATTTAAAATATCTAAAAAGTTATTGTTTGGTGAAAGTACAAATTTAGTATTATTTTCGGCAAATGATTTACTGTAAGCGCTCATAGAGCGATAAAAGTTAAAGAACTCTTCATCAACCTTAAATGCCTCATTATAAATTCTAGTTGCTTCAGCATAACCACGGCCCCTTATTTCGTACGATTCTTTTACTGCACTGGAGATAATTTCCCTTTTTAATTTATCAGCTTTTGATCTAACTTCCTGCCCAGCTTGCTCTCCTTCTGCTCTAATTTCTTTTGCTTCTTTTTCCCTTTCAGTTTGCATACGGCGAAATATTGCAGAACTATTTTCTTCTGGTAAATCTGCTCTCTTAATTCTTACATCTATTATTTCTATGCCAAATTTTTCAGCTTCAGAATAAACTCCACGCTGAATCAATTGCATAACCTCTGATCTTTTTTCATTCAACAAGCTAATCAACGAAAATCTGCCTATATTTTCTCTTATGTGTGCTTCTATAACCGGATATAATCTTCTAACCAGCCCTGATTCATTCCTCACAGCCTGGTAAAAAGTAACAGGATTTGTTATTTTATATTTTGCATACGCATCTACTATAATACGTTTTTGATCCGCTGTTATCACTTCCCTTGGGATCTTATCAGGACTTAAATCTAAAACTCTTTTATCAAGAAACTCTACACTATTTATGAATGGCAACTTAAAATATAAGCCACTTTCCCTAACATCCCTTACAACTTTACCCAGTTGTATAACTATTGCTTGCTTTGTTTCTTGCACAACAAATATTGAATTAGATAAAACAATCAATAAAACAACAAATACAGAAACAAAAACAATTTTAATATTACTACTCATGGTTATTTTCCTAAATTTGTAAGAGGTAAATAAGAAAACATACCTTTCAGATCATCAGTTACAACAACTTTGTCTACCTTACTGAAAATATTTTCCATAGTTTCAAGATAAATACGATTCTTAACGAGAGAAGGATTCTGTCTATATTCCTCATAAAGAGATAAAAAGCGATTTGCATTACCTTTTGCTTCATTTATTACTTCATTTTCATATGCTTGTGCATCTAATTTTATCTTTATCGCTTCACCCTTTGCTCGAGGTATAATATCATTATTATAAGCATATGCTTCGTTTATAGTACGCTCTTTGTCTGCACGAGCACTTTGTACATCTCTAAACGAACTGATTACTTTTTCTGGTGGATCAATTTTTTTCATTTGAACAGATAAAATCTCTATGCCCATTTGGTATCCATCAAGAATCTGCTGCAATAGAATTCTAGTATCTCTAGAAATTTCTGGTCTGCCTTGACCAAGTGCAAAAGAGATCGTGTTTTTACCTATTATTTCTCTCATGGCACTTTCAGCAGCATTTTTAACACTGAAACCGGGTTTGTAATCCCGCACTTTGAATAAATAGTCCTTAGCATCTCTAACGCGCCATTGAACCTCGAAGTTAACGTTGACTATATTTTCATCTCCAGTTAGCATCACGCCTTCACCGCGATCTGTATCTCGCCCATAAGAACTACTTACCCCAATTTCTTCACGATTTACTTCCTTAACGTTCACTTTAAAAACCTTGCCAATAGGGTAGGGGAAGTGATAACGCAAACCAGGTGTTTCTGTATTAGAATATTTACCAAAGGTAAGTTCTATACTTTCTTCACTAGGATGGACAATATAAAAGCCAGTGCAAGCATAGAACAGCAAAATAATGAAAATGATGAAATAAGGTTTTTTGCCCCTGTTTCTGGTTAATCCATTAAGAAAGAACCTTATATCAGATACAGCTTTACTTAAAATATCTTCATTATTAGGAGTTTTGTTCCCTACCGGTTTCTTTCCCAGATTCCAAGGATTATTATCATCAAACATAATGATTGATTCTATAATTAATACGCTAATATTACTTCTTTAATAAGAAAATGCAAACATAAATTGCTATTTTATTTACAAATTAATCATCAGGATGGAAAACATGATCGTACACTTCCTTTTCTCTATGTAATATGGTCGACTCTATGGAATTTTCTGGCTTTTTTTTGAATTCTTTGTTGTCACTCTTTAAGTGCACTACGTCTTTGTGAAAATGGGAATTATACCTAAATAGTAAAGCTATTATTATTAAAGTTATAACAGCCAAAAAGATGAGTGTTCTTTTTCTATACTTCATAAATGCTGCAGCTTCTTGACCTAATTTTCTATGTTACCACAAAACACGTCAAGCGAAATTATTTGAAGACAAATAAATACTGGCAATCAATTTAACACTAACTTAAGAATCAAGGAATACAATTATAATATATTTAATTAATAGTGAGGTTTAAAATGTCACCTAGTGAAAAAAATTCTGTTGTAACTGAACAAGGAAATGATCTTGGTTTGAATAAAACGACGCAAGATTCATTAAATTTAGAGGCTGCTAAGGATCCCAAGAAGCTAAAAGAAAGAATTACTGACCTGTTAAAAGGGGATACAGAATTCTCTAAGATGGAACAAGGAGATAAGATTCTTGTAGTAAGTGCAGCAAGTGGATTATTTACGGCAGTACTACCACTTTTGGCAGTTGGTGCAACACTTGCTATACCAGGTGCTATAGTTGGTCTTGCTTTATATTTCGCTGTAAAAGTCGCTGTAAAAGCAGTTCAATCTGGATATAAAGGGCTCAAGTGGTCAGCAGAAAAAACAGTTGATGGGGCGAAATATACTGCTGGGAAAGTTAAGGACGCGTCAGTATATACTGCAGAAAAAGCAAGAGAAGGTTATTATTCAGTAAAAGGAGCTATAAGTTCTGTGGGACGAGCAACAAGAGAGGGAACTGGTGCTACGTTAGGAAAAATGGGGCGCAGTTTAAGTAATTTAAGTGAAAGTATGTCTAGTTTAGACGGCATCCCATATTCAATAGGTAACGAAGGTCAAACTGTTGTTTTGAAAACAGAAGAAAAAACAAGGAATTTCAATAGTGTAAAGGAGATGTTTATTAAGGAAGTTCTTGAAGACAAAGCCGTGAATAACTCTGCTTTAACTAAGGAAATATTTTCTAAGCTGGGAGAAAAAATATTAGAGAAAGCTTATTCTGTTGATGGTCAACAAAGTGCCAAAAAGGACCAGTTGATCAACCGGTTGAAACAGCAAGTAGATTTTGTCAATAAATTAGACGCTAAGAAGTTGCAAAATTTGTTGTCTAAGGATAATAATAGTCTTTATGAAATTTTCTCTGAACATCATAATGAAATTAAGGAGATTATTAAAAAATGCAAAACAGAGCATAAACTTTCTAACTCTATAGAGAACCTTAATGAAGTAGCAGGAAAGTATGGTATCAGAAAAGGTTCAATGCAATCTTTTGAAAACAGCTCATCAAGAAGCAGTTCAATGAGTTTTCTAAATTCTGTAAGTACTGACAGTACCATTAGCAGTGAAGCGGAATTGTTAAATCCTGCAAACCATAAAGAAGTGAAAACAGCTACTTCACTTTGGGATAAGGTTTCATCACCTTTCAAAAGTGGCAAAAAGTCAGAAAAAACTTCTGAAGTTAAATATCAAGTTCTTTCTGAATCAGACACGTTGCCTAGAAAAATAGGAAATAGCACTTTTTACGTTGATACTCCTACTCCAATTGAGAATACTAATAAAACTGCAACAATAGGAGGAAGACCAGGAGTTGCACGACGTAATAGTACTAGCAACCTTACTAGGGTAGAAACTCCAGAAGTACCAACTAGAAGCGCCTCATTGACTAACTTAAATGGACAAAGTTCTTTCAGTGAAGATGTTCTCAGTGATCCTAAAGTAAACCAATATCTTGGTAATTCGAATAAAGGAACTCTAACTCGCAGTAATTCTTTTGATAGTGCAAGAGGTTCATCTGGTCCTTCTACACCAACAAGCTCATTAGAAAGATTGGAACAATCTTTCAGTAAAGATGAAGTTGGGGCAGCAATGGAGAAAAACTTAAAAGAATTTAGTTTAAGTGCTAAAACTGAATCTACATTACACAATTCTTTTAGTAATCGTAATGGTTCTGATAGTGGATTCAATTCACCAACTTCTTCTCCAACACATACAATGTTTACTGAAAATGGCAAGGCAAAAACCCAAGCTGACTTAAGAAAGACAGGTCATCTGGACAAACTGGTGGGACAGCCTTCTACGAAAGTAGCTGTTGACACTGACGTTCAACAGCAAGCTGCACAAACAGCTATGAAAACGAACTAAACAAAGCTATCCACCTTCTCCAAAAGGATGTTACTCAATGAGTAACATCCTTTTTTGTTTTTAAACTATAGAAAAATCCTAGATCCCAGCGGTATGCGTACAACCGTATGAACATTGTGATTTCTCTGCTAGGAAAGGTGTCATCCGAGTAGCTGACACTGGGATCCAGGAAAGTTTGCTTGTTTACAAGCAAACTAGCATAGAAAGTGGTTACAACGTTTTCGATGAGATTATATGGAAAACTGGATTCCAGTGTCAAGCACTGGAATGACATCACAGGGGCACTGGGATGACACCTTTACGTTTGAGGCAAACTAGCTATAACACTTAACATACTACCTTTGCAAACAAATGTTCATACAGTACGCGCTGGCGTTATTTTCTCTTGATGAATAAACCTCGGTAGAGTATAGTAGCAGTGCGTTTATATAGATTCTAATGAGTAGTTTAGTTTTGATTTATACAACTTTTTCAAATTTTGAAGAAGCTAAAACTATTTCTGAAGAATTGTTAAACGAGAAATTAATTGTATGTGTAAATATATTTCCCGAAGTGAATTCTCTGTATTTATGGGAAGGTAAAATTAGTAATAGTTGTGAAGTAGTAGCAATTATGAAAAGCAAAAATGATCAAGTTGATAAAATTGTAGAAAAAATTGAAGCAATGCATTCTTATGATCAGCCAGCTATTGCTGTGATGCCCATAGAAAAAGCAAATAAATCTTTTACTAATTGGGCTAATAGTGTTATTGATGTAAGTAGTATTGGGGTGTAGCCAAGTGGTAAGGCAGCGGTTTTTGATACCGCCACGCGAAGGTTCGAATCCTTCCACCCCAGCCATATTGAAGTGGGTGTGAAATGATATCACTTTTCTATAGATTAAGATTATTAAATTATATATTAGGTAGTCTAAAAGATATAACTGTGAAACTGTTTCTCTTCACAATGTATCTTTATACATCCAGCATTATGCTCATGTTTCTCACCAATGGCTTTTGGTATGCTGTAGAATTTGGCTCTTTAAAAAATGCGTTTTACCATTTGTTTCAATATTGCAAATTGTATTATGAAAATAGGGAAGATCTCGGTTATGGAATTTCTATTCGAGTGTTAGTAGCATTCCTTACTCCGCATTTTCTCTATAAGTTGTTCCTTAGCACAGGCTGGAAGTCCTTTTTAAAGGAAAAGATAATATGGATACTTATGTTCATAATCACAAGAAGAAAAAAGGGTAGTGAGTTCAGTAACAGTAGTAAACCAAGTGGCAGTAGTTATAGTAATAAGAATAATTACAGCAATAGCAGTGGTAACAATGAGCGTCAAGCTCAAGATGCAAAGCGAAAAGTAAACATGATAAAGCAGCTATTAATCAAAGATATAGAGGCAACTATAGATAGGAGATTGAATTATATTTTTTTCGGTAAAAGGAGTAAACCTCATTAAGTATATAAAAAGGCTTTATCTAGTAAGGCTTTTTAAGGTTGGCTGTATTTTATTTTTTACGTATACCGGATCACAATCAGCCAATATACATGTGTGCACAAAATCTTGACTAAAGTCTGACAACCAAGAAATTGCCTTACGTTTTTCTACCAAGCTTTCTGTTTTTTTACAGTTACTTGCTGCATCAGTCATCGCCTGCGCTATTACTGATTTCCACAGCAAATAATACCTTTGTATATCATCTGACGTACTATTTGTTTCATAGTGGTTAAAAAATTCTTTAAAATTGAAGTTGTTTGACATAATGATACCTCTTTGGATTGAAATTTGAAATGATTTGAGTTTATGTCGCCACAGCAGATTCCGCTAACAAGCAGCGGGATAACGAATTACTTAACCGTCATTACACCGTCATACCGCGATTCATTCGCGGTATCTCGCTAACAAGCAGCGGGATGACGGTTGTCAGGCCAGCGCCCCTATGATGTCATTCAAGTAGCTGACACTGGTTCCTTTATGACGGCAGTGCCCCTATGGTGTCATCCCAGTGTCCCTATGATGTCATCCCAGTGCCCAGACACTGGGATCCAGGAATTTTGATTGGACACTGGGTTGGTAAGCATAAAAGTGTTATGTAAAATACAACGTTCTTGATGGGATTGCATGAAATGCTGGATCCCAGTGTCTGGGCACTGGGATGACACCATAGGAGGCTGCTTGGATGACAAAAAAAGGAGCACTGGAATGACAGCAATCTACGTCATACCGCGATTCATTCGCGGTATCTCAGCCGCTAACAAGAGATCCCGCTAACAAGCAGCGGGATGACGGTTGTCGTTTAGCCATAAACATTAAGAAATTTACCAAATGAAAAAAAAGGCAAAAGAAGCCCCGTGGTTATTATCCGCTTTAAAATATTGGCGTTTTTTATGTTTTAAACGCTTGACAAGCGAAATTCAGCTGCTTTTAATTGCAACTAACTTACGCTGCAAATGTTTAAGAAATTTACTAAGCAGAAAAAAAGACAAAGAATCCCCGAGTTAGCTAGTCTTTTACTATCTCTGTCGAGTATTGGCATTTTTTGATGTCTTGTAACGCTTTATAAGCGCGTTCAGCTTATTTAGATAAAAATCTAGATGTAGATGAAGTTTTGTAAAGACATACAGTATCTATATACTGCAAAAAATTGAACATAAGACGCCGATACATTAAGTAATCCTTACCTTTTAATCTGCAGATTGGCGAAAGCAAATACAATAGCTTCAGTTTCATGATAAGGGGGCTGGCGAGGTTTGTCAAGGAAGTTTTTTCGTTTCTGCGGGCTACCTGGTTTTCCTACTGAAATTTTGAAAAATGTAATCTACTCCTATATTCAAATATATCAAGCAGTAATTCAAAATCAGCCATTGCGCCTTTTGCGTTATTATACGCGAGATTGAGCAGCTCTTTGTCCTGATATAAATCAGCAAATTTAAATTCCATACATCCTGATTGTTTTGTGCCTAAAATATCTCCACTGCCTCTTAGCATCATATCCCTTTCAGCAATGTAAAATCCATCTTGTGACTCACACATGATCTTTAACTTTGAAGATGAGCTTTTACTTAAATTATCGTATAATAATACACAAAAAGATGGCTTGTTTCCTCGCCCTACTCTGCCTCTTAACTGATGCAATTGTGATAACCCAAATTGCTCTGCATTTTCTATAATCATGATGGTTGCATCTGGCACATCTATACCAACTTCTATCACAGTGGTTGCAACAAGCAGAGAAAATTCATTCCTTTTGAAGGAAAACATAACTTGATCTTTCTGCTCCTGAGTCAATTTTCCGTGTATTATCCCGACTTTATCAAGAAATGTTTTTTGTAATTCCTGAAAACGCATCTCTGCTGCAGCAATATTGGTCTCTTCGTTTTCTTCTATATATGGACAAATCCAATATGCTTTTTCGCCCCTGTTTATAGCACCTTTTAGCTTTTCAATAACATCTGGCACCCTACTAATGTTCATAGTTACAGTTTTTATTGGCAATCTGGATTTTGGTTTTTCTTTCAAAATTGAACATTCAACGTCACCATACATAGCTTGCTGCAAAGTTCTTGGAATGGGAGTTGCAGTAACGAAAAGTATATCGGCATTTTCTCCTTTTCCTACCAAGCGATTTCTCTGCATCACTCCAAATCGCTGTTGCTCGTCTATGACTGCAAGCCCTAAATTTTTAAATGTAACGTTAGCTTGAAATAGTGCATGAGTGCCAATCACTATATTTAAAACACCACTTGCAAGTTCGTTCATGATAATCTTTCTTTCCTTGCGCGAAGTTTTACCAGTAAGCAGAGCAACTTTTATATCGGTACAGGATAAAACTTCCTCAATCCAATTATAATGTTGCTCCGCCAAGATAGTAGTCGGTGCCATTAGAGCTGCCTGCATGTTGTTTTCTACCACATTTATCATCGCAAAAAGTGCAACTACGGTTTTGCCACTACCAACATCACCTTGCAGCAAGCTTATCATGCGATACTTGGATTTTTGTCTCTCTGAGATCTCATCTATTGCACGAGTTTGATCATTTGTTAATTGAAACGACAATTCATTTAAAACTTGCTCTTTATATTTACTCAATATTATAAATTCTCTTCCCCTTTCTTTCACATGATTTTTTCTTGCAAGTTTCAGCGCTAGCTGATACGCAAACAATTCATCATAAGCAAGCCTTTTTCTACAAACCTCAGCTTCCACCAATGAGCTTGGTCTGTGCAACTTTATGATGCTTTCCCTCCAACTTAACCATTTTTTTTGCTTGATTAATGTATCATCTATCCACTCTGGTAAATCAGGCAATTCCTTTAGATTAGAGCTTATTATGTTCCCAATGCGCTTATTGGTAATGCCACGGCATAATTGGTAAACTGGCTCTATGCAAGCTATTTCTTTAAATTGGTTGATGTCAAGCGACACGTAATCTGGATGAGTAATTTGCCAATGTTCAGCAAATTTTTCGAGTTTGCCACTGATGATCACATTCGCTCCAATTGGAAATAGTTTATATAAATACTTAACTGAGTAATTAAAAAAGACTATAAATATATACTGACTCTCACTTTCAACGACTATTTTATATGGTCTACCTCTAAAAGTGGGCGACTGATGTTCATAAACTTTTGCAATGAAAGTTGTAAATTCTCCAACTCGAGCATCAGATAGTAACTTGCTTCTATCCACATAACTAAGTGGCTTATAAAACAGCAGATCCACCACCTTGTCCCCACCACAAAGTTTAGGCAATATTGCGGAATGGAACTTAGGTATATTCTCCAGCCTGCTATTTAGAAAAATCTGATTGCTCATTGAGATTCATACATGTGTAAAACTGTTATAGAGCCTTTTTAAAATCTTGTCACCTTATGGTCAGGTATGCACTATAGCTAGCACAGCTCTCTAACGTCATACCGCGATTCATTCGCGGTATCTCAGCCGCTAACACGTAACGGAATGACGAATTTGTTGTTTTTAAAATCGTCGGTAAGCCTAAGTTACCCCTAACTATATTTGCTATCATAGGGCTTATAGTAGGTATTTTATTAACTTATTAATCATTCTTATGTATTATTATACTATCAGCAGTCTATATCAAGGTATTCATAATGAGTAGCTCTATATCAGAAGAAAAGGAAAATCCAGTAGTTACATTAAGAGCTCAAGCAGAAAAGTTTGGTTTTAGCAAGTTAAGAGCTGGTAAAGACAATGCTGAAGCGAATTCTGGTAATACAGCGTTCTTAGATTTTCAGAGAATGGATTTTGTTATTAACGGCAAAAGTATAAGTAGAGATTTGATTGCCGAGCTATACAAAGAACATGATAGTTTACTGCCAAAAAGTGAAGGTAAAAATGAAGACTACCGCCCATTTGCAAGAAAAGTTTTTAAGGAGATGTTCAAATACGCTAAGGCAGAAGTTCCAAGTGACTCTATCTTGGAAGAATTAGTTATCAATTGTAATCAAGCAGGATATGAAGCTGGTGTACATATAGAGTTTCAAGGTGCACTTAGCCAGCATTCATTCATAATAGAAAGCCCTGAAAAAGTAATAAGTATTGACTGTGTTAGCCAAAATAATGTGAGTGTTAAATCTGATATGACATTACCAATATTTTTCCAAAGGAGTGACGGTACATTCGGTGACAAGGTGTGTGATCTATCCAGCTCACTAGAATTCACGCTTAAGTCTCAAGATGATAAAAATGTAACATACACAAATGGTAACTTGTCACTTACTGTTCCTGAGAGACTGAAGGACTATAATATAGGTGATAAAAGCTTATTTGACATTATAAAAGAATACTTTCAGAAATTGTGCGAGAGGCTTGGATTTTTTAAAATAAAAATAGAGCATGGTTTAGGCGATCCACTAGAAGTAAGCGACCATCTGGAAAATATGGAACCCCCTATTCGTAGTAATGAGCACGGCCTGAATTAAAATATCTTGAGCTTGTTTGCACAATCAATCACTTCAGCATTTAGAAATTGTTTTTTAAACCAGGTATACTGACGTTTCGCGTAGTGTCTTGTGTTTGTTTGAGCAATTTGTATCGCTTCGTCTAAAGTAATCTCACCTTTCAAGTACTTTATAATTTCTGGCACTCCGTGTGCTTTCATAGCTGGCAAATGTGGGGCTAGGTTCATGCTAAGTAGCTTTTTTACTTCATCAATTGCTCCATTTTCAATCATTGTAATGAAACGAGAATTTATTTTTCGGTATACATCTTCACGTTTAGGCAGAATTGTATATATCTTAAAATTATTGAATAAAGGAGGCTGTCTATTCTCTTGCCATACAAAAATTGACTTGCCAGTTTCAGTGATAACTTCAAGTGCCCTTGAAAGGCGGTGCGAGTCATTCATGAACACTTTACCTTGAATCCTTGGATCTTTGCTTAGCGCTAATTTGTAAAACTCCTCTTTACTTAAATTTTTCCTTAATTCGCTTACATTTTTCCTCACTTCCTGACTTATTTGTGGCATTGATGATAAGCCTTTGATTAAACTGCTGATGTAAAGCCCGCTTCCTCCAGTGATGATAGGTATTTGAGCATTTTCTAATGCGTGATTAACTTCTTTTTCTAAATCTTCTAACCATAGACCCACGGAATAATTTTCTTTTGCTGAAACATAACCATATAGTTTATAAAATACTTCTTGCTTTGGTGGTTGAGCAGTAATTATGGGAATTTCTTCATATACCTGCTTTGAATCACAATTTATTATACTAATATTTCCATATTTTTCTATCAGGTTATCGCATAATTCTGATTTACCTGAGGCCGTAATTCCTGTAATAATTACTATATTATTTTTCATTTATATTAATTTAATTAACATATGATAAAGTGTAGTAAAAGTTTGGATTCTACAATCTAAAGTTTGGAGATTTTTATGGCAGAAAACAACGACAATAATTCATTTACTAAGCGTTTCACAAACAGGACTCCTGGCGGTACAGGGGAAGGTTTTTCCAGTAAGTATTCGTCTCAAAACACCAAAGAACGGGCATTAGGGGAAAAAGGAAAAATTTCTGAATTAGCAGGCAAAAAAACCGAATCCAAGGAAGCTTTTTCTGAAAGTGGCGGCATAAAAAGTAAAAGCAGAACTGTCAATGAAAGATCTTTTGCTGATGCAACAAAAAGAAGTAGGTCAGATCTTATATACTTAGTCCGTGGTAAAGATCGTGGAAAATCAGCGTGGCATTATGTATTAGTTGATAAAGAGAAAAGAGAAATGTTTCTAGCAAAAAGCAGAACTGGCTCTATAGATGTTGCAGACTATGGAGAGATTTTGTATTCAGGATGGGGAGAGGATCCACCACAGGCAATAATTGATAAAGTCAATGAAGAGTTTGGGTTGTAGCAAATCTGCATAACAAATGGTAAGCTGCGTTGCATTACGTTTACAAAAACTAGCAGTTACTATATAAGATACAGTGCAACAAAACTGATCTAGTTGTTATGAATAAGTTTTTAGCTATATGGTATCTAAAATAATAAATGCAATACAGAACAATTTATTAGTGTGTTTTCCAACAGAAACAGTGTATGCTCTTGCTTGTAATGCACTAGATAATGAATCTATAGGAAAAATATATCAGATAAAGAAACGCTCTCAAAATAAACCACTGTCTATATTTGTTAGTGATATTTACAATTTGACAAAAATAGCAAAGGTAAAGGAAAGATATATTGATTTAATAAACCACTTTTCTCCTGGACCAATTACCTATATTTTACCACTTAAAAACAACAACATATTGCCAAACGAATTCTTTAAAGATAGTATAGGTATCAGAATTCCTGAGCATCCTATTGCAATTTCAATACTAAACAAACTGAAAGTTCCAATAGTTGCAACTAGTACAAATATTTCAGGAAAAGAAAGTGTATGTAAGGCAAACGATATACCACAATCCATTAAGCAACATTTATCTGTAGTGATTGAAGATGACGAACTAGTTTCTGGTATAGAATCTACTATTATTGACTTAACCGAAGATAAGATTAAGGTTTTAAGGGAAGGTGCAATTTCATTACAAACAGTAAACAACGCATTTTCAAACTAAAATCTATAGGAGAAAGAATGAAAAAAGTAATAGGCCACAACCAAGCCAAAAAAAAAATAATGAACAACTTATCTGTTCAGTCTTGGCTGATCTGTGGTAAAAAAGGTATAGGAAAAGCAACACTTGCAAAATCCTTCTCCAATTGGTTACTCATAAAAAACTATAATGAAGTAGCATTGGACTTACACATTGTTGAAGGTGATACTATCGGAATAGAAAAAGTCAGAGAAATGAAAAACTTTCTACACTTAAGTCCCATTCAATCAGAACACAAAATAGCTATAATAGATAGCTTAGAGGCAATGACTAATAACGCTAAAAACGCAATATTGAAAATATTAGAAGAGCCGCCAAAAAATTCTAAGATATTTATAATTAGCCATAAGCCATATGATATACAAACCACTATCTTGTGTAGGTGCTTTCAGCTAAATTTACTCCCATTAACTTATGATGAAACAAAGCAAGTTGCTTCATCTCAATGTAAATTTGATAATCAAACGTTTGACGAAATGATTACTTTATTTCCTGGAATGCCAGGAATGATAATAAATACAATAAGTAGTGATGCTTATGAAGCATACAAATGCTTTTATAAATTTCTTCATGATTTAAAGAATCCCAATATGATTAATAAAGTAATTAATAGCGAAATCGAACTAGAACTAGCATCATATATAATTCAGGCCTTCATTTTAGAAAGCATAAAGAGAGAGGTAAATGGTGTTGAAATTCTGCTAAGTCAGTGGAAAAAAATAGATGAACTTTTCGTTGCCGCAAAGCAACTCCACTTAGATAAAAAGCATGTTTTAGCTAATGTAGTTAATATCATGACATAAGTTTACAAAGTATAATACTTTTAACATAAATTCATGATAAAATTCTGTTAATTTAATACTCGAAGTATATAATTTGACTGATAATAAATTAACTGTATGGCAATCAATAGAAGTTTTGACGAAAGCCATATTGAACATGCAGAAAAAATTAAGCTTAATTAAGAATATAGCTTCAGATCAAGACATAACCCTAGAAAAAGGAAAGGAGTTGTTAAGTGGCATTTATGAAGCAAATTTTAAGCTAAACAAGACAATCAATATAGCTACTTTGCCAAAAATTGGCTATCATATGCTAAATGGTGAGCTTGTTGTACGTAATCATATTACGGAAGAGGAAGTAAAGATTCCTGGAGATTTTCATTACCTTAAAGTCGTAAAATCCGATCATGATAATTATAAATTAACGTTTTGTAATTTTTTAGGTAATGAGTTTTTTGAATATAAAAAGTATGATCCACAATATTCTGGTATTTCAGATGAATATAAATTTGTGGATTTTGGTAGTGTAAAAAAGACTCATAATCTAAAATTTAAGGAATACATTGGTCATGCACCTAAATTTTTTGCTGCAGAAGGGCCTATTGAGCCTGGATCCCAAAACCATGTAATTGATCTATTTGAGCTAGTCAAAAGTGGTAAAGGTAGAAAAGTGGGAACCTTTGCTGATGAATTTGGTTATTTTGATGATCAAAATAAATTACATTATTATAATTATCACAAAAGTGTAGAAAGTAATACTTATGATCCTGAAAATTTCAGTGTAAAAATGATAAATATAGATGTGAGCAAAATCGATAAATTCTACCTCATTGCAGAACAAGGTGATATAATCATTCATCCTATTTGGGAAAATTTAGACATATTTTAAAGTTTTTTTTAGAGTATCTAAGCTTATTGTTATTATAATGATCCGATTAGGTCTGGTAGTATTGTGTTATGGAAGATAAATTGCTTGAATCAGTAAAAAACAAAAGTTATTTCAGTAAAGCAGTCGAATGGTACTGCCATAGGTATCTGTTTTGTGTAGCAGAAAGATCTTGGATGGCATTAATAGTATCGCTTCTCCTAGTATGCTTATGTTTATTAACATTAAACATATACCTGTTATTTCCTATTAAAAAAGATTTAAATTTTGTGAAGTATATGAACCACACAGAAGATGAGTTCTCTGCAATGCATAAGCTTAGTTTCAGTAAAAAGGAAGATGAATACACTTCCACAGCGAGGTACTTAATAAGTAAATACATTGAAATATACGAGTCCATTAAGATCGTTGAACCGAAGTACCAAGAAGATTTTATAAGAAACAATTCTATACATAAAATCTATCAAGGCTTTCAGGAAAAAACGAATAATGAAGCTGGTAATTTGTCTTTATCTAAAAGAAAAATCGCCAACATAAATGTAATAACATTATCTATTGATCGATCGACCAAGGACTTAGTTACATTTGCTGGAAATGCTACTGTAGTTTTTACAACCGAGCAAAATAAGGAGGATACTGTGGAGATTAGCTTCACTTTGTCGAATATAAAAGCAACTCTGGCTGGTATAATACCATTTAAATTTATTGTTAATGGTTATAAATACAGATTTTAAAATATTACTTGGTAGCTAAAAAAAATAACCAAAGTGCACATAGCAGTAATAACTGGAGGTAAAACTAGAAGAATTGGTGTTTTTTTAATAAAGTAATTCTGAGAAGGTTTTAAGAAAAAGGCATTGTAAATTATCGGTAAAAAGTACAGAGCGTTGAGTATAGTACTAACAATTAACACTAGAGTTACAAACACAGAAAGTATTACATTGCCAGAGTTGAAAACAGCTTGAAAAATGAGAAATTTACCCCAAAAAGTCGGAGCAGGCGGCACCCCTATCATAGACAATGCACCTATAGCAAATGCTGTCATGCTAATTGGCATACTGCGTCCTATACCGTAAATCTTATCTATATATTTCTCACCTGCTCTCGTTATTATTGCTCCGGCAACGAAAAACAAAGTGATTTTTGCAAATGCGTGGCAAACTAATTGAAAAATTGCAACCCTCATGCTGAGATCACTAAAAATTGAAGCGAATAATATAATATACGACAATTGAGAGATGGTAGAGTAAGCAAGCAACTTCTTTAATTCTTTTTGCTTTAGTGCAATCAATGATGCAGTAATAATAGTAAATCCAGCAGCGTACGGAAGCCACCCTCCAGCAAACCAATTTTGCTGCACAAAACGTTGCATGTTATCGACGCCGAAAGTGTATAATATAACTTTTATGATAATGAAAACTCCGGATTTCACAACAGCAACAGCATGCAGTAGTGCACTCACAGGAGTTGGTGCAACCATTGCTTTTGGTAACCAAAAATGCATTGGCATTAATGCAGCTTTTCCTATTCCGTAAATCAGCATAGCAAAACACACTGCAATGAAAGTGATGAGTGAAGTATCAAATTTGAATATTCCACCGCTTACAAAGTCTAAAGTATGAAATTCATTATATAAAAGGCCTATTGCAGGAAAAAACAATACCAAAGAAGAGAAAAATAGCACGCCAAAGTAATAGCGTCCTGCAATCATTGATTCATTTGTTGAGTTGTAAGTAACCAGAGGGTATGTACTAATAGTTAGAAGCTCATAAAAGACAAATGTAGTGAGCAAGTCTCCAGAAAAAGCAATAAACATTGCACAGCTAATCGATATTGAAAAAAAGCATAGAAAACTTGAGTGATTGCTATCAGCATAGTTATTCTGCATATAACATATTGCATATACACTGGTTAGTATCCATAAAAACGATATTAATAAACTGAATACTACTCCAGTAGACTCTAGCTTTAAACTAATGTGCAAATTATTACCAAAATCCATGAGAATAAATTGAGAATGATCACCATATACCCAATATAAAGTGCACAGACACGTATACGTAAACAGAAGTACAGAAGAAGTGACAGTAATACTATTGTTCACTCCGGGCCATTTACCAGTAAAAAAAATAACTAACGCACTTAAAAGTGGAATCAACGCAGTAATTAATAAATAATTCTCAGTAATTGAAAATGGTAAGGAAAGAGACGTTAAAACACAGTCCATTAAATAATTCATCTTTTTGTTTAGGTAAAGCTAGAATTATACTAAAATCATAGAAAAACCGCTATGTTTTTTTAGTTGTTGTGCATGCTACAAGTAGCATAAAATCAACTGCATAAATTGAAAATATCTGCTAGACGCAAATTACAACAAATGCAGTAGCGTAATCTCCATCGTCACTTAAAGAAAGATGAATTTTGGAGATAAAATCCTTGCTAACGGTAAGATATGGCTTGCCTCTCACATCATTGTATATTTCTATATCTTTCATTGTAATGCCCTGACTAAATCCAGTACCTCGTGCTTTAACAAAAGCTTCTTTTGCTGCAAAGCGTTTAGCAAAATACCTTGCTCGCATTTCTTGACTATTATACTTTCTACTTAGCTCTATTTCTTTCTCAGTGTAGATTCTATTGAGAAATTTTTCCCCGTATTTTTGTAATATCCTCGATACTCTTGGTATATATACTATGTCAGTGCCGATACCGTGTATCATTTTGTGCTAAAGTGATTTATTGCTTCCTCAATCTGCATTTCCTTTACCTCTCCAGTTGCTCTATTTTTTACTTCAACTATCTTTTCATCTATTGCCTTTTTTCCGACAATTATTTGCCACGGCAAGCCTATCAGATCCATTCTAGAAAATTTTACTCCTACACTTCCTTCCGTGTCATCGTAAAGCACTTCATCGCTCTTCAAAGCTTTGTATATTTTATCTGCAGCCTCCGTTACTTTCGTTTGTAAATTGATTAAACCAATTCTGAAAGGAGCCACCGATTCTGGCCAGATAATTCCTTTATCATCATGAAAAGCTTCTATTATTGCACCGACAAGCCTTGAAACTCCAATGCCATACGAACCCATATGTATATTGACATTTTTTCCATCTTGAGAAGTAACACTTGCCTTCATAGGCTTTGAGTATTTGTCGCCAAAATAAAAAATATGCCCTATTTCAATACCTTTACTAACATTTAACTGCTCTTGTGATATAGGGCAAGTCTCAGGATCATGCATATCATCTGCAACTGCGTATATACTCTTCAAACTTTCAACATCTTCGCTTTCTAGCAACTCAGAAAATTTGTTGTCGTAATATAAAGTGCTTTCACCAGTGTTTGCCAATATATGAAACTCGTGGCTCAAATTTCCTCCAATTGGCCCCGTATCAGCTCTCACTCCAATTGGGGTAAGTCCCATGCGTTTGAAGATTTTTATGTAAGTTTTGTACATCAAATTATATGAATTCAGTGCACCTTCGTAATCTACATCAAAACTGTACGCATCCTTCATCAAAAATTCCCTGCCCCTCATAACACCATAACGTGGTCTTACCTCATCACGAAACTTCCATTGAATTTGGTATAAACAAAGTGGCAAATCTTTGTAACTTTTTACCATATCTCTAATTAGATCAGTTGCCACCTCCTCGTGCGTTGGACCAAAAAGCATGTCTTCCTCATGCCTATCCCTTATACGTAACATTTCCTTACCGTAATCATCGTAACGCCCTGATTCTCGCCAAAGATTTGCTGGTTGGACACAAGGCATCAACACTTCAATAGCACCGGATTTGTTCATTTCATCTCTGATAATGTCTTCAATATTTTTAAGCACTAAGAGACCAAGTGGTAACCAGGAATAAATGCCAGATGCTATCTGCTTTATTAAACCTGCACGTAAAGAATATTGATGGGAGATAATTTTAGCATGAGCAGGCTTTTCCTTTAGAGTTGGTAAGTAATACTTGGATAAACGCATATAATAGATCTGATTGTATTAAACAATCTTAATACAATCAGATCTATAGGTAAACTTATTTTGAAAAAGAAGGGAAGTGCATGGCTGACCATTTCATAGTTATCATAGTCCTTGTACAACATTTTCCTTTTGGCATCGCAACGCTTTTCCACCAAACTGTGCTATGCGATCCTCAACAGAAAGAGTAGATGGATCTTTCATCTCACTGCTTACTGGACTCTCTTCTTTTACAGGAGGAGCTTCAGGTTTCGTTTGTAAACCAGCAGGCTTAGGCGGTATCGGTGGCTTCCCTGCCTCTGGTGCAGGATGTGACGGAGATGTGGGTTCAGGTTTTGCATCATCACCAGATACATGCCCACTGTCAGGACTCTTGCTTCTTTCTTTATGGAACGATTGGGGGTTTGAAGGCATAGATTTTTTCCTGTGTTTTGTCAGCATCTTTTGTTTCGGTTCTACTTCTTCCTGTTCGCCTTCATCAGACCAACCTGACTCTCTACTAGAACTCTCACTTTCACTATCTGAGCATTCCATGGCTACTCTCCTTGGAAGAATAACAGCTATATCACACTCTGTTTTTGGAGTACTCTTCTCAGGGCTTTGTTGATTTTTATTAACTGATTTCAATTTAAAACCTCCTCTTATTTCTGCAAGTAAAGCATTTTTGGAATCTGTTTGCTCACCTTCACTATTCTTTTCTCGTTTTTCCCTATTTTGTTTTAATTTTTCATCGCGTGCTTTTTTCTGTTCTTTGCTCATACCTGCCTTACCGCCAGCTTTTTTTATACTATTAAGTAAATCATTACTACCCTGTTGAGTTGATGAATTTTGAGGAGGAGGTGGTGGAGGTACTGCACCACTTGTTTGATTCAATTGCTCAGGAGTTGGCATAGGAGGAGGTGGTGGTGATGCACAGCTTGATAGAGGAGGAGGCGGCGGCTGTAGCATATTGGCACTTGGATTTGGTTGTGTTCCAAACGTTACTGGAGGTGATTGAGGAGTAGGTACATTTGATTTATTCTCCAGATTAGTACAATTTTTACACACAAATTTTTGTGGTTCTTGAGATGGAGTATGGCCGAATTCCTGTCCATTAAGACCTGCTTCTTTCTTATTATCATCTCTAGAAATAGCCAGTTTAACAAGATATGTCACTGAAATAAGTGCAACAACCGCAGAAACAGCAAAGATTGCTAAAGGAACTGCTGCAATGGCACCAGAACCAGACACTGCTATAATAACATAAGGAAGATATTGACCAGCTGTAAAACTAAATACAGATAATAATGAAACAGCAATTAAAGGTTTCCATATAGTCCCCTTAGTTTTAGTAAGCTCCTGACTATCTTTTAGCAATGAAGAATTATTGGATGTCATCATTTCTTTGCCTCACTTGTTAACGATAATTTAATAATAACCCAATTAATAATTTCTGTCAATAATGAATTATGAAAAATAAAGTCAAAATTTGAATAGATAAGCTATAAGTAATATACAATCAGCAATAGCTATACAATAGACTTCTTGTATAACCCACACTAAGTAGAAAAAAGGTGTCATCCAAGTAGCTGACACTGCTCTCCTTTGTCATTCCAGTGCTTGACACTGGTTTCCATCCAAAATGGTGTCATTCCAGTGCTTGACACTGGAATGACACCGAAGGGGCTACTGCCGTCTTGGATGGAAACCAGTGTCAGAACTAGTTAACCATGGGGCTTCTTTTGCCTTTTTTTCCATTTGGTAAATTTCTTAAATATTTATGGCTAACATGAAGCTAAGTACGAACTTTGTTAAACATAACAAATGGTGCCATTCCAGTGCTCCTTTTTTTGTCATCCCAGTGCTTGACACTGGGATCCAGTTTTCCATATAATCTCATCGAAAATGTTGTAACCACTTTCTGTGCTAGTTTGCTTGCTTACAAGCAAACTTTCCTGGATCCCAGTGTCTGGGCACTGGGATGACATCATAGGGACACTGGGATTACACCCTGACAATCGTCATCCAGCTACTTGTTAGCGGCTAAGAGATACCGCGAATGAATCGCGGTATGACGGTTCGTGGCGGCATGACGATAACCTCGTCACACTGCCATTAAGTTAAGGAAAAAAGATAGATTTTATGGGATAATGATGTATACCAATAAGTTTAAAGGTAGTATGAGTAAAAAAGGCAGTAATAAAATTTATTCAAAATGAATTGGCAAGTCTAGAATTTATATAATCCCATAAATCATCTTCAAAAGATTTTATGAGAAAGAGGAAGTTATCTTTTATTGACATATTTATCTTAATTTTAAGAAAAAGTGTAAAGTCGCTGCAAGTAATACTAAACGAATTTATTTTATATAGGAAAAAAGACTATACCGTTACTGCTAGTGCTTTTAGTCAAGCAAGAAAAAAAATGAAACACAGTGCATTTTCAGAAATTAACGAAGGTGTGGTTTCCTTGTACTACCAAGACCAAAAATTTAAAACTTGTTTTGGCTTTAGAGTGTTAGCTCTTGATGCCTCCAAAATCATTTTACCAACAAGCGTTGAAATAAAAAATGAATTTGGCTCAAGAAAAATACGTAACCAAAAACCAAAAGATTTAGGTGATTATGCAAGTGCAACCTTTGCGGTTTGTTAAGATGTGCTAAATAATGTTGCCATAAGGTCAGTGTTAGATAGAGGTAACACTCATGAAATTAACTTAGCAGATGAAATGCTTAAAGTTGTAAATACTAATGACTTACTGATTTGTATATTTATCTTATAAATTTCTTTCTAGCCTTACAAAAAGAAAAATTGCTTATGTCATTCGATGTCCCAGATCATCTTTTAATGAAGTGAATGCTATGTTTGAAGAAAAAAGCCCATCTAGTGTTGAGGTTACCATATGTGCTCAGCGTAAGATAAAACAAGAAAATAGTGGAATAACGCTTCAAAGTGGTACTGCCATCTGGTGAAATTGAAGTGTTAGCTACATCATTAATGGATGAACAAAAGTTTCAAACTGGAGGATTTAAGGAGTTATATTTTTTACGCTGGGGAGTTGAGACATTTTTTGCAAAACTCAAAGGAAGACTAAGTCTAGAAAATTTTACAGGAAAAAGTGTTGAGTCTGTTAAACAGGATTTTTGGTCAGCTATCTTTATTAGCAACCTAGAAAGTGTTATGACAGAAGATGTAGAAGAAGCGTTGAATATGGACTTAACCGATGATAAGCTTAAGAGGAGCATTAACAAATCTGTCTCATTTAACGCGATCAAAAACTTGGCTTTCGACATTTTTGCTACGGAATCGGATACTGACTGCATTATGGATCAATTATCAAAGCTATTTTTGATGAACACTTTGGCGGTAAGAAAGGGAAGGAAAGTTGATCGTCATAAGGTACCTTATCTTCGTTCGTTCAATTACCAAAAAAGGGTTAGAAAACACATATTTTGACTAGAGGTAGTATTCATATCTTCTGATAATAACTGGGTAGCTTATTGCCATAGCTCCTGTAAAATGACTTCTAAACAAACTATTTCTTAAGTAATTTACACTTCAGAGTTTATCTGCTTTAAAGTTTACTCTATTCTGTTTCAGTATTTGTCATAAATCCTTAATTATTTCTGACTTTTTAGTTCAGTTTTTAACCATTCTTTCCTTAACTTAATGGCAGTGAACCTCGTCATCCCGCTACTTGTTAGCGGGATCTCTTGTTAGCGGCTGAGATACCGCGAATGAATCGCGGTATGACGGTTCGCGGCGGTATGGACGTAGGAAAACCTTTCTTGGGTCAGCTATAGAGACTCTCATCTTTAGCGAGCTTCAAGGTAATTGGTTGCTATTTGCGAAAATATTCGCATAATTTAAGTAACATTACTTAATAAAAATTAACTATGGAGCTTAATAAGATTGCAGCATCGATTTTACTTTCTGGGCTAATCATTATGATAGTTAGTAATGTAGTTGATATGCTTTACAGTCCAGAAGAATATAAGATTGAACACCAAACGATAGTAGCTGCTGGTAGCAATGAGTTCCAGCAAAAAATCGAGCAAGTGGCGCTTGATATTGGAGCGCTCATGCAGAATGCTAGCTTTGAGAAAGGTAAATCAGCAGCAAAAAAATGTATAGCCTGCCATAGTTTTGAGAAAGGTGGAATGAATAAAGTAGGACCAAACTTATGGAACATAGTTGGAAATAAAAAGGCCCATCTTGGTAACTCATTCAATTACTCAAAAGCAGTGCTTGAAAGAGGTGGAAAATGGGGGTATGAGGAGCTATTTGCCTTTTTAAAGAACCCAAAAGCCTATATAAAAGGTACACGTATGGCATTTGCAGGTATTTCCAATCCACAAGAAATTGCAGATCTAGTTAGTTATTTGCATCAATTGAGTGATAGCCCGGTTGCTTTGCCAAAGTAGTATGGATTATTGTAAATTGTTTGATGGAAATAATGGTCACATAGCATATCGAAAGCTACAAGGAAAGAAAGCTTCTGTAGTTTTTTTCGGTGGATTTGCATCCAATATGGATGGAACTAAAGCAACTGCTATTTACAAATTTTGCCAAGAAAATGACGTAGCACTTGTGCTATTTGATTATTTTGGTCACGGTCATTCAAGTGGTAATTTTATTGATTACACGATAAGTGATTGGCAAAAAAATTGTGCTAAAGTAATGAGTGAATTAACTAGCGATAAACAAATAATTATAGGTTCAAGTATGGGAGGATGGCTGATGTTGCTCACTGCCCTTCAATTTCCAGAAAAAATTGCAGCACTAATTGGTATATCGTCTGCTCCCGATTTTACTGAAGATTTGATATTCAAGCAATTGTCAGGCAAGCAAAAAGAAGAACTAGATTCTAAAGGTGTAATAGATTTTACTTCAGAGCATTGTACATACAAAATAACTAAAAATTTGATCGAAGATGGCAGAAAGAACCTTCTTTTAAACAAAAAGACAATAGATATAAACTGTCCTGTGCGCTTGCTGCATAGCATTAATGATAAAGATGTTCCTTATCAAACTTCATTGAATTTAGCTGAAAAAATTAAGTCAACCGATGTTGAAGTACACTTAATAAAATCAGCAGAGCACAATATGTCTGACAATCATTCACTGGAAGTTTTATTTAAGACCATTAGAGAATTTTGTAACCAGACTGCATTCTGTGATTTTTAGCAAAACACGATTTTTCATTTGAGCTTTCTTCAACTTAAAATAAATACAGAAAATTGCTGCCTATAGCTAAACTGACTTAGATTTACCGACAATTTGAAAAACCGTCATCCCGCTACGTGTTAGCGGCTGAGATACCGCGGCGGTATGACGGTTCGCACCATCACACTTTGGAACCTTACAGATATTGAGCAAATCCAATAATATCCTTGATTTCTTTTATATTATGGGTTGCAATTTCTGCTGCTTTCTTTGTGCCTTTTTTTAATATTTCATGTAAATGGAATTGGTCTTTTAAAAGATCATTCATTTTCTCACGTATGGGTGATATAACACTGATAATTAAATCAGCTAACTCTTTTTTGAAGTGCTTCATGTCATGTTTGTTCACTTCTTCACATACTTTTTCCGCATTTACATTACTAAGCACTGAATAAATGTTTATCAAATTGCTTATTTCTGGTCGGCACTTTAAAGTAGCAAAGCCTAGAATTGAATCTGTTTTTGCTTTTTCTATTTTTTTGACAATTAAGTCATCCGTATCATCAAGGTTAATGCACGAATGTTCTGAAGGATCAGATTTACTCATCTTGCTTGTGCCATCCCTTAAGCTCATTATCCTTGATGTGCAATCCAAAGTTAAGATTTCAGGTACGATGAAATAATCCAGCTTATAATGATTGTTAAAAGCTGATGCAATATCACGTGCAAGCTCCAAATGCTGTTTTTGATCATCACCAACAGGAACGTATTTAGTTTGATACAACAATATATCTGCAGCCATAAGTACTGGATAACTATATAATCCAAGAGAGGCTTTTTGTTTATCGCTGCCAGCTTTATCTTTAAATTGAGTCATGCGATTAAGCCAACCAATTGGTGTATAGCATCCAAGCAGCCAGCCCAGTTCTGCATGACCACTAACTGTGGACTGACTAAAAATAATGGACTTTTCTGTATCTATTCCGCATGCAATATAAGCTGCTGCTGTTTTGAAAATATTACTTTTTAATTCACTTGCGGGAAGCTTATTTGCTGTGATTGCGTGTAGGTCGACAATACAAAAAAGAGATTTGTATTTATCCTGTAAGTCTATCCACTGTTTGATTGCACCAAGATAATTACCTAAATGTAGTACGCCACTTGGCTGGATACCTGAAAAGACAATACTTGTCATTATACTTTTACCTCATGCTAATCGCTTCCACAATCAGCAGATTTCTTAGAAAGAATAACCATTGCAGGACGGAGCAACCTATTTTTGATAGTATAACCAGTTTGTAGTACTTCTACAATGGTGCCAGGCTTTTTTTCATTGTCTTCTCTTTCCACAACAGCTTGGTGTAAATTACTATCAAAAAGCTCACCAAGTGGATCTACTTCCTCTATTCCATGTTTTTTTAGATCATTTATAATTTTTTGATAAGCTACTTTAATCCCCTCATGAACAGGATCACCGTCTTTCAAAATTTCCATTACTCTTTTTAAATTGTCGCACGAGTCGATCATATCACGTGCAAGTTTTGTGACTGCGTAGTCACTTGCATCGCTAATTTGCTTTTGCATTATACGTTTGACGTTTTCATTATCTGCAACAGCACGGCGTAAATGATCTTCAAGCTGAACTGCACGTTCTTTTAATGTATTGAGATCTTCATTTAAATCATCAGCTTGCTTATGGTTATCACTTTGTTGGTCGTCACCTTTCTGCCTACTTACCATATCAGCAAACTTCTTCTTTTTCTCCTTACTGCTATCTGACATATCATTACCCTTAAGAATCTAATAAATATATAACAATTAATCTGAAAATATCAAGCGCCAGCTACATTCGTCTTTCTATGCTCGCATTTAAAAAGTTAATTAAAGTAGTTTTATAAAAAGAATCAGAAAAAGTACTAATATCATTTTGTGCCATATTAATGTAGTGTCTAGCTTTTTCCATAGAAAGCTGAATGGCATTATGGTGATTAATATAGTGTAATGCTTGGTCAAAATTGTGTCTAGCTGAAGAAAAGCATTTTTCCCAGAATTTTTGCTCTGCTGGACTGCCCTTTTCGTATGCTATAATAGCAGGTAAGGTGACTTTACCTTCGAAAAAGTCTTTTCCGACTTGCTTTCCAGAAGTGCCTTGATTAGCAGTATAATCGAGCATATCATCAACTATTTGAAATGCCATACCAAAATTAAAACCAAAATTCTTTAGCCTCTCTGTTTCGTCATTTGTTGCACCAGATACTGTTGATGCAGCTTCACAGCATGCAGAAAATAAAGATGCTGTCTTTTCTCCAATGATATCAAAATAATTTTCCCTGACTGTGTGGGGGTCAAAGCGTGCTGTCATCTGCTTTATTTCACCCTTCACAAGTAAATGCGATGCTTTAGATAAAATAGAGAGAATATTTAAATTTCCACACTCTATAAGCCATCTAAATGCTAGTGTCAACAATAGATCACCAACTAAAATGCTTGATTTATTTCCCCAAATCTTATTCGCTGTTTTAACTCCATGGCGTGCCTCACTTTCATCGAGCACATCATCATGAAGTAAAGTAGCATTGTGTATAAACTCTACCGATGCAGCAACATTGATCCTATTCTCCCCAGAATAGTTTAGCATTTTACATATAATAAAAACTAGTTTAGGCCTTATTTTTTTTCCACCTGACCTAACAAGATGAGATATAATATCAGTAGCAAGCTTAGCATCTTCATCATTGACATTTTTGAAGACAAAGTCATTCATAGCTGACAAATCAGAAGATACAATATCGTCTAATCTATCGCTGTTTGTTATTAGCATTTTAAGAGACTTATGCCTCTTGCCCTTGTGCTTTCTCGTTCTCTACTTTCTTCTTTTCTGTTTTCTTTGGTTCTGTTTCTAAAGTTACTATGCCTTTTTTGATAAACCACAGTACTCTTTCAGTTGCCTGCGCGCCTACACTTAGCCAATGTTTTAATCTATCAGCTTTCACCACAACACGATTTTTATTGTCTTTTGGTAACATTGGATCATATTGTCCTATTTTCTCAATAAAACGCCCATCTCTTGGTGCTCGTGAATCAGCTACAACTATCCTATAAAAAGGGCGTTTCTTTGCGCCAAACCTCGCCAACCTTATTTTAACTGCCATGTTAACCTTTATTCATATATTAGCCACAATTTTATACAATGAGCCGTTTTAAGTCAAATGAATTATACAACTTTTGCACCTTATAATATAATTACCAATAATGTAGGGCAGTGCCGGGCGCACAGCTATACGAACATTCATTTTTGAAGGTAAATTGCACAGCAAATGGTGTCATTCCAGTGCTTGACACTGGAATCCAGCCTTTTTTTAATCATTAAAACGTTGTATTTTAACATAAAACGGCTACTTTTATGCTTACCAACTTAATAAAATTCCTGGATCCCAGTGTCTGGGCACTGGGATGACATCCTTTCTAGTGAAGATTGCTCTCAAATCGCAATGTTCGTACAGTTGTGTGTCTGGGCACTGGATGCGTTTGAAGCAACTTATAAGATTTTTGACTATATATCATCAAGTATAGCGTGATTAACTTCGACTTTATACTTTGATTCCAGATAGCTAATTAATTGCTCTTTTAGCGATATCATCACACGTTTTCCAGTGTCAAGCATGTTTAATTTGCCATTTGATGAATGCATTTCTTTTAGAACACCTATTATAATTTCATTATTGTATTGAATAGGATCTGTCACTGAACCAGTTGTTTTCATATTGAAAATCTCTTCTACAAAAGAAAAGGGGTAGTTTTGTTGATCCACTTTATTGCGGTGCATCTGCTGACCTTTAACTAATTCCACACCTTGAATTTCTTCCAAATCTGTTTTTTCTCTTAGTTGAACTGCAACCTCTTGCCCGAATTTAAACATTCTTTCTTTTATAAACTCACTACGCCAAAGCTCTACCGCTAATGCCCTGCCTTCTTCAAAACTTTGTGATTTAGGTGGAACGATATCGATGATTTTTACACTAACAACAGCGTCCCCAACGCCCTTAAAATAACCTTTCTGATCCTTTTCTCGCGAAAAAATGAAAGAAATCAAATCACCAGAATCTCCTACGTTATTACCGCTTTGATCTTTTCCACTCGCATCTACTGGACCAATAGTTTGTATAGGTAAATTATATTCACTCAATATTTCTTCAATTTCTGAACCATTGTATATCTTATAGTTCACTTGGTTTATGAAATCATTGACTCTTTCAAAAGACTTTTGGTTAGTTAGAACTGACTTTATGTCTTTTTTTAAATCAACTAAGTCTTCATCAGAGATTTGATGCGCACTTTCCACTTTTACTATGTGCCAACCAAAACTGCTTGCTAAAACTTCACTTACTTCACCTACTTTAAGAGCAAATACCTTCTCTCTCACGTCTTCTGGTAAAAAATCCTTAGTTATATTATTTACTCTAGTTTCCTCAAGTTTTGCTTTGCCAAACTCTTCTACTATCTGTTCAAAGCTTGTTTTACCCTCCTCAAATGCTCTTCTTGCTGTCTCAGCTTCTTCTTTGGTAGAAAATATTGCATTGAATATATCTCTTTGATTTTTAAGTTCTTGTTGTTCTATTATACCATCAACTTCTTCATCTGAGATCTTGATTTGATCTTCAAAATACTTTTGGCCTAGGGAAATATATTGCGCAGTTCGATACTCAGGATAATAAAAATGGGATTTATTTCTTTCGTACAAATCAAGTAAGGCTTGATCATCTGGTTCAGGAATGTTTGTAACTGCATCTTCAGTTATTTTAACAATATCAACTACTCTAGTTTGGTAGCGACTTTTGTATATCTGCTCATCAATTTTCTCGCCAAAAGTTACTGGATAATTATCTTTAAATAATGAAGTCATGAACATCATTGCAGGCAGGACTTTCTCTAGCTTTGCTATATACTCTTTCTCTGTCATATGCAGGTCATTTAGCGTTTCATAGAATTTATTTTTGTCAAATTCACCTTTATCATTTTGAAAGTATTTGGTGTTTTTAATATGGTTTTTTATAGATTCTTCTCCAACTGTCAACCCCAGCTCACTAGTTAGGTTAAACAATAGTTTTTGCTCTATAAGTGCGTTAAGCAAATCATATTTCAGCTTTTTTACTTGTTCTCTACTCGCATCAGATCCAGAAATTTGTTTTCCATAATTTTGATATAGCGACTTATACTCATCTGACGTTATAACTTCTTTTCCAACCCTAGCTACCTCTTCTTTTTCATCATCACCTGATAAAAGGTTGCCAATTCCCATGAAGATTAACAAGCAAGCTAAAAGGACAACGGTTACTTTAGTGAAAAAATTTTTAACATTCATTTTAAACCCAGTTAATTAATGATTAATTATAGAATAGTGATAATTTAATGCTTGTAAACCTGTTGCTTTATTAGCTAATATATATAATATTACAATATATTAACTTAAAATTTAACTCTCTAATCTTAAATAGGAACATATGTTTAACTGAGTTATACTATACCTTAGGAAGGGGAAATATTTTGTTTGAAATATGCTTAAAGGTAAGCGCATTTAATTAACTTAAGAGGTGGGAAGTGACAAACAAAAAGTTATTGAATGACAAAATTAATGCTTTTTTAGTTTTAATAGTTTATATTTTAGCTCTGTATAACAGTAAGGGATACTTTAAATGGGAGATGCTTTTTTGATGTCAATGGAATCTTCTAAGGGCAATAACGATAGAAATAAACAGTTTCTAGTGCAAATAGCTGCTTGGTTAGTAGACAACACTGGTTTAACTTTTAATCAAATAGCACAATGTTGCAGATTGGCCCTTGAAGAAGTACAAGACATAGCTGATGAGGAAATAGAAGTAGAAAAATATAACCCTATTATTTCTGGAATAATTACTGAAAAAGAAATCGATGATTGCAAAAAAAATCCAAATCGTGTACCAAATTTGATTATAAAAAATATAAAAAAAAGGAGTAAAGCGATTGGTAGCATTCTTGGCTTTGCCTCTACGGCAAGACGTAGAGATAAACCTGATGCGATTTATTATTTAGTAAAAAAATTTCCTATCTTGGACAATAACGTTATAGCTAAATTAATTAGTACAACAAATTACACAGTTGAGCAGGTAAGAGATGGATCTCATCATAACATGCAAAATATAAAACCCCAAGATCCTGTACTACTCGGCTTATGTAGTCAAGAAAATTTAGAAGCAGAAGTGGAAAAAGCAAAAGTAGAAGAGGAGAAGCAAGAAAGGTTAAAAAAATATAAAGAATAGCTATTGAAAATCCTCAAATTTTTGTGTTTTGTTAACATTAAATTAACTTGACTTGCTAGTGTTTATTAGTATAATGTAAGTAAAGTACGGGGTTTAATGATAATTAAGCTTAATACGCACTGAAACTAACTCAGCCTAATTTATTATCTTATAGTCACATTTTAGGTTAGTAAGCATCAATTAAAATTTTTGGAGGATTATGACAACAATCAATGAAGATGTTTTGGCAAAAGGAAAGGTTACAGCTCAACCTGAAAAAAGTGAGCAAATTTACAATAACGATACAGTAAAACAGATGGTCAATGAAGGTACTGAGAAAAACAGAAAAACATTAGATCTGAGCGAATTAAAAGAGAAAACAGCAGAAGAATTGTTAGAGTTAGCTGAAGAAAGAAAAATTTCAACTAACGGTAAAAGCAATGGTAGAATGCTAAAGCAGGAAATAATATTCAGCTTAATGAAAAAAATGAGTGAAGAAGGAGGCATAACCACAGGGAGTGGAATAGTGGAAATATTGCCTGATGGTTTTGGTTTCTTACGTTCAGCAAGTGCAAATTATGCCCCAAGTACCGATGATGTTTATATTTCTAACGGGCAAATAAAGAAGTTTAATTTACGTACAGGAGATATGGCATATGGAGAAATAAGGCCACCTGGTGATAAAGAGAGATATTTTACTTTAACTAAGGTTCAAAGTATAAACTCTACTGAAGTAAGTGAATTAAGAAAGTACGTCCATTTTGATAATTTGCTTCCTCTTTATCCTGAGGAAAGCATAGTACTTGAGTGTAATAATGGTGATGATAAAAAAGGCTTAAGCATGCGTGCTATAGATATAGTAGCTCCTCTTGGAAAAGGGCAAAGAGCGTTAGTAGTTGCTCCACCTCGCACAGGAAAAACTGTATTGCTTCAGCAAATGGCTAACTCTATAGCTATAAATCACCCTGAAGTAGAATTAATAGTGTTACTTATAGATGAAAGACCTGAAGAAGTAACAGATATGATACGTTCTGTAAAAGGTGAGGTAGTAAGTTCTACATTCGATGAGCCTGCTTACCGTCACGTACAGCTTGCTGAAATAGTAATAGAAAAAGCTAAAAGAATGGTTGAGCATAAAAAAGATGTGGTAATTCTACTTGACAATATTACTAGACTTGCACGTGCTTATAATGCGGTTATTCCTTCGTCTGGGAAAGTTCTAACTGGTGGTGTAGATTCAAACGCACTGCAGAGACCAAAACGCTTTTTTGGAGCAGCTCGTAATATTGAGAATGGGGGTTCTTTAACTATAATCGCCACAGCTCTTATAGAGACTGGTTCAAAAATGGATGAAGTTATTTTTGAAGAGTTTAAAGGTACAGGAAATGCTGAGATCATACTTGATAGAAAACTTTCTGATAAACGTATATTTCCAGCTATTGATATTACAAAATCCGGAACAAGGAAGGAAGAGCTATTAGTTGATAAGGCTATACTAAATAAAATATGGGTGGTGCGTAGGATACTCAATCCTATGGGACCCGTTGAAGCAATGGAATTTTTACGTGACAAACTACTTTTAACAAAGAGCAATGCTGACTTTTTTAACTCCATGAATCACTAAAAGTAAGCCAGTTATGATGGATATGCTGAGCAAAAAGTAAAACGCTCTTATAGCTAAAATAATTTGGATTTACCAAAATATATTTATAGTTAAGTTGGCAATTTACCTTAAGTTAGCGCGTGACACTGGAATGACACCCTTGGTGGCAGACAGCTAAAGGAAAATATCAACTAGGTTTATAATCTATCACTACCGTGTTTGCAATTTTGTCATGAAAAGCTTGTTTATGTTCATCACCTACTGCACATACTAAAACTAAGATTAGTATAGCTAAGAATAAAATGGGATTACAAAGTGATATGCAATAAATTATAAAAAGAGCTATAGTCCTTTTCATTGCTTGCATTGTAGTGATTGACTCAAATGTATCTTTGTCTTTTACACGCATGCTAAATAACAAGTGTCCTGGAGTGCCGCCAAATTTTACTAGCATGAATATATGAAATATACATGGTATCATTAAAAATAAAGAAAATACAATCGTGGTGATTACAATTATTGCACCCATGATCCCTTGTATTGCGTGTGTAAGTGAGAAACCCACCGCCATTAAACCAAATGGTATTGCGATAAATAAAATACAATCAACTATAAATGCTAGAGTACGTCTTGTCATCGTTGAGTAGTTTACTTTTTTATCCATGTACTACCTATAAAGAAAAATATCAACTAGGTTTATAGTCTATTACTACTGTTTTTGCAAACCTATCATAGAATGCTTGTTTACGTTGATCAAATACTGCAAACAAAAATAAAATTAGCACAATTAAAAGATATAGAAAAGTATAACCATGATAATGCAGATGAAGCAAAAAGCGAAAAATAATCCAGATGCTTCCCTTAGAAATACATCTTATTGTTGCTTGCATTAGGGTAGCATTTGTAAATGTATTAGCATTTTTAATATGCATACCACACAATAGTTTTCCTGGGGTACCACCAAGTTTTGTTATCATTAATATTTTGAATACTGTTAGTACTAATGTTGAGATCGCTATATAAGCTACAAGTGATATTGTTGTTACTAGTTGTTCAATTTCCTGAACAAAATCTTCATCACTTAATAACATAAATACAACATAGATAAAATCAGGAGAAAATATGAGAAAGTCAAGTACTTCTGCCACAATACGCCTTGCAAACCCTACATAATTTACTTTAACATTTATTTCAGTATTCATAACCCCACCTATATTTCATAATATCATCATATAATATAAAAATACGTTATTAAATAACCGTAAATATACTAATTTGGGTAATATTAGCTACTTGTGTCACTCTATTATTTGAATTAACATTAAATCATTTACAGTTAGGGAAGTTATGTCAACACCAATCAC
The DNA here is from genome assembly GCF_018454475.1 of Wolbachia endosymbiont of Rhagoletis cerasi. Classification (NCBI taxonomy): domain Bacteria; kingdom Pseudomonadati; phylum Pseudomonadota; class Alphaproteobacteria; order Rickettsiales; family Anaplasmataceae; genus Wolbachia; species Wolbachia endosymbiont of Rhagoletis cerasi. The sequence goes on along the minus strand of NZ_JADCNC010000009.1, from coordinate 142,014 downwards.
AGTTGCATATGGCGACGGTATCGGACCAGAAATTATGGAAGCGGTGCTGTCGATATTGCACGAAGCAGAAGCGAAAATCTCAATAGATATTATTGAAATAGGTGAGCGTGTTTACAGTAAAGAATGGTCTCACGGAATTTCTCCAAGTGGTTGGGAATCAATTGAAAGGACAAAAATATTATTAAAATCTCCGACAACAACTCCTCAAGGTAAAGGCCACAAAAGCTTAAATGTAGCGCTCAGAAAGAACCTAGGGTTATATGCAAATATCAGACCATGCATTTCATATCATCCTGTTATAGAAAATAAATTCGACAAGTTTGATATCGTAGTAATACGTGAAAATGAAGAGGACGTTTACACCGGAATAGAGCACAGGCTCACTGGTGACTCTTACCAATGCACTAAAATTATTACTAGATCCGGCTCAGAAAAAATATGCAGGTACGCTTTTGAATATGCAAAAAAACATAGTAGAAAGAAGGTAACTTGTCTTACTAAAGATAACATAATGAAAATGACTGACGGAACTTTCCATGCGGCGTTTGATCGTATTGCAAAGGAATACCCGGACATAAAGGCAGAACATTATATAGTCGATATTGGGATGGCACGTGTTGCCACAGAACCGGAGAATTTCGATGTTATAGTAACCGAGAACTTATATGGCGATATATTATCGGACATTGTGGCGCAAACCTCTGGATCTGTTGGACTCGCTGGAAGTAGCAATATAGGTAATGAATATGCAATGTTTGAAGCAGTGCACGGTTCTGCTCCTGATATTGCAGGAAAAAACATAGCTAATCCTTCTGGACTTTTGAATGCTGCAGTGCATATGTTGGTCTACATCAGTCAAGTGAGTACTGCAAAACTAATTTACGATGCATGGCTCAAGACTTTGGAGGATGGAATACATACCGCCGATTTATATAAAGAGAAAAAGAGTAAACAGAAAATTGGTACCAAAGAATTTGCAGAAGCCGTTATAGATAATCTAGGAAAAAAACCGAAAACATTATCTGAGCTTACAGTCGGTAGCAGTACAAATAGCAAAATAAGTGAAATACAAAATAGCTATGAACAGGACTATAAAACCAAAAAGCTAGTAGGTAGTGATATAGCGCTTGCTTGGGACAAATCCAGCAACTTTGACCAAATAGTTAGGTTATTTGAATCGAGTAATCTGCAAATGATAGCAATATACTCAAAAGGTCTTGCGATTTGGCCAGGAAACTCAAAACCTTCAAGTGATCAAATAACCTGTAGGTTTATCGCAAATAATGAAAAGCAAGCTATTACAAATAGTGATGTGAATAACTTGCTAATCAAACTTGAAGAACACAATTTTGACGTGGTTAGAATGGACAAATTGTATTTGTATGATGGGAAAGAGGGGTTCTTTGTTTAAATATTTAAAAGAGGTGTGGTAAATGAAATGGACTCAAAAAAAGTAGAACTAATATTTGAAAAGTTTCAACAATCAAATCCTGCGCCAAAAATAGAGCTAAATTATACCAATCATTTTACGTTACTGGTTGCGATAGTTTTATCAGCGCGGACAACTGATGTAAGCGTTAATAAAATTACAAGAGAACTATTTAATATCGCTGATACGCCAGAAAAAATGCTGAGCTTTGGGCAGAGTGAGCTGAAAAAATGCATAAGCAGTATTGGTTTATATAATTCCAAAGCAAAAAATATAATCGGGCTTAGTAAAATATTGGTAGAACGATACAACAGCAAAGTACCTACTAATTTTGATGATTTGGTGTCTTTGCCTGGAGTGGGGAGAAAGAGCGCTAATGTGTTCTTAAATTCGGGGCTTGGCATTCCAACATTGGCAGTTGATACTCACGTTTTTAGAGTGAGCAATAGAATTGGGCTTGTGAAAGAAAAAGATGTGTTTAAAACAGAGCAATCTCTTTTAAATGTGGTTCCCAAAAAATACCTGCTTTATGCTCATCATTGGCTAGTTTTGCATGGTAGATATGTTTGCAAAGCACAGAAACCTTCGTGTGAAACGTGCATAATTCATGATTTATGTGAATTTGAGTGCAAAAGGTATAAAGTCTAGTATTTCTTCTTTTGTCATCCAAGTAGCTATAGAAACGAAAAAACTTACTTGACACATTTTGCTGGAATGATACAAGTTATTATTCAAACAACAGTTATGCAAGAGATCTGATTACATCTAAGCTAACAATGGACCACTAGATATATTACTAACCACGTTGACCTGATTCAATATTTTATTAGTGGGATTGAAATAATTTTCTATAAATTCCTTATATATAGCTGTTAACTTGTGTATATCGTTTACTAATACGCATTCGTTTATCTGATGTGCAGTTTTATTGATTATACCAAATTCAATCACTGGACAAACATCTTTGATAAATGCAGCGTCAGATGTGCCACCACTTGTGCTCAGCGCAGCATCAATACTGGTAACTTTATTTATTGCATCAAGCATAATATCAGTATTCCTATCGGGAGTAGAGAGGAAAACGTCCCTGCTGCTATGCATAGAAAGCTTATAATCGTTAGTTACACTAGAGCATATTTCATCAATCAGCTTATATAGGTCACCCGGTGTTTGTTCATTGTTATATCGAATGTTAAAACGTGTAGTTGCTGAACCAGGTATTAGATTGCTAGTATTATTTCCAACATCGATAGTAGTAACTTCGCAATGTGAAGGCTGAAAATATTTATTACCACGATCAAAAGTAGTATTTTTTACCTTACTCAATATCGATATTACCTTATATATTGGATTATCTGCTAGGTCTGGATAGGCAACGTGCCCTTGTTTTCCATGGCAAATTAATTCAAATGTTACAGAACCTCTTCTGCCTATTTTTATGGTATCACCTAATTTCTCACTACTGGTTGGTTCAGCAACCACACAGAAATCCACCTTTTTTTGCTTACTTTTCATCCATTCCAAAACTGCCTTTGTTCCATATTCTTCCGTGCTTTCTTCAGCACTGGTAATCAATGCACTTATTGAACCATTGAACTGAAACTTCTCTGCAATCAAATTTACCATAGCAGCAATAAACGCAGCTACTCCGCTTTTCATATCAGCCGCCCCTCTTCCATATAATATACCATCCCTCACTTCTGGATTAAATGGACCAAATGCCCAATCTTTTAACTGACCCGGTGGTACAACATCAACATGCCCAGCAAAGCACAAATTTGGTACTCCATTTATATATTTCGCATAAAGATTTTTAACTTTATCACCAAACTCTAAAATTTCACAATCAAAGCCACTTTTCTTGAAGATTGTTGCTATATGCTCTATTGCCCCGCCGTCCCTTGGTGTTATACTCTCAAAAGAGATCAATTTCTTAGTTAGCTCTACAGGGTCAATTTTCATGTCAACCTTAAAATAATTATATTGCTATATTGTAAACACTCTATGCATTATTTAAAACAAATATTACATCAAGCCCAACAAACTTTTCTAAGGGAAGTAATAACAGATTACCACCTTGCTGATGATATCTATGAAATATGCACACGACACGGAAATGACATCTTTCTAGTTGCAGATGAAAATACAGCAAAACTTTTAAACAAAAACGTATTTAATAAAATTTCTCATTTAATTATTCCAACCCCACCTGCCATTCCAGTGTCACGCGCTGGGATGACATCAGGTAGAGAAATGACACCAAGTAGAGCTGCCTCTCTTGAAACCGTAAATCTAGTGAGAAACAAAGTAAAAGATAGTGACTTAATAGTTGCATTTGGTAGCGGCACCGTTAACGATATCTGCAAATATGCAAGCTACCTCGAGAAAAAAGATTATATATCCTTCCCAACAGCCGCTTCTATGAATGGATATACATCCGCAAATGCTTCAATATTAGTAAATGGATATAAAAAATCGTTCAAAGCACATCTTCCAAGAGCAATATATATAGATATAGACATACTTGCCAATGCACCACTGCGCCTCACATTAAGCGGATTTGCAGATTTCATTTGTCGTTCAACAGTTCAGGCTGACTGGCTACTATCTCATTTGTTGCTTAGCACAGAATACAATGAATTACCTTTTACACTTGTTCACGATTTGGAGCAAATTTTGCTAAGAGAATATACGGCGCTTACTAAAAGAAGTGGAAAAGAGGTCCTATTACTTATGGAAGTTCTACTAATTTCAGGACTTGGAATGGTGATGTCAAAAGGCAGCTATTCTGCAAGCCAAGGAGAGCATATGATAGCTCACGCAATGGAAATGGTAACAAAAGATTATTCCTCACTACATGGTGAAAAAATTGCTGTCACAACGATTACTATGGCTAATTTACAGGAAAAGATATTATCAATACAAAACCCGATTATCAAACCGACCACTTTAGATGTAAAACATATAACTCAGTACTTTGATAATATCGAATTTGTAAGAATTTTTGAACAGAAGCAAATTCTGCAGCAAAAAATCCAAGAGATTATTTGTAAAGAATGGCATAATATTTCTAGTTTCATTAAGCAAAATTTACTACCTGCAAAACACCTGCAAAAAATATTTGAAGATCTATCAATTCCACACTTACCAGAGCACCTCAGTTGGAATAAAGAACAATATTGTAAAGTGGTCGATCTTGCGTTTACAACAAGAGATAGATTCACCTTTCTTGACTTAGCTAACTGCATAGAAGAAAGTTAAGTTTTGTAGTGAAATTCTGTCATTTAAAGAGATCATAGGCCAAAAGCTAAACCCTTTTCACAATCTCTTATCCATTGTCTCTTCACCTGAGTGGATACACAACTCACTCCAAGTAGTTGACACTGGGTTTCACCAATAGCACTATCTTGCTAAACATAGTTTAGTTCGAGTGGCTGAGGAGGGACTCGAACCCCCGACCAAGAGATTATGATCCTCCTGCTCTACCAACTGAGCTACTCAGCCTAATTGAAAACCTTGCTATACATGTGACCTACATGTTTTGTATAGTATTTCAAATCAAACAAAGATTCAAGTTTTTCCGAGTTAATAACCTTAAGTAAGAGTTTATCTTGTTTCAATTCGGCCAGAAAATCACTGTTGTTTTGTTTCACTTTCATTGCATTGCTCTGAACAATTTTATACGCCTCTTCCCTCGCCAAACCACTATTTACTAACTCAAGCAATACACGCTGTGAGAAAACTAAACCTTTTGAAGAATTTAAGTTCTTTTCAATGTTTTCCTTATTGATCACCAATTTATCTATCAAATCTGTTAATCGCACTAAAGCAAAATCCATTGTTATACAAGCATCAGGAGCAATGCATCTTTCCACAGACGAGTGTGATATATCACGTTCGTGCCACAATGCAACATTTTCTAACGCAGGAAAAACATAACTGCGTATTAAACGTGAGAGTCCAGTCAGATTTTCACTTAAAATAGGATTACATTTGTGTGGCATAGCAGAGCTTCCCTTCTGCCCAGTGGAAAAATGCTCAGAAATTTCGCCGATTTCAGTTCTTTGCAAATGACGAATTTCAATTGCAATATTTTCTATTGAGCTTGCAATCACTCCCAAAACTGAAAAGAACATGGCATGTCTATCACGAGGAATGACTTGAGATGATATGGTTTCAGGTATGAGTCCCATTTCTTTCGCTACATACTCTTCAACAAACGGATCAACATTTGCAAAATTACCTACTGCACCTGATATTTTACAAATTGAGATCTCTTTTTGCGCGCTAATTAATCTCTGATAATTGCGTTTAAATTCAGCATAAAATCTAGCAAATTTTAATCCAAGAGTTGTTGGTTCTGCATGCATTCCATGACTGCGCCCAACACAAACAATATCTTTATAGTCCTCAGCTTTTTTTTTCAATGCTGCAAGTAAATTTTTTAGATTCTCGAGTAAAATATCACATGACTTTTTCAACTGCACCGCAAGGCATGTATCCAAAACGTCAGAACTTGTCATTCCATAGTGTAGATGCCGAACATCAACTCCCGCTTTTTCAGCAATATATGTCAGAAAAGCTATAACATCATGTTTTACAATGGATTCAATTTCGTTGATACATTCAACATCAAATTCAATAGCACCAGAGAGGTTCTCAGCAACATTATTCGGAATCACTCCTAACTCTGCTTGAGCTTCACACACTAATTTTTCTATTTTAAGCCATATATTAAACTTGTTGCTCTCTTCCCAAATCTCAGACATCTCTTTTCGGCTATAACGAGGAATCATTAGATGACCCCCGTCTTATCTTCGAACATGCTAGATCCCAGTGTCACGCACTGGAATAACACCAGCTTAGCCATGGCAGAAATTTCTTTACGGCTATAGCGGGGAATCATTTTTGATTTATTCCAATAATGGTGTCATTCCAGTGCGTGACACTGGAATCCAGATATAAAAGTATTTGCAAATTATTCAATGGACAACGGATTCTAGAAGCATAAAATAATGTCCATGATGAAATAAACTGGATTCCAGTGTCACGCACTGGAATGACATGAGAGGAGCACTGGGATGACACCAGCTTAGCCATGGCAGACATTTCTTTTCGGCTATAACAAGGGATCATCTTTGATCAGCTATCATCACCATCAGCAGCTTCTTTATTCGCATCTTGCTCTGCCTCTTGTTGCTCAGACTTCTGATTTTGCAATTTTACTTGCCTTAGCTCATTTGCATCTGTTTCGGATTTCACGACGTATATAGTAATTGGTACTACTACTTCACTATGTAATTCTACGTTTACTTGGTATTCACCCAAGTTTTTGATGCTTATTCCACCAAAAGATAAACTACGGTGATCTATCACATGTCCTTCTTGTAGTAAAATTTTCGCAATTTCACGTGTTGTTACAGAACCAAAAATTTTACCATCCTCTGAAGCTTGCTTTATTAATACCACAAACTTATCATGTAGTGACAACGCAAGCTCTTTTGCTACATTTAATCTTTTTATATTCTCTTCTTCCAGTAATAAACGTTGCTCCTCTAGCTTTGTTAAATTTTCCTTGGTAGCTTTCACCGCTTTTCTTTGTGGAAAAAGAAAATTACGTGCATAACCTGGTTTAACTTTGACAACTTCACCAAGCTTACCTAAAGTCCTTATATTTTCCTTTAAAATTATCAACATAAATTACCTAAACTTTTTTAGTACAGTAAGGAATAAGAGCTAAAAAACGTGCCCTTATGATCGCTAAGCGTAACTTCCTTTGTTTTTTTGCACATACGCCTGTTAATCTTCTAGGTAATATCCTACCATAGTCAGAGGTAAACTTGGATAATAAATCTATATTCTTATAATCTATGTCTTCATCTTTAGACGCAGCAAGAGGGCAAACTTTAGAACGCCTAAAGCCAGTCCTATTATTTACAGATACGTAAGAATTATTAAAACTATTTCGTCTTTTCATCATTATGCGCTTTGCTCCTCAATTTGTTTATTCATCATATGAGATTTACCTTCAAAAATTTTATCAACCTGCACAGGAAAGTGGCGAATAACGTTCTCATTAAGTTTCATTCTACGCATAAATTCATCCAGAATGCTTGCAGTAGAACTTATGCACATTATACAATAATGACCGCTCTTCATTTTATTTTTGTGATATGCAAAATCCAAAAGACCCCAATGTTCATACTTGATTAATCCTGATGCTTCAATGTTTTTCAAAAGCATTTCCAACGCTTTGCTCGATTGAGTTGGACCGTTTATTCTAAAATCTTTCAAAATATCTTGAAAAATCTTTATTAGATGTTCTGAAATATTTCTCTTCAAAGCATTTACTGCGTTATGGATAAACGCACTTTTAGTACTGCCTCCTAGAAATTTTGTAAAATCTTGCGTTATTCCTAAATCTTTTAGGTCATCTTTCAACTCTTTATCGATTTTTGACTTCACTTCTTTCAAATTTGAAAGATCTTCTTCTAATTCAACCCATAAAATTTTTGTAAGATCTTCCAAGAAATCAGAGTAAGCAACTAGACCTTCTTTAATGTTTTCAGCACGCACTTCTAACTCTTGTGTTGTAAGCTTGTCATTTCCTTTTTTCAGAATATCCCTGATTTGCTGGAACATAACATCTGCTTTAATATTTTTCAATGAAATAGCTAGCTCTTGGACCATCTCCTCTACTTCTTGCTGTAATAATCCTTGTTGTGTTATAAAAGTAAATTCATAAAGATTCACTATATCTTCCTTTAATACCGATTAAATATTTCATTATATAAAGCTTTTTTATATAAGCAAGTTATTTATGTTAATTTCTACGCCTTTAATCCAGCTTAAGTTAGATATTTCATAAATAACTTGAGGAGCAATTGAGTATGCACCTGGTAATAAGATGCTCACTTTATGTTTTTCGAGAAGAAGTCTTAGCATTATTTTGGTTCTGCCTTCATCTTTCAATATTGCGTTTAATTCCATAGCGGCTTTTTGCGAATCCGTGCACTCAGTGGTGAGAACTAATTCTTTTATTATAGAAGTGACTCTTTTTGTAAATTCAGATATATCCTTGCCTGCTAATCTTGTCGTATTTTCCGAAGCTTCAAGATCAATTATCACAAATGTTCCTGGTGAAAATAAATCTCTTTTTTCTTCTATTATTTCATTATTATAGAATGCTATTTCAGAAACGTTATGGGGATCAGAAAGTGTGAGGATAACAAACCTTCCACGCTCTGAAGTTCTCATACGTGCATTTAATATTACCCCAGCAGTTTTTGCTGTTCTATTTTCTCCGATAAACCCAATATTTAACTTTTCCAGAAGAGTTCTAAATTTTTCAAGCGGATGATTAGTTAAATAAAATCCTAGTGAAAATAACTCATGTTCTAATTTTTCCTCTTCATCAAAATCTTCCACATTCTCAAGTTTCGGTTTGAGGACATCAAGACTACCAAACAAAGCAGCTTGACTTGATTCTCTATCCTGTTTGTTTTTATTTGCAAAGTAAATCAGCGTGTCCATTGACTCATATAGCTGCTTTCTGTTCTTATGCACGCTATCGAATGCTCCGGATTTAATCAGGCTTTCTAGCGCTCTCTTATTTATTGTATGACCTGAATTTTGAATGAATTCCCATATGTCCTTACAAGCGCTTGAATGTACGTTCACTATTCCTTCCGCTATAGAAAAACCAACATTCCTCAAGGCAGCAATACCATAACGTATGCGTTCATCCTCTATTGAGAATTCAGCTTGAGACTTGTTTATATCAGGTGAAAGAACGGTAACGCCACTAAACTTTGCTGCATGATAAAATAAATTCAGTTTATCTCTATCATCAATATTCAGATTCATTAGTGCTGTAAAAAATTCTAATGGATAATTAGCTTTAAGGTAAGCCGTTTGATAAGATATCACCGCATATGCTGCAGCATGAGATTTATTGAACCCATAACCAGCAAATTTTGCAACAAGGTCAAAAATATAACTTGCCCTGTCATAATCAACGCCATTCTTTGTTGCTCCTTGGATGAAAAGTTCACGTTGTTTATCCATCTCTTCCTTGATTTTCTTACCCATGGCACGTCTCAGCAGATCTGCTTCCGCTAAGCTATACCCGGAAAGAATACGGGCTATTTCCATCACTTGTTCTTGGTAAATTATTACCCCAAATGTCTCTTTTAATACCTCCTCAAGTAACGGATGAATATAATCTGGCTTTTCAAGTCCGTGTTTTCTTGCAACATAAGTTGGAATGTTATCCATAGGTCCTGGACGATAAAGGGAAATTAAAGCGATAATATCTTCAATGCAGTCCGGTTTTAGTTTAATTAAAGCTTCTCTCATTCCCGAACTTTCAAGCTGGAACACTCCAATTGAATCACCGCTTGAGAGTATCTCATAGGTTTTTTGGTCATTTAAAGGAACTGAAGAAATATCAATCTTTTTTCCATCACGATTAATTAAACGACATACATGATCTATTAGCGTTAGCGTACCAAGTCCAAGAAAATCAAATTTTATTAGCCCAGCTTTCTCTACATATTTCATGCTGTATTGAGTGATTGGCAGAGCCGAATTTGGATCATAATACACAGGAACAAAATTTTCTAATTTTTGATCGCATATTACAATTCCAGCAGCATGAGTTGAAACGTGACGATATATCCCTTCAAGCTTAAGAGATATATCAAGAAGCTTTGCAATTACCTCATCACTATCCCGTTCTTTCTGCAGATTTTGATCAAACTCTATCGCTTGCGATAAAGTTACAGGATTTACTGGATTAAATGGAACCATTTTAGATATTTTATCCACTTGAGAGTAAGGCATTTGTAATACCCTCCCAACATCACGCAATACTGCCCTTGCCTGCAATTTTCCAAAAGTGATTATTTGAGCAACATAACCGTACTTTTTCTGAACATAATCAATAACCAGGTCCCTTTTCTCTTGGCAGAAATCGATATCAAAGTCAGGCATCGATACACGATCAGGATTCAAAAATCTTTCAAATATTAGGCCAAACTTTATTGGATCAAGGTCTGTAATCTGCAAGCCCCAAGCAACAATTGATCCAGCACCAGAGCCTCTTCCTGGACCAACTGGAATGCCATTTGCTTTGCTCCAACGAATAAAATCAGAAACTATCAAAAAGTAGCCAGCGTAGTTCATCGAAGTTATCACACTCAGTTCGTAATTTAGCCGATCGTAGTATTGTTTAAGGTCTATGTCTGTCTCATTCGCAATACGGAATTCTAATCCTGCAACTGCCTGCTCCCTCAGTTCTTCATTCTCAGTTTTATTTTCTCTACAAGGAAATTTAGGCAAAATAGGCTGCCTGCTTCTTGGCATGTAAGAGCACCGCTTAGCTATCACTAAAGTGTTATGAATTGCTTCGGGAATGTCGCTGAACAGCTCCTCCATTTCTGCCACAGACTTGAAGTAATGCTCGGTAGTTAACTTCTTTCTGTTATTCTCCAGGGCATAACTCCCCTCCGATATACACGTTAATATATCATAAGCCTCATAGTCAGACCTATTTGGAAAAAACACATCGTTCGTTGCAACTAGTGGTATATTGCGCTGATAAGCAAAGTCTATCAAAGCTTCTTCAAGCTCTAGCTCTTTATTCAGCCCATGACGCTGCAATTCAACATATAAATGACCATTGAATGCTGAAAGCAGTTTTTCAACCGTTTCTTTATCTTGCCCCAACAATGGTTGAGCCAAACATCCACCGGTTAAAGCGATCAGACCCGTACTTAAATTCAATAGCTCATCAAAATCAACGTAAGGAATATCGCTGTTATTCTTGCGCTTTCTAAAAGACTCACTCACCAAAGTGACTAAATTAGTGTACCCTTGCTCATTTTTTGCAAGCAATAATATAGGTAAATTTTGTTCTGAATGTTTAACTATAATATTGCATCCTATTATTAGCTGTATTCCCCTACTTGCCGCATATTCTGAAAACTCGAGCGAGCCAAACAAGTTACCTGAATCAGTAATTGCAACCGCTGGCATTTTATTTCGCAAACAAAGGCCGATCAGCTCCTCAATTTTAACCGAGCTTTCAAGCAGCGAATAAACACTATGAACACGTAAGTGTATGAACATAAGAAACTTTAGATCAACAAAAAAGGATAACATTAATTTACTCATGAGAACATAATTTTCATGAGAACAAAAGCCTATAAAATTCTAAAATTAAAATACAAAAACTTACTTGACAAACTCCGCCAGCTCCCTTATCATGATAGTGAAGCTATTGTATTTGCTTTCGCCAATCTGCAGATTAAAAGGTAAGGATTACTTAATGTATCGGCGTCTTATGTTCAATTTTTTGCAGTATATAGATACTGTATGTCTTTACAAAACTTCATCTACATCTAGATTTTTATCTAAATAAGCTGAACGCGCTTATAAAGCGTTACAAGACATCAAAAAATGCCAATACTCGACAGAGATAGTAAAAGACTAGCTAACTCGGGGATTCTTTGTCTTTTTTTCTGCTTAGTAAATTTCTTAAACATTTGCAGCGTAAGTTAGTTGCAATTAAAAGCGGCTGAATCTCGCTTGTCAAGCGTTTAAAACATAAAAAACGCCAATATTTTAAAGCGGATAATAACCACGGGGCTTCTTTTGCCTTTTTTTTCATTTGGTAAATTTCTTAATGTTTATGGCTAAACGACAACCGTCATCCCGCTGCTTGTTAGCGGGATCTCTTGTTAGCGCCGCGGCGGTATGACGGTTCGTGGCGGCGTGACGATAAGCTCGTCATCCCGCTACGTGTTAGCGGGATCTATGTTAAGGTATGACGGTTAAGTAAGGGATCTATGTTAAGAGATACCGCGAATGAATCGCGGTATGACGGTTCGTGGCGGCGTGACGATAAGCTCGTCATCCCGCTGCTTGTTAGCGGGATCTATTGCCGAGATACCGCGAATGAATCGCGGTATGACGTAGGGATTGCATTAGCTATAATTCTTTAGTTTTCACTTTTCTTTTAACCTTGCAATGATATTTTCTTTGCCGATAAAAATTAATAATTTAGCGAGCTCTGGTCCTGTTTCTGTTCCTGTTAAAGCTAAGCGCAACTGCATAAATAGGTCTTTTGCCTTTATATCTACTGTGTGCCGAATAGTTGTGACCCACTCTGATAATGTGTTTTCATTATAATCGTCTTGAGGCAATGTATTGAGCGCGATTTTTATAAGCTCCTTATCAAGAATCACAGGCTCTATATCGGATTTGCATATTTTCCACCACTTGGCCACCTCAGAAAACCTTTCTATATTGTTCTTTATAAAATACCAAAACTCTGAGGAGTCCACTCCAATTTGATTTAAACGTTCTTGTATAATTTCAAATGGCATTTGTTGCAGCACTTTGCTATTTAGCTTGTATGCTTCACTCAAGCTAAATTGCGTACATGCTGAGCTAAATTTTTTAATATTAAATGAATCAATCAAAGATTGCATACAGGCGCAAGCTTCAATTGGATTGGATGTTCCGAGCTTCACTAAATAACTAACTAGTGCCATCGGTTCAATTTCATCTTCTTTTATAGATTTGATATCTAGCACGCCGGCTCGCTTGGATATCTTGCTATCATCAAAATGTAGCAGAGAAAGGTGAGCAAATGTAGGGATTTTCGCTTTTAATGCTTTAATCATTTGGAGCTGAACTGCGGTATTAGTTACATGATCTTCCCCGCGTACAACATGGGTTACATTAAAGTCAACATCATCAATAACAGAAGGTAACATGTATGTGTAAATTCCATCTTCTCTTTTTACCACAGGGTCACTTATGCTACTGGTTGCAATATTTATTTCACCTTTAACTTCATCATTCCATTTAACAACCTCATTTCTATCCAACTTAAATCTAAAATGTGGTCTTCTTCCTTCTTGCTCATAACTAATTTTCTCTTGCTCAGTTAGAAGTAACGCGCTTCTGTCATATACAGGGGGAAGTCCTTGTTTTAACTGCAATTTTCGTTTAATGTCTAACTCTTCTCTTGTTTCATAGCATGCATAAATATGCCCTTCTTTTATTAACTGCAAAAACACCTCATTGTAACGCTCAAAGCGCTCTGATTGCTTGAAACTTGCATCCCAATTGATACCAATCCATTTCAAATCTTGTATGATATCATTTATATATTTGACATCTGAACGCTGAAGGTCAGTATCATCAAAACGGAGTAAAAATTTTCCATTTTGATTGCGTGTGTACATCCAACAAACCAAGGCAGTTCGTACGTTTCCTACGTGGAGGTAACCAGTTGGGCTTGGAGCGAATCTTGTTAGCATTTAAATAGCAATATTGTTTACTCTAATTTATTTTAATTTTATATAAATATATGGCTAGAGCAAGCGAGATCTGCTAATACAATTGAGCAAGAGAAGAATAAGTATGGCTATAGCATTGTGGCACCTTTGATATTTGATGGATTAAGACCATATGATAAATTCAAGAAAATTCACAGCTTGACGACAAAGGCTAATGTAGCATTATATTGGTATCATGACTAACTTAGAAAAGATGAGAGAAAAACTGCAAGATCAAATAAATTATCATAATGTTTTGTATCACCAAAAAAATAAGCCAGAAATAAGTGATGCTGAATATGATGAACTGAAGAAAAAGTTAGCTGAAATAGAGCCAGAAATTTATGCAACACAAGATAGTGTTGGTGCTCCACCTGATGAGAGGTTTTCTAAGGTGGAACATCAAGAACCTATGCTTTCCCTTGAGAATGCTTATGATGAACAAGGTGTAGAGAAATTTTTGTCTAAAATAAAGAGGTTTTTAATTGAGGACAAAATAGAGATATTATGTGAACCAAAAATTGATGGGTTGTCGTTTTCTGCAATTTATGAGGATGGAAGATTTGTTAAAGCTGCAACTCGAGGTGATGGTTTTGTAGGGGAAGATGTCACTCACAATGTTGCAACAATAAAAGGCTTTCCTAAGTTTTTGCAAGTTGTGCAAGGAAGACTAGAAGTAAGAGGTGAAATATACATCGGTAACAGCGACTTTTTAAAGTTAAATGAAAACGATGAATTTGCCAATCCTCGAAATGCAGCCGCTGGTTCTCTGAAGCAATTGGATGCAAACATTACAGCAAGCAGACCTCTTAGATATTTTGCTTATTCTTTAATTGGTGGGGCAGAGAAAAGTCAAAGTGAAATACTAAATAAGCTTGAGGCACTTGGTTTTTGCGTAAATGAGCATCAGTCCTTAACGAGTAGTTTAGATGGAATGCTGAAGTTCTATAACGAGGTCTATAACTGTCGCTATAACTTGGATTATGATATTGATGGAATAGTCTATAAAGTAAATGATTTGGTACTACAAAATCGTCTAGGGAATACTCACAAAGCACCGCGCTCAGCACTTGCATACAAGTTTTCTGCGGTTTATGCAAAAACAAAGTTAAATAAAATATTTATACAGGTGGGCAGAACAGGGGTTTTAACTCCAGTTGCAGATTTAGTGCCAGTTAATATTGGTGGGGTGCTAGTTAGTAGAGCAAGTCTGCATAACCAAGATGAGATAAAACGTAAAGACATAAGAGAGGGAGATATTGTAACAATCAAAAGGGCAGGGGATGTAATTCCCCAGATCGTTGAAGTAAGCAGAGATTCTCGTCTTCCAAATACACCTGAATTTGTGTTTCCTGAAGTATGCCCTGAATGTGGTAGTAAAGTACGTCAGGTTGAGGGAGAGGCTGCAGTAAGATGTCCTGAGGAATTTGCCTGTAAAGCTCAAATAATAGAAAAACTAAAGCATTTTGTATCGAAAGATGCATTTGACATTGTTGGCCTTGGTGATAAGCAGATAGAGTTTTTTTACGACCTTGGTCTGATAAAACAAATCCATGATATTTTTACTTTAGAAGAAAAATTGGATGAATTTAATCTGGAAGAACAGTCTGGTTGGGGCAAGAAATCAATAGCTCATTTATTAAATGCTATACAAAGCAGAAGGGTAATAACTCTAGATAGGTTTATATTTTCTTTAGGTATTAGATTTATTGGCCAAGTTGCAGCAGAATTGCTTGCAGATTATTATGTTTCTTATGATAATTGGTATAATTCGATGATTGAACTGTCATCAGATAATACTGAGCTAGTAGGTATAGACGGCATAGGAAAAAAAGTAGCTGAATCTTTGGAATCATTTTTTTCTAAGGAACATAACATCAAAATGTTAAATGATCTTACTGCTTGTCTTCAAATTCTTTCTGTGAGCTCCAACTCTAGTGACTCTGTTTTAAATAATAAAATTATAGTGTTTACTGGTAAGCTACTTGCTATGAGTAGAGGAGAGGCAAAAGTAAGAGCCAAAATTCTAGGAGCAAAGGTCAGCTCACATCTTTCTGCTAAAACTGACTACCTAATTGCAGGAGAAAAACCAGGATCCAAATATAAAAAGGCAGTGGAATTAGGTGTAGAAATTTTAGATGAAGACCAGTGGCATAAAGTGGTAAATTCGGGAGTGTTCAAATGACACTTGGATTGTATATTAAATCAAAGTTGCAAGACTATTTAGAGAGTAGCCAATTCTTTCCATCCAAGAATCATTTTATTGACTTGCCTCAATTTTTCAACAGAAGGCAAGTCTTCTGTGCTGAGTGGTAGGCGGACAGTTTGATGTTCTATGAGCCCAATATCATGCAAAAGTGCTTTAGTGGGTATTGGGTTGCTGGCAATAAATAACGCTTCGCAAGCCTGTTGCCAGATATCTGCCTGAGGGTTCCTGCCATTGAGGCACTTCTTAACGTATTCATGCGCTATGCGTGGCCAAACATTGGCAGCAACGGAAACCAGGCCAGCCGCACCATAAGCGGCCGTATCAGATATCATATTATCATCTCCGCAAAAGACCTCAATATTTGGTGCAACTTTCTTATACTGAGTTAAAGTATCAACAGTGCCACTTGAATCTTTGATAGCCCAAAATTTTTCGTGACTAGATAAGTTGCGTACAGTTTCAGCGTGAAGACTCACTCCTGCTCTCGATGGAATATTGTAAAACATAACCGGCACATGTGCTTTCTCAAGCAGCTTTTCAAACCATAAAGTCTGCCCCATAATTCCGGGCTTTGCATAAATGGGAGTTGTCATTAGATAGCCATGAATAGGCATACCCTTGCAAAAATCAAGCCATTCAAGAGTCTGATATAGATTCACTCCTGGTACGCCAATTATAATTTTCGTATTTAATTTTAGCTTACATACGAATTCAACTAATGTACGCTTTTCAGAATCAGTAAGCGATAGGCTCTCACCTGTGCTACCTAGCAACACTACGCCATTTTCAGCTTTAACTTGCATTGTCAGTAAACGCTGCAAACTGCTATAATCTATACTATCTCCATTGCAATTAAAAGGAGTAACACAAGCAGTCCATAAAAATGTAGATTTCAATTTAAATTGTTAAAATGGTATTTCATCATCGAGTAGTTCATCTTTTATATCGTTGTCAAAACTTTCGTGTTTATCTTTTTGTCCTGTTTCACCTTGTTTGTATTCACTTGGCTTGTAATCAGAATTTGGCGCACTATTTCGTGAATCCAAGAGAGTAAGAGCGCTATTAAAATTATATAGAACCACCTCTGTTGTGTATCTTTCACCACCGTTTTGGTCAGTCCATTTTCTAGTTCTCAAAGAACCTTCAACATAAACTTTACTGCCTTTGCGTGCAAAATCTTTGACGATTTTTACTAATCCTTCACTAAAAATTACGATATTATGCCACTCTGTCTTTTCAGAGCGCATACCGGAAAGTTTGTCAGTCCAACTTTCAGACGTGGCTATTGAAAAACTTGCCATTTCTTTTCCATTTTGTGTAGTCCTAATTTCAGGATCTTTTCCTAAATTACCAACTAGTATGACTTTGTTTATGGTACCACCAGACATAATTATGCTCTAAATAAATCCTTTTATTATCTTATGTGAAAATACTATTGTCAAATTTAATTAAAAGTGCGCTTGGAGGGATTCGAACCCACGGCCTTTGCCTCCGGAGGGCAACGCTCTATCCAACTGAGCTACAAGCGCATATATATTTAAGTTATTTAATAGATAAGCCATCCAAGTCAAATTTTTGTTTTGGATAAAGCGTAAACATAATACTCCCATATCCAAAATATACATTTTGAGAATCATTCGCATGCTTTTTTATTGCTTTTTGATCTACGGTCCATACAAAAGTTACATAATTTTCAGTGACTGAGTGCACTTTTAAATCCTTAGTATTTATAAACAGTTTTCCATTTACCCATATTTTCCATGTATCGGGAGAAAGATATAAAATTGAGTCTAAACTCACTACCTTACAGTTGAAATTATCTGATACCTCCTCTTTTACAGCTCTTGAAGATCGTAAATTGAACTTTTCCATTTCATTGACCATTCTATTAACTGGCTCTTCATCAAAAAAAATGCTTTTTACGTTACTATATTGTGACAAAACGTCAAAGTCACTTTCCACTGCTTCTCTTATTATATCGTCCCGATCTGTATAGCTTAGTTTTTGATTGTTGATAAAGAAACACTCTTTTGCACGCAAATTTGCTATATCAATAAAATCGTCGATTTCTTGATTGCCAACTTTAAGAATACTTTCAAAATATCTTTTTTCTATCATCATTCCATACTGAGAATGATGACAAACCATTTCATCATTACCTTGTTTTTCTATATATACGCATAAATTTTCACTATTTAATCCTAATATTTTATGCTCAATAAAATCTTCATTGCCAATATATTGTCGGCAAGAATACTCCTTACAAATTTCTATGCTTTCTATGATATCTTCACAACTGCAATATGCATTAACATTGGAAATGAGTAGCGTAAAAATAAAAAACAGCTTTATGTTCATCACCTTATCTACTTAATATAGTATACCAATCAAAGACTATATTAGCTCTCACTATCTCTATCATATTACCATTCAAAATCTGATTCATAGTTGCAGCATCAATATTTCTCTGCTTATTTAAAATAAGAGATTTGATCATAACATAACCGGGCAGATTTGGAATAGACTGTAGAAATAAAAAAATATGCTTATCGCTGATTGAGCTTAAATTTAGGACCACTTCACTTTTTATTACTTTTGTGCGTTCACTTTTGTTGTGGAGCTCAACTTCTTCGGGTATAGAAATTGATATTTCAGGTTCTAATATATAGTACTTTTTATATAACTTGCTAAGCTCGAAATTTAAATTTGCAATGTATCTGCTACTATGTAAATTTGAAGAAGAAATTTTTTTCCATAAATCTAGGTTTTTATTTAGAACAACTTCCTTTTTTTGAATTCCAGTAATCTGTAAATTAATAGAACGTATTTTATCAATCGCAATTTGGTTTTTATTATAAATCTTTTCGTTATAGATAACAACATATGTTAATAACCCTATTAATCCAACAGATAATAACAAATACGATATAAACTGAATTGTAGCTTTTCTTTTTAATTGAGAGATAGTCATTAATCTACATTGCCTCTCCTATTTCAACATCAATAGATAGATTTTGCTCTTTAGCAGCAGGTAAGCTAGAAATATTAATGTCATAGGTACGAAAATTATCGTTTAAATTTTTTCGTAGTTTCTCGTATTGATGAGAAATATTTTTACCGGATTGAAAATTAAACTTTAAAGTTGTGGTAATATAACTTTTTGCCTCATTATAATTCCATTCAAATGATCGAAGCTCTATACCTGGTATTTTTAACTTTTCTACATACTTAACTTGTGTAAGAGGAGAGTATTCTATTTTTGATAAAATATTATTGATATTAATAAAATCATAAATTTCATCTATTTTTTTTACATTATAGCTTTGGCTAAGTTTTGTTAATTGGTTATTTAAGGTGTTCTGCTTTGCTGATAAATTATCAGCGACATTGAAATTTGAATACAAATTTAGCAAACAAAGGGTGTTTGTTATAACTAAAACCAGGGCGAAGTATAGAAAAATTCGAGGAGAGTTTAAATAAAGGTAATTGAATAGATAAAATTCTTTAGTTTCCTTTGTATTAAAAATAGCTGCTAATTTATTCTTAAAGCTATGAAACAAAATTATGGTATCGCAAAAGTTATCTTTTTCACTTATAGCTAGTTCTGCTCCTAATAGTTTGCCTAACTCATATGGAGTTAATATGTTCACACTGTTCTCTGAAAAATTTATGACTGATAAACTAGCTTTGATATCTTCTGACACTATGATACAAAGGTCGATAGGGTTATTTTTTTCAAACCCAAACTTAGTTAAGGATCGAATAGTATCTTGCACTTCCTGATATATTCCACCAGCGATAATTCCTGGTAAATTATCATTAGTAAATGATGTTAAGCGCGTAAATACCATTTTATTCTCTTTAAGAACCACTTGTCTATAGCCTCCCGTTTTAGTTGCAGCAACTATAATTTTCCAATTATTAGGATCTTTATGTAGAATCTTTTTTGTTATATTACTTATTTCTATAGGAAACATTAATATTCCCTTAAAGTTGGAGCCTATCTCAATAAACACATTCAACCAATATTCTACTAAATGCTTTGCTTTTGATGAAACAAGAAGATAGCACCAGTTTTGATTGAATTTGTTTGGCTTCTCAACCAAAAAAACTGAACTTATGTCATTATTACGAGAAAAATGCTCCATCTTTGTTTTTGCTGATAGATAGGCACTAATCTTGTTTGCCCTTGTAATAAACTGTAGCGAGTAATTTTGATCTGCATGATTAAGCACCAGGTATAAAGGTGCTTTTTTATCTGACGAAAGACATGAAATTAAATCGGAAACTGCTTTATCGTTTTTGCCCTTAACAAAATACCTTTTATTTAAAGTATTATTTTTAAAATATAGTAACATTATGCCTTCTTCTCCAATAGAAAGCATAAACTTACTTTTGGATTTTGAACTAAACATATTAACAAAGCATATACTTATCTAGAATTAAAAAGGCAATTTATTGAAATTCATTAAACGTTAGAGGGAAATATTGTTATAAATTTTCGCAGCAACATTATTTATATTATAATTTTTTTATAAAATTACCACTAATATTAAGTTATTTAGATAATAAATTAAGAAAATTCATTAAGACGAATTTGTTGTTTTTCAAATTGTAGGTAAACCTAAGCCACTTTAGCTATATCTGCCGATTGACTTTAATTAATAAGAGTTATTAATATATTTACTATTCTTGTAATATTATTTCTAATGGTAAAGAAATATATATTTTTCTGGAACAGTTGTTATTTCAGATACAGAATTTATTGTAAGTAAACTAACCATTTGCTGAAGAGCGCTCATCTTCTGTGGTACTTGATGATGGAGCAACTAATTTGCTCAAAATCTCATCTTTTGGTCCCATAGCGTAAATGACACCATCTGACATGAGGATCACCTTATCAACTACGGACAATAACGGTAGCTTGTGAGTGATGATAACAGTAGTAGTATTTTGTTTTCTTGCAATGCCAATTGCATTAATTAAGCATGCCTCTCCATTGCTATCTAAGTTAGCGTTTGGTTCATCAAGTACTAAAAGTTTTGTGTGACCATAAAAAGCTCTGGCAAGTCCAAGAAGCTGTTTTTGGCCGCCAGAGAGCGTTACTCCTCCAGGACCTCCTATTGTTGTATCATATCCATTTGGTAAGCTTAGTATTAGTTCATGTATTCCTGCAATTTTTGCTGCTTTGATTATTTCTTCAGGATTTGGATCTGGCCTCATGCGAGCAATATTAGCTTTGACACTAGTGTTAAATAACTCAATATCCTGAGGTAAGTAGCCAACATAATTACCAAAATTTTCTCGATTCCAAGTATATACATCAGCGCCATCTAGTCTGACTACACCAGATATTGGCTTCCATACACCAACAGTTAATTTTGCGATAGTGGATTTACCAGAAGCACTTGCACCAATAACACCAACTACATCTCCAGGATCTATAATGAATGATATTCCTTTTACTGTCGGCTTATTGCTTCCATAAGGAGTAAAAAATACTCTATCAAATTCCAATTTTCCTTCAGGTTCTGGTAGAGCCATCGTTTGCTCTCTTTTTGGCGATGTTAATATAAGTCTTTGTAGCCTTCCATATGACATTCTAGCCTGATTTAAAAACTTCCAAGTATGAACCGCAGCATCAAATGGTGCTAATACTCTACCCATTAAAATTGAAGCAGCGATGATGCTACCGGCAGTCTTATGAGCTGTGATTGCAAGTAATGCACCTGTTCCAATTACTGATATTTGCAGAGTTGAGCGCAAAAACTTAGTGATTCCAGTAATTACATTAGAGCGATTTTGTGCTTTAATTTGCATTGCTCGATTCTGATCATTTCGTTTACACCAATCAGAGACTATGAATTCTGACATGCCCATAGCTTCAACCACTTCTGCATTTCTTGTTGCAACATCTATAGCATTGATATTCCGTATAGTTTCTTCGTTGGTTTCTTGTAATATTCGTTTAGTGGCAAGTTCATTCCATATTGCCATAGAGACTAATATAATAATTCCAGTAATAGCTATAAACCCCGTGGAGGTATGTATCATGAAAATCACAACAAGGTAAATTAACGACCATGGAGTATCAAACAGTGAGAATATACCATTTCCTGTAATGAAATTTTTTATCACTCCGAGATCTCGTATTGCTTCACCACTTGAAGTTGAGCTCTGCACTGACGTTAGCCTGATTGACCTTACTATCAGATCTGGTGTTGCAGTTTTATCGATCCAATCACCTATTTTTGCCATGGCTAAATATCGACAAGTTTCAAGCATTGCAGAACATGCAAATGCAGATAAAGTGATAATTGTCAGCATAGTTAGTGTTGATACACTTTCGCTCGATATCACCCGATCAAGCACTTGAGAGGTATAAAGTGGTAGGAATAACATTAATAAATTGATTCCCGCACTAAACCAAAAGATAAACCAAAATGCACTTTTGCATTTTTCTAGGCAAACATATAGAGTACTTTGCTTCAATTCTTTTTTTATTGATGGCGTAATTTCCACAATCTTCCTCTTAATTTGATTACATGCACCATATACAATTTTTATTACAAAAATATTAATAACGGTAGTTAGCTTACTTTAAGTGAGTAAAATATTAATATATGTGAATAGGAAATATAAACAATGGTAAAAAGAAGTATAGTTAATATTTCCTTCATTGCCTATAGCGAAGCTACGTCATACCGCGATTCATTCCATAGCTGTACGAACATTCATTTTTGAAGGTAAACTGCACAGCAAATGGTGTCATGAAAGTAGCTGACACTGGGATGGCTTTGTTGCATCGCTACTTATGAAAGGCTAACTATAATTAGGATTATAAGCAACTTATTGAAAATCTTGTTTTTTTGCAATCAATCTGATCAAATTTAAGAATAGTAATTTGTTATTTATATTAATAAATTTAATTCTATTGAAAATAGCTAAAGCATTGAAATTCTTGAATTTTAGCCAGATTAGTGAGTGGTAGTGAAATTTCTTTTACTCAAATTTAGGTATTCACTGACCGTTCTTGTTATAAATACCAGAATAATAAGCTACTGATATTCTCCACCTTTTTTATCTTTAATCCATCATAGCTAGCGATGCAACAAAGCCCACCGATTCATTCTACTGCAACGCAGAAAATTCGTACAATTGTGCATAATGTGGGGCTTCTGGCTACATTTTTCTATTGAACTCACCTTTTCTCTATGTGACAGATTTCGTATTAAATTTTAAATTTAATGCGCCTAGATATACAAGCATTCCTAGCAAAACCATAGGTATAGAAAGCAACTGCCCCATAGTTAAATCAAGCCACAAATAGCCAATTTGATAGTCTGGTTCGCGAAAAAACTCAACGAAAAAACGTGCTATTCCATACCACATAACTGCAATACCAGTTAACGCACCGTGATACAGTCTTATTCTAGTTAAGAAAAACAGTGAATTTGCAACTGCAAAAAGTAGCAGTCCTTCAAAAAGTGCCTCATAAAGCTGGCTTGGATGATGCAGCAAATTATCACCACTCTCTGGAAATACCATACCCCATGGCATAGTTGTAACTCTGCCAAATAACTCTCCGTTTATAAAATTGCCTATGCGACCTAAAAATAAACCTATGGGAACTCCGCAAGAAACTAGGTCCAGTGCATAAAATGTAGGGATATTATGTCTTTTACACGAAATTATTACTGCAAGCAAAACTCCTATAGCACCACCATGAAATGACATCCCTCCTTCCCAGGTCTTCAATATCTCAATAGGGTTGCTTATATAAAGAACTGGATCATATATCAATACGTAGCCAAGTCTACCTCCAAGGATAATACCTACAATAGTGGCTGTTAATAACGAATCGTAAAAATTCTTAGTAAATATTTTTTGGTCATCTAGCTTATGTAAATACCAATATGCAAACACTATACCCAAAACGTAGGCTAAGGAATACCAATATATAGAAACAGGACCGATGCTGAAAATTACTGGATTTAAAGACATATTTTGCTATAAATTATTCTTAGACAATCTACTTTTTTCACGATCCCACTCTCTCTGTTTTATGGTTGCTCTCTTATCGTAGAGTTTTTTTCCTTTTACAATGGCAATTTTAGTTTTTGCAAATCCTTTATCGTTAAAATAGACCGAAAGCGGCACAACAGTTATCCCAGCAGTCTTGATTTGACCAATTAGTTTATTTATCTCCTTTTTATGCAAGAGTAATTTACGTTCCCTTTTTGGTTTATGATTTTTTCGGTTCGCAGCTTTATATTCTGCAATATGCATATTGTGCAGCCATACTTCGCTATTCTTTTCAACAACGTAGGCGTCGGAAATATTTACTTTTCTTTCTCTTAGCGATTTAACTTCACTGCTTAATAAGACCATACCCGCTTCAAATTCTTCTAAGATGAAATATTCAAACCTTGCTTTCCTATTTTCTGCAATAACTTCCATATCTAAAGATATCTTTAAGCTTCAATATATTACAGAGTTTTTGACTTAATTCATAATAAAACAGTTATCCCAATAAATATAAGGTGCCAGGCTAGTCTGATAGCAACAGGATAACAAAAATCAAATAAGTGCTTTTTCTGTCTCTCTAGGCACAGGTTCCTTTACTTCTTTCATTTCAGGTTTAGGCTTTGACATTTCAGGTTTAGGCTTTGACATTATATATTGACCAGCACCAACTATGAGCGCAGATCCTGCAGCTAGTCCAATTATTGCTGGTACAGATAGGGCAGTAGCAAATGCAAGTGCAACACCAACTATCACTGCAGTTACAAAACACACAATAACACCTTTTACAATTGCATTTTTTGCAGATTGTTCTTTTTCTTTCACAATTGCATTTTTTCCAACCTGTTTTTCTTCCTTTTTCTCTGGAAGCTGCATTACATCTTTATTTTCAGTAAGATCCTTTGGCGTTTTTTTATTCTCATTTTTTAACGTTTGCTTTTTTTCCGCTTCCTCTAAAAGCTGAATTATACCTTGATATTTAGTAAGGTCTCTTGGCGTTTTTCCATCAACATCTTTTAATGAAGGGTCTGCTTCAGTGTGTAGCAGAACTTCCACCACTTTTATTTTGCCATTTTCAGCAGCAAGATGTAAAGGAGTACGTCTATCACCATTGTTTGCATTAACCTCTGCTCCTTTTGCGATTAGAGTTTTTACTACATCTTCGTGGCCATTTTTAGCAGCAAGATGTAAAGGAGTACGTCTATCACCATTTTTTGCCTTAACCTTTGCTCCTTTTGCGATTAGAGTTTTTACTATATCTTCGTGGCCATTTTCAGCAGCAAGATGCAAAGGAGTCCATCTATCAGCATCCTTTATATTAACATCTGCTTTCTCAACTAGAATTTTTACTACCTCTATGTGGTTATTTTCAGCAGCAAGATGTAAAGCAGTACATCTATCATCATTTTCTGCATTAACCTTTGCTCCTTTTTTGATTAGAATGTCTACTACATCTTTATGGCCCTCTCTGGCTGCAAGATGTAAAGGAGTCTCGTCCACAATACCTTCTGCATTAACATCTGCTTTCTCAACTAGAATTTTTACTACCTCTATGTGGTTATTTTCAGCAGCAAGATGTAAAGGAGTACATCCATCATCATCTTTTGCATTAACATTTGCTCCTTTTGCAATGAGAATTTTTACTACATCTTCGCAGCCCTCTCTGGCAGCAAGATGTAAAGGAGTACATCCATCATCATCTTTTGCATTAACGTTTACTCCTTTATTTAATAGGTTTTTCACCTCCTCCTCATTATTATGTTTAACAGCTGAATGCAAAGCTTTGATGTTCTCTTGTGCCTTTAATAGAGCTCCTTTTACCACTTCATGGCCTTTTTGAAAAGCAAATGTTAAAGGAGTCCATTTATAATGATCTTTCGCATTAACATCTGCTCCTTTTTCAATTAGAGTTTCTACTATATCTTCGCGGCCATTTGCAGCAGCAAGATGTAAAGGAGTCCACCCATCACTATTTTTTGCATCAACGTTGATTCCTTCTGCTTTTGATAGAACTTGTACTATCTCTTTGTGGCCATTTGTAATAGCAAGATGTAAAGGAGCCCATCCTTTATCATTTTCTGCATTAACATTTGCTCCTTTTCCAATTAGAGTGTTTACTACATTTTCGTGGTTCTTTTCAACAGCAAAATGTAAAGAAGTCCATCCATCACCATTTTTTGCATCAACAATTGCTCCTTTTCCAGTTAGAATGGTTACTACATCTTCGTGGCCATAGTGAGCAGCAATATGTAAAGGAGTAATTTTATTATCATGTTCTGCATTAATATCTGCCCCGTTTTCAATCAGAGCTTTTGCTACATTTGCACAGTTCCAATAAGAAGCAAGATGTAACAATTTGACTTCCTTAGAATTTTGACCACGAGATATAGTAAATATGTAATTTATGCCAGATCCACTATCGTTGTCAGGTTTACTCTTTTCCCACTCTTGACATAAATCTGGATCTTCTTCTTGTAACTTAGCTTTTATTTTTTCAACTATATTGTCCTTGCTCAAATCTGAAAGGTCATTTATTTTTTTTAATATTTCCATAAATTTGTCATATTTCATAACTTCCTCACTTAAAATACATAACTTAGTTGTTATATCTTTTAACATAGAAGTCAAGAACCTAAATATTCGTTATTATCTTTCCTTAAAGAGTCATTTAAGTTATATTACAGACTATGAAAAACCTCAACTTTAGGAAGGAAATCAAGTTTTTTTCTCTGTCATTTATAATTTTATTTGTTCTATGGACTGTATTGTCTGGTTATTTTGAGCCGTTTTTTATTTTTTGTGGAGTGTTTTCCTCTATATTCACATCGTTTATCTTTAGAAGGTTGATAAACGCTGAAAGAGCTCTTAGCCAGATTTTAAATAGTACGAGTAGACTGTCGTTTTATAAGTTAGTAAGTTATATACCATGGTTAATGTACCAAATCATTTTATCAAGTGTTTATGTAACAAAAAAGGTGCTACAACTCAAATCTAAGCTTGAGCCAATCATTATTCTAAGAAAATGCAAAGGGCATAATGATGAAAGCATTGCGTTATTTGCCAATTCAGTCACAATCACTCCCGGAACTTTAACTATCAATGTTGAAAGTAAGCAGAAAACATATTTCTCTACCATGTATTTGATAGATAAAGATCTTGAAAGCGGCATTTCTGAAATAGAAAATAAAATCTTAAAAATACTACGTTCAGTTAAGTAATTGCTTTAAATAAGTTAACAGCATCCTTATATTCCCTTACAAGACTTTCAAGCATTTCTTTTGGAAGGCTATTGTTAACAATAGAACATAAATAATTATACAAATCTTCTAACCTTAATACGTTATTTCTCTTCTTGCTGTTGAATTTATACGGAAAAATACCTTCCATAACTTCAATAGTAGTAGCCTTGTTTAAAAATACATTTTCACTTGTCACGCTTATTCTTGCTAAAACAGTGTTAATTTCAGGTTCGTCACTCGTATAAAAATCTGATAGCTGAGTTATTCTAATAACGTACAAAGTTACTATTTTTGACAAGCAATTATCAGCATATTCACAATTTTTTATTACCTCCCACTGAGTAACCTGAGATTTACCTATTTTTGCATTGTTCGGTAATTTACTCATTGAACTTTCTCCATTTAATCCAGTGTAATAAATTATACTAATACTTTGTTAAATAAATAATAACGCGATTACAAAAATATATACTTATAGTAGTATATTATACAAAAATAGCACAATATCTAAGCATTAAAGCTAGTTTTAGCTGGGTACATGGGGCTATTCGTTATTTTGTGTTGTCCAGTGAGGTCCAAAATTAGAGGTCCACTTATATAAAGAGTTTAGTCTGCCTTCTTTGCTATAAAATAAGTTTTCCTTTTGAGCTGTTTTGTTAGTATTAACTAAATTCTAAACTAACTGTGCTATAATGAAAAAGATAAAACTCGGAATACTAATTTCAGGTAGGGGGTCGAATATGCAGGCCTTAATAGAAGCATGTCAAGATCAGAATTTTTCCGCAGAAGTTGCATGTGTTATCACAAATAATAGCGAAGCTGCTGGTCTGAAAATAGCAGAGCAAGCAGGAATCTCAGCGTTTATTGTTAAAGATAAACCGCTTGATGCTGGTAAAATTCACGAAATACTTGTTCAACATAAGGTTGATTTAATTTGCCTTGCAGGGTTTATGAGAATTCTCAAAGCTGATTTTCTGAGTAAATGGCATAACAAGGTGATAAATATTCATCCCTCTTTACTTCCGTCTTTTAAAGGCCTAAACGCTCAAGAGCAAGCTCTAAAAGCAGGTGTAAAAATTACAGGTTGTACTGTACATTATGTCACTCCTGAAGTTGATGCTGGAGCCATAATTGCTCAAGTTGTTGTACCAGTGTTACCAGCTGATGATATTCAAAGCCTCTCAGAACGCATTCTAGCTGAGGAGCATAAGTGTTATGTAGAAGCAGTAAGGTCAATAGCAGAAGATATATGACTGTAATAATTATTGACCTTGAGCGTTTTTTCCAACTTCAACAAAAAATAAATTTTCAGGTTCCAGTAAAGAACTTGCCAGTTCGTTTACTTCCTCTAATTTAACATCATTAATGATATCCGCATAATTATTTATACGGTTAACATCACGATCATTTATCTGCATATTATCTAGCAGCGTTGCTGTATTTGTGTTATTGGACAGGAAAAGGACAAGATTATTTACCAAGCCAATTTTTGCATCCTTGAACAATTGTTCGTCAATTCCTTGCTTTTTTATTCTGCTAAATGTATCTTTTACTGCTGATATAGCTTTGCCAGCAGTAGAACTATCAGTACTTATAAATCCAGATATAATATTTCCATGTTTATTGGAAATAATACTTGCATAAACACCATAAGTAATACCCAAGTTTTGCCTCAGTTCTGTCATTAATATTGAATTCAGCCTCATGCCACCAAGTGCATCAATTAAGACACCAGCGTTATAATAATTAGGATCTTCATAAGCTATACCTTTTTGAGCAAAAAGTATCACACTCTGTGGTATATCCATAAAAATATTCTTACTTTCTGCAGAACCAAAATTATTTTTTACAGGTATTTTTCTAACTTTTGATCTTTTTGACGGCAATTTAGATAAATATTTATCTAATAGCGTAATAATTTCTTCTTTTTTTGTACAACCAGCAACACTGATAACTATGTTATCTTTAGCAAAATTACGCTTTATGTATGTTAAAACATCGTCTCTAGTAATGCTCATTATAGTATCAAGAGTACCGTACACACTTTTTGAGTAAGGATGTTTTTTAAACAATAACGTATCTAATTCTTTTCCAGCAACAAAATAAGGATTTTTTTCAAGATTATTAAAATCAACTTTGGCTTTCTCGAAAACTCTATTCAACCCTTCAGGGTCAACTTTAGGACGCATTATAGTATCGCTCAGTAATGAAATTGCTTCCTCTAGATTGTCAGACAAAGTATTTAATGAAACCCTAAATGCTTCTAAATCAGCAATAAAATTTAAACTAATCCCTTTATCTTCAAGCTTTTTCGCAAAATCTTTGGCATCATTTTTTCCTGCCCCTTCTTGGATTACAAGAGAAGTAAACCAAGCAAGCCCCTGTTTTTCCTTATTCTCATACACATAACCTGCATCCTTGAACGATATATTTAGTGAAACTTTTGGCAAATCATGATTTTCTACAAATAAAAACTTAAATCCTTTACGGGTAGTGACCTCCTCTATATTTAGGTTACCACTTGCTTGTAAATTAAAGCCTAGACAGAAAAAAAATAGAAATATAATTTTACTTATTCTCATTATTATCTCCTTTTGGTAATAAACGACCAATTAACTTATTAGCAGAAAAAATAGCACGGATTTTATTATTTACATCCTCTAGATTGACATCATTAATCTTGCTATATGAAATATCTATTTCATCAAGTGGAATACCAAGTGCAAGGTGTGGCACATAGAACATCGCTATATGAGTTAAGTCAGATAGATTATCAAACTGTGCTGCCTTATACCTATATTTTGAGCTTTGTAATTCCTCGCTCGTCACCCCTTTAGATACGAAGCCATTAATAGCATTATCTAACTCTCTTTCAACAATATCTAAATTAGCGCCACTTTTTGGAATTATCATAATATCAATGTAGCCATCACTAAAAGCTAGGCTATTATAATAAGCAAACACTGATACTGCCACATCTTTATCTAAAACCAAATCTTTATACAGTTTGCTGGATTTGCCGCCACCTAAAATGTCAACCGCTAAATGAGCAGCAGAGGCTTCATTTATGTGATCAAATAAGGGAACACGATAACGAAAATATAAAACTGATTCTTTTACTTCAGTGCTCTCTAAGGTCACCGATAGACCTGCATTATGCACTGGATCCTGATTTGGGTAATTTCTCATTACAGGCTTAGCTTTAATTTCGCCATATTTTTCTTCTGCTAATTTCACTACTTCATCAAGTTCCACATCACCCACAATCAGTAATATTGCATTGCCGGAGTGATAATAGTTATCATGAAACCTCGTTATGTCATCCAAATTGTAAGTTTTGATATCGCTCTCCCAGCCGATAACAGACCTACCATAGCCAGTACGGTAAAATGCACTATCCATTTCTTCCCATAACAAGTTATGAGGTTGGTTATCAAATCTCATCTTTCTTTCTTCTAATACGATGTTTTTTTCTCTATCTATTTTGTCTTGAGTAACATTAAAGCTGCCCATTCTATCTGCTTCAACTTCCATTGCAAGTGGTAAATCTTTTTTGGGGATCAACTCAAAATAACAGGTATATTCTTTAGTGGTAAATGCGTTAAATTGAGCCCCAATGCTACTCATAGTGGCTTCTATATCTGTGAACTTCCCTGTAGTTTCAAACATTAAATGTTCAAAGTAGTGAGCCAATCCTGCTTTGCCGATTGGATCATCCATTCCCCCAACTTTGTATATTACTGCATGTAAAACGGCTGGAATCCGATGATTAGAAACAACATAAACATCTAGTCCGTTACTGAGTTTAGTATATTTTATGTTGTGCTCTATGTTTAAAGCATTCGAAGAAATTGGGTAAGTAAAAAAAAGTACAGGTAGTATAAGAAAACTAAAAAACTTATGAAGCATTATTTCGACCTAATATAAAAACAATTATTTTATTCCTCATTTTGTTTAGAAATAAGCATATCGTATATATACCACTTATATAACAATGTAAACATTCCACAAACTATAGATAAATCTGCTAAATTAAAGGCTGGCCAATACCAATCATCAATATGAAAATATATGAAATCATATACAGCTCCCCAATAGATCCTATCAACTACGTTTCCGATTGCTCCACCAATCATCAGAGAAAAACCAAGGTAAGTTGACTGATCGTCAGACTTGTATATCAAATATGCAAGTATACCAATTATTAGTATTGAAAATGCTGAAAAAAAGAAACCGCCATGTGGTAAAGCGCTACACATTCCAAAACTAATACCTGAATTCCAAACTTCAACTAGTTTTATAAAACTAGCGATCTCAATTGATTCTCCTTCATCAATCAATGAGTTTATGTACAATTTGCTCGTTTGGTCAATCAATACTATAATTAATATAACAACTAAGCATAACTTTTTCATAAATTTGCCTTTAACCTATAAACTTTAAGTATATCATAATTTATCTGTTTTGTTAACTCCTCAATACTATGGAATTTTTTTTCTGACCTTATGAATTTTAAAAGTTGTATATTGACTTTATGACTATATACGTCTTCATCAAAATCGAATATGTGCATTTCTATTATAGGCTTTTTCAGATCCTTAAAAGTAGGTCTCATACCAATATTGACTACTCCATATAACCAATTTGGATTACTATCAGGAAAAGTCACTCTAGCGTAATATGTGCCAAACTTAGGTTTTATCATGCAATCTTCTATAGGAATATTTATGGTTGGAAATCCTATTTCTCTACCTCTACATGCACCTTTTGTCACAACACCAGAAACTTGATAAGGCCTGCCGAGCAATTTATTAGCAATTTCTATTTCGCCCCTTTGTACATACTCCCTTATTGAAGAAGAAGAGCAAATTTTGCCGTCAATTGTTAATGGCTCTAATTTAGTCAAAGAGTATCCATATATTTCAGAATATTTCTCTAGAGTTAATATATTACCCAATCGTTTATGACCAAAAGTGCAATTTTCTCCGACAATTATGTGTTTAGCGCCATATTTATCTATTAAAATCTCACTGATAAAGTCATCGCAGCTAACCTCAGAAAAACCTCTATTAAAATTAATAATATATAAGTAATCTATACCATAGCTGCTGATTAGTTCCTTTTTTTGTTCTTGGTCTATTAACCTAAAATTGTTTCTACCAAATAAAACAGTTGATGGGTGAGGCTCAAAAGTTAAAACTGCAGAGGGTAATCCTCTTTCTTGTGCTACCTTCTTTAGAGTAGAAATTGCAAACTCGTGTCCTAAATGAATGCCATCGAAATTTCCGAAGGTTAGTGCTATATTATTTTCTATTCCTTGCTCACAATTATAAATAATTTTCATACAATTTGATGTTTTTACATGTTTCTTATATATAATAACTATATTTTAGTAAGCTACGGAGATAAATTGTGAAAAATGTTGTGATATATGTAAAGAAGGGCTGTCCATACTGCATAAGGGTAAAGGATTTACTAGATAAAAAAGGTGTGAAGTATGAAGAAATTGATGTGCTCAAAAACTCAGATCTATTTAACGACATAAAATCAAAGTATAACGTTAGAACAGTTCCACAGATTTTTATCAACGATAAGCACATTGGGGGGTGTGACAAATTGATGGATCTTGAAAAAGAAGGAAAGTTGGATGATATGCTAAATAATAATGACAATCACACTGATGTCACAACCTACACAAACAGCAATGATGAATGTGGAGAGTGTGTTATACCACATGATGATTTTATGTAACTTTTTATCTTGTTTTGTCGTGTAATACGTAAATGAAAACTAGTATGCTCACTTTAAACAATTCTTAATGAATTAAAAATACAATTCATTCAGTGAGTTTTTTTAGTGGGAAAAAATGACAAAAAATATTTCAATTATTAGCAGAAACTTAATTAGTATCGAATTAGTTAACAAACAAGATTTAGAGAATTTCATCAAGATTTTCACAGTGCTTGATAAACATATAGCAGCTAAAACACTTTTTACAGAAGAAGTGAGAATAGAGTATAAACAACACAACGGCATAGAAGTTGTTGAATTGCTAAAAGATACAGACTTTACATATCATGAGGTTGAAAATGTATTGAACCACCTGAGTAAACATGGAATGAAGGTGCCCAGCAGTGTTATAGCACACACCCTTTTTGCTGCATACAATCATGCACTTGAATTTAAGGATGTAGCATTTTCCTTTTCTGAAGGCTCTCCACAATTTAACATCAGAGTGAGTAAGAACACCTTCATAATAACTCCTATGAGTGAGGAGAATTTGGAATTGAATTCACAAAGTAGCAAGAAATTAATAGAGTCGTTACAGAGCGAAAAAAATATTTATGATTGTATAGTAGAAGAAAATACCATTAAAGTTATAGTGCATTCTGAAATACATCAAGCTATAAATTTGATTATAAAATCACTGATAAAGTCTCGCCTTTTAGCAAAAGAGGAAGAAGGAAAATTCAAAGAGAAATTGAGACAACTTGCTTTTAAGGATCAAGCTTTTGTTGAGTATTCCAGTATCAAAACCATCAGTAGGTATCCACATAATCATCCTCTGAGAAAGCATGAAAGTGTTACTAAGGATATAGAAAATATTTTATGTGATTTCATAGCAAATGAGAATAGCGAGTTCGCTATAGAGCGGTTAAATAGGCTGAGCTCAGCAGTTTCTCCGGATACTCCAAGAATCATCACTAAAACTATAGATAAACTTGTTAAGTTTCACTAAGATATACGAGAGCCAATAGATTTCTTGTATTACCTTTTGTCATCCAAGTAGCCTTGGCTACTTGGTTCTTTTTTTGGGTTCCAGCTATGTACATAGCTGTATGAACATTGTAGCCGTTATTCAAGTAGCCCGCAGAAGCGAAAAACTTACTTGACAAACTCCGCCAACTCCCTTATCATGAAACTGAAGCTATTTATTTATCTTCTCTGTACAGATTAAATGACAAAAAAACTCACGTATCTGGCGTCTCATGTTTAATTTTTTGCACTATGTGCACCTTATGTCTTTATAAAACTTCTAGGTTTTTACCTAATATAAGCTAAAATGCGCTTATAAAGCATTTAAAACATAAAAAAACGCCAACTTAAAAAATGGATAGTGAATAACTAGCTACCCTAGGGTTTCTTTTGCCTTTTTTTCTGTTTAGTAAATTTCTTAATGTTTATAATTTAGATTAGTTGCGGCTTAAAAGCAACTGAATCGCGGTTATTAAACGTTTAGAATAAAAAAACGCCATACTTGAAAGTATAATGTAAGTAATTAGCCAACCACGGGGCTTCTTTTGCCTTTTTTTTGTTTGGTAAATTTTTTAACATTTATAGCTAAACGACAACCGTCATCCCGCTACTTGTGAGCGGCTGAGATACCGTGGCGGTATGACGGTTCGCGGTGGCATGACGTAGAATTTTATACTCACCAACTCAGTATTCCAACCTGGATTGTATCTTATCGGTAAAAAAGAAGAGCTATTTTAGGAAGTTTTTATAGGACTAAAACTAAAGAAAACTTGCATATAAGTTTATCAAGATGTAAAATTAGAGTTGTTTTAAAAGAATAGGTCAATTATGAATCTTGTAACAAAATCTGCTATCGATTTTACTGCTCCAGCTGTTCTCTCCGGCGGAGAAATTGTTGATGATTTCTGTCTGAGTAAGCGCATAAAAAATAAGTATGCTGTCCTTTTTTTCTATCCACTTGATTTTACTTTTGTTTGCCCAACTGAATTGATATCGCTCAATAATAGAATAAATGAGTTTGCAAAGCGTGGTGTTGAAGTGATAGGAATAAGTGTAGATTCAAAATTTTCACATTATAAATGGCGAAACACTCCAGTTAATGATGGTGGTATTGGAGAGATTAGCTACACTTTAGTGTCTGATATCAAAAAGTCTATATCAAGAGACTATGGGGTCTTATATGATGACTCAATTGCGCTGAGAGCAACTTTCGTTATTGATGATAAATTTATTGTACGTCATCAATCGATAAATGATTTGCCTTTAGGGCGTAATATCGATGAATTCGTTAGAATCGTTGATGCAATTAAACATAATGAAGAGCATGGTGAGGTGTGTCCAGCAGGGTGGAAAAAAGGTAAGCCAGCAATGCAGGCAAGCGATGAAGGAGTAGCTGATTATCTAAACTCATACAGTGAAGAATTATAAATTTAGTACAAAAGTTCTTATTATTGGATCTGGGGCAGCGGGTTATGCTGCCGCTATATATGCAGCACGTGCAAACTTAGAGCCAATTATAGTAACGGGAATGCAGCCTGGTGGTCAGCTTACAATTACTACAGATGTTGAAAACTATCCTGGTTTTGTTTCAATACAGGGTCCAGAACTAATGGAGCAAATGAGGTTGCATGCAGAAAAGGTTGGAGCAAAAATAATAGATGATGAGATAAAAAGCGTTGAACAACTTGAGGATTCTAATGAGTATAGGTTTAGATCTTCTGGTAATACTAATGACTACTATTCAGATGCAATTATAATTGCATCCGGTGCGCAAGCAAAATGGCTTGGTCTCAAGAGTGAAAAAGAATTTCAAGGTTACGGAGTTTCAGCTTGTGCAACTTGTGATGGTGCGTTTTTTAGGAATAAAGTTGTAGCCGTGATTGGTGGTGGAAACACTGCTGTTGAAGAAGCAATATTTTTAACTCGATTTGCCAAAGAAGTGATATTAATACACAGGCGTGATAAATTGAGAGCGGAAAAAGTAATGCAAGATAGGCTCTTTAAAAATGATAAAATAAAAGTAATGTGGAACCATACCGTAGAGCAGATTCTTGGAGAAGAAAATCCGAAAAAAGTTACTGGTATTATAGTTAAATCAACGGAAGCTCAAGAATTAAAAGTGGATGGAGTGTTCATTGCAATTGGGCATGCACCAAATACAGGTATTTTTAAAGGCTTTGTTGAAATGGATCAGCAGGGTTATATAATTACAAAACCTGGAACAACTTTAACTAGTAAAGCAGGAGTGTTTGCTGCAGGTGATGTTCAAGATAAGGTATATCGTCAGGCAGTAGTTGCAGCAGGAACAGGATGCATGGCTGCGCTTGATGCAGAAAAGTTTTTGGAGTCGTAGTTAATTCTAGGATTTTAGATAAATTGCTTGCAATTTTCCTTTTCTTTTACATAATTATGTTAGTAAATTATTAGATGGGTTTAATATGCCTTATGGAGAGAATAGGACAAATACTAATGGTTACAGATATCAGAGAACTCTAGATGCACCGACACAAAAGTTATTTAAAGCTATTGATGATGAAAACCTAGAAGCTTTTAAACAAGCTTTGGAAGGAGATGCGGATGTTAATGCGTTTGATGAAGAAGGCACGACACCTTTGATGTCTATTGCTAGAGCCTGTGATGTCACTTATGGTAGACAACCCATGTTAGAAAAAATGGCTAAATTGCTTATACAAAATAGCAGTATCGATATTAACGCTCGAAGTAGGGAATATGTTTATGAGGAAAGGCAAAAGAAAGACAGCCAAGGTCATGTAGTTTTTCAATACCTTGGAAAAGAAATAGTACGTGATGGTTTTTTGGGTTCCAAGCGCTTTACACTAAGAAATGGACGGGGATCAATAAACGCTAGTAAATTCAAGTACATTGATAGTAATGAAATAGTAACGAAAGATGATAATGAACCTATATGGTTTACTACTGATCATTTTGTAGGATATCATGAAGAAAATATTGGTTTCAAGGTTTTGACAGAAAGCTATGACGGTGTAAAGGAGGAGGTAAGGACACCCTTAATACAAAAAAATACAGCCCTACATATTGCTTGCCAAGTTGGAGCTAGAGATATGGTAAAAATATTGCT
Organism: Wolbachia endosymbiont of Rhagoletis cerasi; assembly: GCF_018454475.1. Lineage (NCBI taxonomy): Bacteria > Pseudomonadati > Pseudomonadota > Alphaproteobacteria > Rickettsiales > Anaplasmataceae > Wolbachia > Wolbachia endosymbiont of Rhagoletis cerasi. The sequence continues at coordinate 104,906 of NZ_JADCNC010000009.1, read as the reverse complement.
CACGCACCCAAATGCAAGCACTAATGTCAGAAATTATAAATATAAAAGCTCTGTGAATTGTATTGCAAGAGGATTTGAGGACACAATAAAACTAGAATTAGAAAGAGCACAGAAAGGAAAAGAATTATTAGATGCTCTTTCTAGCGGAAACATTTACCAAGCGAAAAGACCATTAAATCAAGAATTTAACCCTAATTGCTGGAAAAGAAGCCGAAATGAAGAAATAGAAACGCTGCTTAGCTTAATTATTCAATCATGTTTACAAGGAATAACATTAGATAACGAAGAAGTATTGACTAAACTTTTAAAACATAAAGACCTAGATTTTAGTCAAATAAAGCCAATACAAGATATAGAGAAAAATCCATGGGTGAAGCAAATAATTGAACAAGCCATTAAAGAGCGATTAACCGGTACTATTAATAGAAAAGATCTAGATGATGTAAAAGAATTGGTAAAGGATAATTGCTTCATAAATCGTGCAATTGTTACTGCTGCATTGAGAAATGCTAGTGAGCCAACTGAGTCCATTAAAAATTATCTAAATGAAAAATTTCCTGCAAGTGTGGAACAACCTGTGGCAAATACGAATAATATACCAGCAGGTTTTGAGCGAGCTTTTCAAGAAGTTGTAATTGAGCTTGAAAAAATAAAAGCTCAACTTGCAGAAACAGAGCAAGAGCTGGATAGTGCAAAGCAAGAGAAATTAAGTCAGCAAGCAAGGATTAGCGCTCTTACTAATCAAGTAGCTCGACTGACTGAAGAAAGAGATAGGCTTTCATCAGAAAATAGACTGCTCCGTACTAAAAGTCTGAGTAATAAAAACGAAAAATCCTCGCAAGCAATTTCTCCTGGTAGAAAACTAAGCAACTACGCTTCTGCTGCTTTTGTGTTGTCTGGAGCGTTTGCTGTTGGTGCATGTTTAGCAGTTTTATACGATTATCCAGTAATAGGTGCTTGTCTTGCAGCAGTTGCACTTGTTCTTCTTTTAGTAGGATATTTTTTATACAAAGGAGATGAAAAAGACATAGGACCTGGTAGTGCCACAGATAATCCTCGAGTTACAAGGGTTTTGGCTTCTTCTCCAAACTTTGTTGGAAATTCTTATACATATTAAAAACATCTTGATAATTGAGGTGAGTGTAAACTTGAGTAGTTTCCAGGCTTGAATGGCCAAGCAGTTGTTGTATTGATCTTATGTCAATATCTTCCTGAAGCAAATGAGTAGCAAAACTATGACGAAATGCATGTGGAGATAAGATTTCTGGCAGATTTAATATTCTCCTTATTTTCTGCAAACGATTAGCCACATAAGTTCTTCCCAATTTTTTTCCTCTTACTCCCAAAAAAAGATATTGTGTTTCATTATTAGTGCCAAGATAAGGACAGGCTTTTACATATTCTTGTATACACTTTTTTACTACCGGAAGAATGAATACCTGCCTTTGTTTATCTCCCTTACCTGTTACTATTAAACTTTCATTGTTAATATCACTAACCCTAAGGTTCAACGCTTCACTGATTCTTAAGCCTGTACCATATAGCAGGACGATAATCGCAATTTCTCTTTTTACCACCCAAGGTTCACCCAGGTCGGATAGTTTCATTTCTTTCAATAAAGTTTTTATATTAGGTATTGATAATGCTTTGGGCAGAGTTCTTCTCTGAATTGGCCTTGATAAGGAAAATACAGCTTCATTGTCTATATTGTGGTTATTTTTTATGTACTTGAAGAAATTTCTGATTACTGAGAGTGCTCGAGTGTTGGATCTTGCATTTACACCTCTTGCGTAACGAGAGGTAAGCCAACTTCTTAACTCAGGTATACTTAAATTTTTCAGAGTACCAACATTTACTTCTCCACCAATGTGAGTATTTAGGAAACTTATAAGATCCTTCAAGTCCCTCATGTATGATTCCAAAGTGTTTGGTGAATAAGATCTGTTGCACCTCAGCCACTCATACCATTTTTCAATGATCGAACCGAGGTCCACAATTATTTTTTAAAGAAAGCATCGATGCACGCATCTCGAAAGGCTTCATTTATATCAGGATGAGAGTGACAAATTCTGTATATATCCTCTGCTGCTGCGCCATATGCCATTGCAACCGCTGCTTCGTTTATTAGCGTGTCAGCGTATGCTCCTATGATATGCACACCTAGTATTGTATCTGCTCTGCTACAAGTCAGCACTTTCACGAATCCTTCAGCATCATCAGTGATTTTTGCTCTGCCGTTTGCAGCAAATTGACATTTACCAACTTTGTATTCACGGCCAGCATTTTTGAGTTCCTCTTCGGTTTTACCAATCGAAGAAACCGCAGGGTGAGTGTAAATGACAGATGGTATGATTCCATAATCAACGTGAGGTACTTGCCCAGCGATTATCTCTGCAACTGCTACCCCTTCTTCCTCTGCTTTATGAGCAAGCATTGCTCCACCGATCACATCACCAATAGCAAATATTCCTTTCACATTAGTTTCATATCTGTTGTTAACTTGAACGAAACCACGACTGTCTTTCTCTATTTTTTCAAGACCCTCAGTGCATGGTTTGCGTCCTGCTGCAACCAGCACCTTATCTGCTTCTATAGTATTTGTTTGGTTATCTTGAGCAGAGCAAACTTTCACACTCAAAGAATTACTACTTTGTTTTATCTCCTCAACTTTAGTGCTAAGTAAAAATTTTATTCCTTGTTTTTGTAGACTAGAAAGTAGAGACTTACTTAATTCTCCATCCATTGCTGCAGCGATTCTGTCAAAAAATTCTACTACAGTGACTTCAGACCCTAGCCTCCTCCATACAGAAGACATTTCAAGCCCTATTGCCCCAGCTCCGATTACGACAAGTTTTTTTGGTACTTCAGTTAAAGATAGTGCACCGGTGGAAGAAATAATGTCTTTCTCATCGATATTAATTCCTGGCAAAGAAATAACGTCAGAACCGGTTGCAATTACTATATTTTTTGTCTTCAGCACCTTACCTTCAACTGAAACTTCAAGATTACCTTGGTCAAAAGAAGCAAGCCCATTGATTTTAGTGATTTTGTGAAGGTTAAACAGATATTCTATACCTTTTCCAAGTTCCTGAACTCTGGCGTCCTTATAGCCTAGCATTTCTTTTAAATCGAAACTTGCGTCCTTAATTTTTATGCCAAGCTTCGACAGATCATTTTTCGTGTGAGCATACTGATAGGAAGAATGGAGCAATGCTTTGGAGGGTATGCACCCAACCCGCAGGCACGTACCACCAAAAATGCTATTTTTATCTATGCAGGCAACTTTCAATCCAAGTTTTGCAGCAGCGATAGCACACTTATAGCCTCCTGGGCCACCACCTATAACAATTAAATCATAATCAGTCATAAAAAACAAACCTATTTTCTAAAGAATAAACACCTTTTCCCTCAGTTGTTACATATATCTTATTGCGAGTAAACACTGGAGTGTGAAACACATTACCAGGTACTTTGACTACCTTTCCTGCACTTTCAGATCCCGGAAAAGCAAACATTGAACTTTTATTGCTTGTCACCCACAGTGTATGGGCATGCATAATTGGAGCAAATAGTTGCGTATTTTCTATTAAATCAGATGCCCAGACTGTTTCTCCATTTTTTATATCCAGGCCAATTATTTTATCGTCTTTAGTAACTATAAAAATTCTTCCGCCTTCTTTTTGTTTCTTTACAGGAATGAGAGGACTGTAATATGATTCAATGTCTGATACACTTTTTACTTGCAGTGACTTTGACCATAAAATATTTCCTGATTTCACGTCAATGCCATAAATATAAGAATTATTTGTAGCTATTAAAGTATCGCCAAGTACTCTCGGTGTAGTAGTTACATCTGTGAGCTGTGTATCCAAAAGGTTTGTAGCCAATTTTTGGCTCCACAATTTTTTACCGTCTTCATTAAAAGCTATTAACTCACCATTTGAAAATGGTGCTATTATTTTATCATTAGAAATTGCTGGCGATATGGAATACAAACCTCGAACCTCATTGATACCGTTTTGATAAGTCCAAACGGAGCTGCCATCTTTTATATCAAACACGTACAGATAATTATCAATAGTCAATACTGCCAATTTATTATTTATTACTGCTGCTTTCCCTCTTACTGGAGCTCTCAATTCTTTTTCCCACTCAATCTTGCCGGTTTTTGCATCTATTGTGTGTAGAACGTTATCCACTATAAAGAAAACATTTCCTCCGTGACGCAATAGGCTCATGTTACCAATTTTTTTCCTATGTGAGAGGTGTAATTTCCAATTCATAGCCTTTGAGTTATCAATATCAAAGGAATATAAAGCGCCGTGCTTATCTGATAAAATAACGCTATCTTCTGTAAGCACTGGAGCTACATATCCTTGAGATAGTTTTTTACCCACCAGACTTATTCGCTCGCTTGCCATTGTGTAACTGCTACACAATAACATTATCATGACAATTATTACTTTCATTATTTATTGAAAACAAGATTCATTAATATACATCTTAAGAACCTTAATTACAATGGAAATGTTCTTGCTGTACGTTGAAACATTGATTTATGAACGAAATATTATTATGTAAAAACTATACTCTTAGAGCTCATCCACTATGCGGCAACTTGCATAGCTGTACGAACATTGAGATATAAAATAATTTATACCAAGAAGAAAGATGTCATCCAAATAGCCTCTTTTCCTGTCATCCCAGTGCTTGACACTGGGATAGCTTTGTTGCATAGCAACTGAAAAAATCTGGTGGCTACTGACAAAATTCATTATAAATAGCTATTTAACTGTTGAAGAAAAAATATGCCACAAAAAATGAGAGTTAGTAACTGCCATGAATATAACAAATTTCTAGAAAAAAGAGGAAATATTTTTCGTTACATCGATAAAGCTATCGAAAATTGGTATGAAAATAGTCCAAAAATGCAGGGCGGCAACTATATTTATAGTGATAAAGTTGTGATTTTAGTGCATATAATCGTTAATCTTTTTAGAATTGGCTTAAGACAAACAGTCGGGTTTATAAAAGGATATTTGCAACAAATAGGAAGAGATTTGGCAGTTATCAGCTATTCGCAAGCTTCAAAAAAAACTTAATATTAAGATCAATGATTGCAGAATTGATAAAAATAATATGGAAGATATCGAAATTGCCATAGATAGCACAAGCATCAGCATTTATAACAACACACAGCAAGGAAAATAGCGCTGATAGAAAATATCGTGGCTATGAACAGACAAGAAAATTGCATGTAATGTTGAATATAAACAGCAAAAAAGCCATAGCTGCAAAATACAGTAACGGTCTGATCACTATGGAGCTTGCGATTTACTTAAAGGAGTTAATTTTCAGCATGCCATAAAAGCACTATATGCAGACAGAGCATATGACAGACATAAACTCTATAAATTGTGTGATGAATGCGGCATAAAGACAAAAATTCCTCCAAAAAAACAATGCAGCAGAGCATCCAAAGTATGGCAGAGAGAAATGCTGCAATTAGACTAATAAAGTCATACAGCGAAGATGGAATGAAGAGGTGGAAAAGGCAAACAAACTACGGAAAAAGATCTTATGTAGAAAGTTTTTTCTCGCGACTGAAACAAACATTCGGGTTTAATTTTCGGAACAAATCTGAAATTAATCGTAGGAAGGAACTGCTACTCAAGTGTTATTTGCTTAATCAATTTACTGACATTGGTATGGCTAAATTTGAAATGGCTACATGAATTTATCGTAAATTACCACCGCATAGTTGTAACATTGTACCATATTACAATGTTCGTACAGTTGTGTGCGCGACCGGGGGTTTTATACTATTCTAGAAGTAACATACGGAAAAGGGGGGATTCGAACCCCCGACATATTTTCATATGTGCACGCTTTCCAAGCGTGTGCTTTAGACCACTCAGCCACCTTTCCATGCTTATTCATAATATTGAAAATTGTACTGCTAAACAATATAAAAACCTGGTATATAGGGTTCACCACGAAAATTCACAGTATTGTTAAACTTGCTTCTGCAAGTTGGAAATGTTTTATCGCAACCTGCGAGTATTGAATATTTATCTCCAGCAAAAATTTGGTATGGAGGCGAAGTAAACAACGTAACTACTTTATTTTTATATTCTTTTACTACACCTTCAAACGCTATTGAGCCAAAGAATTTTACTACTCCGTGCTTATAATATTCATCACTCTCAGTTAAATTCGTGTCTTCAAATCTTCTTTCGTCTATTACTTTAGTGATTGTACTTATTTTACTAAATTTTTTAGTATCGGCTTTACATTTATCATCGCAAAATTGTGCTCTGCATGCAGGAGAGTATAATTCTGCTATGCTTCTCTCAAGCTTTGCTGAAAGCCCTCTAATTTCAACAATAAATCTTCCACTACTTAATGTCACTTTACCAAAAATTCCTGAATGTAGATTCATTGTTCCCTGGGTCAAGTCTTTATAATTCACAAGAAATATCTCAATATTTGCAAAGTCGTACTTTCCTGATAAAACATCTTTTTCTTTGATATCAACACTATTTAATATTCCCTCAATTTCCAAATTATCAGTCTTTAAATCGCTGTTTAATATTATACTACTGGCTGTAAATCCACTTGAAGATTTATAGAGTATATTATCAATATTTAAGTCTTCATCATAGTCAGTGAATCCCATTACTTCTCCACCTGCAAGCGTTAATTTCCAGCACGTAGCAGTGGTAAGTAATTCTCCAGCTAAATGATTTTTTAGTGTGGTTTGCATAGGGGCCTCCTGCTTAATTGATTAAATTTGAAAGTAGCTATACGGCCAGTAGAATAAGGGCAGTGTGTTCTTTTCTCATCATCTAAGTAGCCATAAAGCGTCATTCCGGTGACCATAGGGTGTCATTCCAGTGCTTGACACTGGAATCCAGGAAATTTTGCTTGTAAGTAAGCAAACTGATTTGGTGAGCATAAAAAGTGGCTGATCTTATGCTGAATAAACGCTTTTGATGAAGTTGCATGGAAAGCTGGATCCCAGTGTCTGGGCACTGGGATGACATCCTTCTTGGTGGAGTGTCCTCAAATCACAATGTTCGTACAGTTGTGTGTCACGCACTGGGATGACAGGAGAGAGGACACCATATGTTTATTTGATCGACAAATAAACACTAACAGACAAGAATACACCACAATTAACTGTGGTGTGTACTGGCTGGTTAGAAAGAAAACTTCACACCAGTAAGAAGGAGAATTCCTTGGTTAGAAGGTACATCAGCATCAGACTCATCTTTCAGCTTACCTGTTTCGTTAGTCATAAAATAATGGAGAGCTGCGTAAGGAACAAATTTGTTCTTACTGCATGCAGGAGACAGATCATATTGAACGCCAAGTGCACCATCATGAAGCATATCTTTGTCATTCATTCTGCTGCCAAAATACGTCAAACTTGTGTAGATATTCTCATGTTGATACCCAGCTCCTACGGTCCAATACATGGTATCTATACTATCTTTACCAAATTGAGCTTCCAGCCCTCCCACTCTTTTACCATCAGTAGGATCTGCACTATTAATTGATTCATATTTATCAGCACCTGGTTTTGTAATACCACTTGGTTGACCAGATTTGCCCAAGTATGCAAAAGAGGCAGCAAATTTTACGCCTTGATCTTCATTAATCTTATAATCAGCGCTTACACCCAAATTAACACCCATCAGGTCATTATACTCCACAAATTCCTTATAAAGATGCTTATCTTTACTTGGTTGCTTTGGAAAGCCATATTCACCAACTGCAGAAGTTTTAACTTTTATGTTATGTTTATCAAAGTCATATTCATATGATGCACCAGCACTTACTATGTGCTCATAGTCTGGGCCGACATGCTTTATCGTTTCCTTATGTTCTATCTTACCGCCTTTATCTTCTGAAACTGTTTCTTTTACAGTAAACAAACCACTATCATAACGAGGTGAGTAGCTGATACCAAATCTTGCGCCCATATAATTTGGTGAGTAGTAAGCAACTCTAAATGGCAGTGTAGTCATAACGCCTTTGTTATATTTCCCTGCCATACGGAAAGAGAATTTTTCACTTTCACTCGAAAAACTTTCAGTGTAAAGACGTGGTGTTACATAAAATGGAAAGCTAGCAGCGCTTCCTTCTAAGTTCACTTTTCTGAACCAGTCACTATCTGCAGCTCCGTCAACAGTCGCAATTCTTGTTGCATCAAGCCTCATCAGAGCCTCAGGACCAAATTGGTAACCAAGCTTCACGTCACCATATTTTGAGTTAACAAACACATGCGCACTTCTGCCTTTTGCAGCATAAACACCCTGTGAAGCTCCCTTACCTTCGGTCACTGGGACATGAAACTGCACGTCAGCACCATAAAGAAGACCTAAATCTTCATTCTTATTTTCTGCTCTGAGGTGCAATATTGCATCAGCAATCATACCCATATCGTTGCTGTAATCACCAATATTTCCTATTCCTTCATAGAATATTGGATTTGCTCCTTTTGTTATATCTGGAGTGGCATTATAATACTCTGTAGATCTGTTTGGCATAACGTTATAACGTTTATAATCTGCGCCACTTGGTCCAGCTTTGCCATAACCTTGAGCATCAACAACACCACCAAAAGTTATTCTTAAATTACTTTGCCCTTGATTGGTATCGATAATATCAACTCCACCAACTGAAACAACAGGACTTGCCTTACCTTTTTCCTCTGTATTTTTGTTAACAACTTTTATATCCTTCTTTACATCTTTAGCTTCAACTTTAGCATTCTTAGTTTTAGAACGCTTAGTTTTTGAAACTTTACCTTTTTCTATATTAGAATTCTTAGCGTTTAGAGCTTTCGCTTTTGAATCCTCTATAAGCTTTGCTTTTTTCTCATTTGCTAGCCTGATCTCCTCTTTTTTCTTCTGCTCGGCTGCTAATCTCATCTCTTCCTTTTTCTTAAGCTCTTCAGCTTTTTTTCTTGGATCAGCATTACATATTCTGTCCATCTTTTCTTTCAGTTTTTTATTTGATGTTTTCATAACTTCTGTTTTTCCAGAAGTTTTTGTGCTCTCTTGCTTTTTTATTTCCTTCATACTCTCATCAGGAAAGTCAGCTGCAAAACTGCTGAAAGAACATAAAGTTAATAAAGAAACTAGAGCAGTTTTAGTATACATAGACTTTTTCATGAAGTGCCCCCAAAAAATTTCGAAATCATATCTTAAATGTAAATAGTATAAAAATGTTGAAAATTCAACTTAAAGCAACCTTATAACGAAAATAAAAGTAAAATGCAATACCTTAAAAGCAACTTTCTTAATATGCTCAACGTGTATATTAACCAAAATTTAGTACAGAGATTCGCTTGTTAGTGCATTATAACTCGACTATTTATTCTATGGAAGTAAAATTTTTCCACCACAAGTTCTTTCCCATTCTTCTTTAAATTTCTTTAGGTATTCTTTTTTTTCGCACTCTAAAAGCAGCTCTTCCGCACTTTTGTTGTAGCTTTCAGTAGTAATCCTTCCCTGATGATGCATGAACCTTAAGTAAATCAAATAAGTGTTAATTACATCTGTTTCACAATAATCTCGAATCTCTTGTATCTTGCCGCTATCGTATAAGTCCATAACTTGTGACCCATCAACTCCAATCTTACCAGGAAGATTAAATGCTGCACAAACTTCGTTCATTTTTACTCTCGCAGAAGCTCCAAAATCAGAGAGGGATTCAAGCAAATCACAATGCCAATCACTGCTATATCTCTGATTGTAACTATTCCACTTATCGCCAGCTTTATGAAAATATTCCGCTTGAATGCCATGGACCATAGCACGATACTTCAGCACTGGTATATCAAAAGTGCGTCCGTTGAACGAAACTAATCTTGGCTTTTTCTCTGATATGTAGTTAAAAAATCCTTTCACTAGCTCCTTTTCACTGGAATTTAGTGTGCCTCCAGATCTTATTTCTTGCAGTGTGAACACCTCATAACCACTCTGGTAGCTTATATTGCAAAGTAAAAAACTAATAACTACAACAAGGTGAAAAGGCTGACGCAGAAAAGAGTTTTGCCCGTTTGTTATTTCAAGATGATATTTTGTTAATGCATCCCTCTTCTCTTCTACACTACTATCATCACTAATATTGAGTAAATTTTTGCAGGAATTTACATCTGGTATAGTTTCAATATCAAATACCAATAAAGAATTAAGCATTGCCTATATACTCCTCCGGACGGTCGATCCAAGGTCGCACTTTCACAAATAAAAAGAGGTGTACCTTGCACTCAAATAATTTTTCTAGTTCAGCACGCGCTTCGATATTAATTTTTTTAATATTACTGCCATCTTTTCCTAGCACTATTTTTTTATGACTATCTTTCAACACAAATATGATCTGTTTGATGACTAAACTCTTATCTTTTTTTTCCTCAAATTGTTCAGTTATAACAGCTGTAGAGTATGGCAATTCTTCACGCAAGTTCAAGAATAATTTTTCTCTCGTAATTTCTGCTGATAAAAAATTTGTCGAGGAATCGGTTATTTGATCTTCTTCATAAAACCAGGGGCTCACCGATGCAACTTCAGACAAGTAATTCATCAAATCAGAAAGTCCATCATTCTTTAATGCTGATATCATAAAAACCTTTTCAAATTTATAAAGCAAATTCAGATGCTCATGCGCCATCTTTAATTCAGGCCTTTTTACCAAATCAGTTTTATTGATAACCAAAATGCATCTGCCTTTTGTGCGCTGCAGCCGCATAAATATAGTCTTAATTCTTTCTATATTTTTCAAATAATTGCTTACATCAACAAGCAACAAAGTGATGTCACTATCCTTAACTGCCGACCATGCAGATTTGACTAAAGCTTTTTCAAGTTTTGTTTCTGCTGAGAAAATTCCTGGGGAGTCAGTAAAGACAACTTGTGTGTTGTTGCATGTTGCAACACCCCTTATTTGCGTCCTTGTTGTTTGCACTTTAGGGGTGACAATTGCAATTTTCTTGCCTATGATGCTGTTAATTAATGTAGACTTCCCAGCATTTGGTAAGCCAGCTATCGTTACAAATAAGCATTTTTGTTCTTTCACAAAGAAAATTATAAAGAAAACTGAATGTCAGCGTCAAGCTACTTATATGACAAGAAGTCAGAAAATCCATAGGAGGATTTGCTAATGAAGGCTCTTAAGTTGACGCCATTGCCAGAACGACTGCTTGATTTAAGGGTAACGTTTTAACCATAAGGTCACTAACTCCTTAATATGTGTGTTCATAATTTGATTTTCCACGAAAGACATAATAGCAATAACCAGTGTAAGTTAAAATGATTGGTAAAAGCGGTATTATAACAATGAGCATTAAAGATAAACTTGGCCCAGAAGCAGCTGCATCCAGAATGGTATATTGAAAAGGTATAATCCATGGGTAGATACTAATTCCTAAACCTAAATATCCCATAAAAAAAATAGCAATACTGAGAAAGAATGGACGGTACTCCCGTTTAGTATTCTGAAGATCAAACCACAGCATGAAAAATAGCCAAGATGTGAGTAATGGAATAGAAAATAAATAATAAAAATTTGGCATACTAAACCAAAAGTTTTTAATACGTTCATTTAAAAATGGTGTCACTACACTCACTAGTCCCATGAAAATACCTACAAAACCAAGCGTATAAGAAGCAACCTTGCGTGCCCATTCTTGTGTTATATTTTCTGTCTTCATTATGAGCCATGTAGAACCTAAAAGTGCATATCCAAATATCACAGCAACGCCTGTCATTACACTAAAAGCACTTGCCCAATCAAATTGGCCACCAGAAAAGTTGCGTCCGTTTACTTCTACACCATGTATAAATGCGCCTAAAATCATGCCCTGGCAAAATGCAGCACCAAGTGACCCAAAATGAAAGGCATAATCCCATAATTGCCTGTATTTTCCTTCTGCCTTAAAACGAAACTCAAAGGATACTCCGCGCACTATAAGGCCAAGCAGCATAATAATGATTGGAATATAAAAAGCAGGCATTAATATTGAATATGCAAGAGGAAAAGCAGCAAACAACCCTCCACCACCTAGTACCAACCATGTTTCGTTTCCATCCCAAAATGGTGCAATTGAACTTATCATGTGATCACGGCATTTATCTGACGGTGCAAAAGGAAGTAAAATACCAATACCTAAATCAAACCCATCCATTAAAATATACAGTAAAACAGCTATGGCAATTAGTAATCCCCAGATTAGGGGTAAATTAATTAAGGAAGAAAAATCAAACATGATTGTTGTCCTTTCCAGATGTACCAGCATCAATCACTGAAGCTCCAATACCGTGTTTATAAAATTGCTCTTCTTCTTTAATGACAGGAATTCCTTTGTATATAAGTTTCAGAATATAGTAACTACCTGCTCCAAATATAAGGGTATACATAACGATAAATGCAATCAAAGACCATGCAACCTGAGGACCGGTAATCGCAGGTGAAAATGATTCAATTGTGCGCATAATTCCATATACAGTGTAAGGTTGACGACCAATTTCAGTAGTGAACCAACCTGCAAGTAACGCTATGAACCCAGACGGCATCATTGATATCCACCATCCATGTAAGAAACAACTTTGGAATAATTTGCCACGAAGATACTGTATAACACTTACTGACCCAATTATGATCATTAAAATTCCAACTCCAACCATTATACGGAAGGACCAGAATACCCATACTACAGGTGGTCTATCTTCTTTTTTCCATTCCTTTAATCCTTTTACTTCTCCTAAAAAATCATGTGTTAAGATCAAGCTGGCAAGATTAGGAATTTTTATCTCGTAGTGATTAATTTCATTTTGCTGATCCGGATAAGCAAATAAAAGTAAGCCAGCCCCTTTTTCGGTTTCCCATATACCTTCCATTGCAGCAATCTTAGCAGGTTGATGCTTTAGTGTATTTAATCCATGCCTATCTCCCATGAACAGCTGAAATGGTGCAGCTAAAGCTACCATAATGGTTGCCATACCAAGCATAATTCTTGCTTGAGGAGCATGTCGTTTTCTCCAAAGATAAAATGCTCCTACACCACCAACCACAAAAGCTGTTGTAAGATAGGCTGCTGTTACCATATGAATAAAGCGATAAGGGAAAGAAGGATTAAAAATAATCTCTAACCAATTGGTTGGATATAGGAGACCATTCTCACCAATCGTGAATCCAGCGGGTGTTTGCATCCAACTGTTGGCTGCAATAATCCAAAAAGCTGAAATAAGCGTTCCCACTGCAACAATACAAGTAGAAGCAAAGTGCATACGAGAACTTACTCTATTCCATCCAAATAGCATAATACTCAAAAAAGATGCCTCCAGAAAAAAGGCTGTTAAAACCTCAAAGGAAAATAGAGGGCCGAGAACATTGGCTATGCGGTCAGAAAAAATCGACCAATTGGTACCAAGTTGATATGACATTACAACTCCAGATACCACTCCCATGCCAAAAGCAACGGCAAAAATCTTGATCCAGAATTTATAAACATCACGGAAACGTGTATCACCAGTCTTAAGCCAACACCATTCCAAAAAGGCTAGAAAACTTGCAAGCCCGATCGTGAAAGCAGGAAATATAATGTGAAAGCCTATTGTGAAGGCAAACTGAATTCGAGCTAGCAGCACAGAACTAAATTCAAACATTTTATCCAATACCCATGTATTACAAATAATAGCCAAATCTACCTATAATTCAATCCATTTTTTCAAAAAATATTTTAACAAGATACCATGTCAATTAGTGACCTTGCCCAGAAAAAGTAGAGAAAAAGTTAAGACGTTTTTGTCATGAGAATAAATTGTGCAGGAATGCAACTGTTCTTCCTTGTCATACCGTCACGGTATCTCCAGATCCCGCTAACAAGTAGCGGAATGACGATTGTCAGGCCAGCGCCCCTATGATGTCATCCCAGTGCTCCTTTTTTTGTCATCCCAGTGTCCAGACACTGGGATCCAGGTTGCTCACAAGCAAACTAGCATAGAAAGTGGTTACAACGTTTTCGATGAGATTATATGGAAAACTGGATCCCAGTGTCAGCTACTCGGATGACATCATCCTTTTTTTGGGATTCCAGCGTCACGCGCTGGAATGACACCTTCCGTATAAACATTAAGAAATTTACTAAGCGGAGAAAAAGGCAAAAGAAGCCCCGTGGTTGGCTAATTACTTACATTATACTTTCAAGTATGGCGTTTTTTTATTCTAAACGTTTAATAACCGCGATTCAGCTACTTTTAAACCGCAACTAATCTAAATTATAAACGTTAAGAAATTTACTAAACAGAAAAAAAGGCAAAAGAAACCCTAGGGTAGCTAGTTATTCACTATCCATTTTTTAAGTTGGCGTTTTTTTATGTTTTAAACGCTTTATAAGCGCGTTTCAGCTTATGTAGGTAGAAATTTTATAAGACATAAGGTGCACATAGTGCAAAAAATTAAACATGAGACGCCAGATACGTGAGTTTTTTTGTCATTTAATCTGTACAGAGAAGATAAATAAATAGCTTCAGTTTCATGATAAGGGGGTTGGCGAAGGGTGTCAAGTAACTTTTGCATTTAATCCATTTCTATGGCTTATATAATAATCGTTATTGTAGTATAATTTAGAATAAAGCAATAGATACCTAAATGTTTTAGCTATTAATTATATGTTGCACAAAAGCATATATTGCCCTACCATCCAAGTAGGTTAGAAATAAAGAGGTTTTTATGAGTTTTACTTTACCTGAATTACCATACGATAAAACAGCTTTGGAGCCTTATATATCTGCAAAAACCTTAGATTTTCATTATGATAAGCACCATAAAGGATATTTAAATAAACTCAACGAGCTAGTTGAAAATACAGATTATCAACATGTAAAAATTGAGGAATTAATAACAAAAGTGCATGGTAATAGCGGCAACTTGCCTATATTTAATAATGCAGCACAAGTTTGGAACCATACTTTTTATTGGAATTCAATGAAAAAAAATGGTGGTGGTAAGCCTAAAGATGGTAGTCTTCTAGCAAAAAAAATTCAAGACGATATCGGTGGCTTTGATAAATTTTATGAAGAATTTTCGAGTCATGGAGTAAGCCAGTTTGGCAGTGGATGGGTATGGTTAGTGCTCGAAAAAGGTAGGTTAGGAAAGCTCAAAATCACCAAGACTCCAAATGCAGATTTGCCAATAATTTATGGCCAAGTGCCACTACTCACTATGGATGTGTGGGAGCACGCCTATTATTTAGATTGTCAAAACCGTAGAATTGACTACATAAAAGTTTTCCTTGATCATTTAATTAATTGGGATTTTGCAGAAGAGAATTTAAAAAAGAACACATAAGATGAATGTACCCCAGGTAACAAAATTAGATAATGGTCTGCGCATAATAACTGAGCAGGTGCGTGATGTTGATTCTGTAGCTTTAAGCATACGAGTTGGCGTTGGCAGCAGAGCAGAAAGTGCAAATCAAAATGGAATATCCCATTTTTTAGAACACATGGCTTTCAAAGGGACGAAGACAAGAACTGCCTTTGAAATTGCAAAAGCTTTTGATGACATAGGTGGAGTTTTCAACGCTAGCACTGGTAGGGAAAGCACCACCTATTATGCAAAAGTCCTCAAGAAAGACATCAAAACTGGTATTGATATACTAATAGATATATTGATGAATTCAACATTTCCAGAAGATGAATTGGAGCGTGAGAAGGGCGTTGTAATACAAGAGATTTTTCAAACTAATGATTCACCAAGTGACATTGTTTTCGATAAATATTTTGAGGCAGCTTATAAAGATCAACCTTTCGGCAGGTCAATCTTAGGCACGCAAGATACTGTAAAATCTTTTACTCGAGGAGATCTAGATAATTACATAAATGAGCATTACTTTGGCGAGAATATGCTATTTGCCGTTGCAGGAAATGTTGAACATGAAGAAGTTGTTGCATTAACCAAAGATTTTTTCTCAAAGATTCATTCTAAAAAGCTGAAAAAAAGCCAAAATGCGACGAGCCACACTGGTGGTGAGTATTTAGAACATCGTAAATTAGATCAGGTGCACTTGCTAATTGGTCTACCTAGTGTTTCTCGCCATGACGATAAATATCACACGTTTCAAGTGCTTGATTCTATATTAGGGAGCGGAATGTCATCACGTTTATTCCAGGAAGTAAGGGAAAAGCAGGGATTAGCTTATTCTGTTTATTCATTTAATTCCAGCTATACTGATACAGGAATGTTTTCCATTTTTGCTGGTACAGACAGTAGTAACTTAGATAAGCTTTTAAAATCTATAACGACAGAGTTGAAGAAGTTGTCCACAGATGATTTGAGGGAAGAAGAAGTAAATAGAGTGAAAGAGCGAGTAAAATCCCAAATTTTAATGTCACGCGAAAGTGTGAGCTCACGTGCTGAAACATTGGGGCACTACTATGGTAACTATAATAAATATATCAGTAAAAGTGAATTAATAGAAAAAATTAGTGCAGTTACCACTGCTAACGTAAAAAAAGCAGCAGAAGAATTATTATCTCAGCATGAAAAAGCCACTCTAGCTGCAATTGGAGAAATTAAGTCACTGCCAAGTTACGATAAAGTGGTTTCTATGCTTAAAGCTTAGTGTATTCTGTTATATTGATTTGGCTGCTTTACAATAGATCTTCATAATTTATAGCTAAAGTGACTTAAGTTTACCGATAATTTGAAAAACAAAAATTCGTCATTCCGCTACTTGTTAGCGCCGCGGCGGTATGACGTAGGAAAACCTTTCTTGGGTTAGCTATAGCACAGTGATTAAAGAAGCGTAAAGTTGAAACAATGTGCTATGAACCACACATATAAGCAATTATATGTATTAAACAAGAGCCTGACATTAGTTTTAATTCTTCTGTCAGTTAACTCTTGTCTTTTATACATGAATCACTTACCTATTTTAATCCCACCTGCATTTCTGCTTTGCGTAACTTTTTCCGTATAATTTTTAGGAGGTACTGGTGGTGCAAGTGGTTTTTTGCTTACAGGGTTTGAGTCTATACCTTTCTTTTGCCGATGATAGTTCCGTGCTTCTTGAACGGTCTGATGTGTAGGCTCTCCACCATTATAGTTTCCTCTCACAGAGTTCGAGTTTATGTCTTTCTTTTGCGGAGGATAGTTCAATGCCTCTTTACGAGTCTGGAATATAGGCTCTCCATCATTATAGTTTGAGTTTATATTTTCCTTTTGCGAACCAGCGTTCAATAATTTCGATATCTCTCGCCCTAGCTGATCACCTTTATAATTATTGTTAAGATCTTTGATTTTCTCCTCACCCAATTCCATTATTCGAATTAGAGAGGTATCAATAAAATCCGTTTTTATTTTGTCAATATCTATCAATTTATTACCATAAATCGTAATTTCACTTTTACCTTTTTCACTATTCACATCATAGCCTTGCTCTTTAACTCCTGTTATTACTTCCTTCTTTAGTAATCTATGAATAGTATTTATTATTTTTTGACCACAATCTTGAAAAAAATCTCTGATTGTATCAAATGCCTTTGATAAGGAGATGGTTTCAGTATGTGCGTATTTTTTACCTAGTGGTGGCTCTTCAGCATTCTGGTGTATAGATTCTATTTGCTGAGGGTCAAGCATCATTGCATGACGTTTTGAGCGTGTTGGGTTTGCTTGTGTTTCAGATGACAACATGCCCTTAATATCTTGTTTTTTATTCTCACCATCAGCAACCATACCATCACTTGATTTCCTTTTTTTAGGAAGTAATGGTGGTCGATTTTCATTGTTCCGATATATAGGTTCTTTTGGTACCGTTTCAGACAATGATCTCTGAATATCTTGAAGATTTTGGTATATAGGTTCTTCTTTCTTCAAATTTTCATAAATTGGTTCTTGTACCAAGTTATACCAATTCCCATTACACGGCAAACAGATGGACAAAGATGGAAGAAAAGCCATAATGAAGTAAGTAAAATAGTTGAGGT
Organism: Wolbachia endosymbiont of Rhagoletis cerasi; assembly: GCF_018454475.1. Classification (NCBI taxonomy): domain Bacteria; kingdom Pseudomonadati; phylum Pseudomonadota; class Alphaproteobacteria; order Rickettsiales; family Anaplasmataceae; genus Wolbachia; species Wolbachia endosymbiont of Rhagoletis cerasi. Next base: position 86,907 of record NZ_JADCNC010000009.1, on the reverse strand, counting down.
ATAAATGGCATTAAGATCAAAATTATTGGATGAAAAAGTAGTAGAATCAGCAAAAGAAATGCTGAAGAAAGTAAGGAATAATGCATATGTTTCAAAAAAACTAAATGCTGTAATTGCAGCAAAAAAGTACAGTATAACGGCTGTAGCAAAAATATATTGCATTTCAAGAAGCGCACTAACTTCGTGGGTAAAACTCTTGAAATTTGGCAGAGAAGAAAAACTGTTTGCTCCTCCACAACGCCGTAGAAAAACTAAATTAAATCAGGTTCAACTACAGCAAATTGAAGAGTGGATAGAAGAAAATCCTAATATTACCATTAAAGAAATGAGAATAAGAATCCAGGAAAAGTTCAGATTAAATATCAGCAAATCTACAGTACACCGCTATATGCAAAAGATGAAATTCTCATATATTACACCAAGACCAGTTCATAATGGACAAGATAAAAGCAAACAAGAGGAATTCAAAAAAAAATCTCAATGGAGCTATTAGCAAGTATCCAGAAAAAGAGCTATTTTTCTTTGATGAATCACGGTTTGGCACACATTCAAAGGTTGGACATGGGTGGTTTAAAAAGGGGATTAGAACACAGGTTAAAACAAAATTAGGTAGGCAAAATTTCTATCTCTATAGTGCGGTTAATCCTAGAAATGGAGAGAGTTCTAGCTTATTTGCACCAAATGTCAACACTGATTGCATGAACATATTTCTTGAGCAGATGTCGCAATATCTAGAAACACGAGAGGCTTTTCTTGTTATGGATTGTGCTAGTTGGCATAGGTCAAAAAATTTAAAGGTACCTAAAAATATCGATATTATATACCTACCTCCGTACTCACCTGAGCTAAATCCTGTTGAGAGGCTTTGGTTATATATAAAACAGAACATTTTGCGCAATAAAATATACGATACAATTGCTCTGCTTGAGGGTGCTTTGTGCAAATTTATTACTTCTCTTGCCAGCTCCACAATTAAACAACTCTGCAATGTCTCCTATTTGACTGGCCAACAATGAGAGTTGGTATTAGCATTGACAAACTCCTGTACCCTTTCTAGATAATTAGCATCTCCTACCACTTTACCATTTCTGTTCATAGGTACTTGTGCACCTTCAAATTTAATGTTTTTTATATCTTGAAGACTAAGTCCATTTTCTTCAAGCCATCCCTCTCTTTTGCTCATTGATTCAACAAACTCATTAATTTTTTTTATATTACCTGCACTATCATCAACCAACATTACATTTTTTGGCAACTGACCATTGTGATTGTTCTTATAGTTCACAATTGCTTTACAGATGTGTAAATTCTTTCCAACTTGACTTTGTTGTTCTTTGAGATCTTTTGGAAGCTCATTATCATAATCTGCTGGAAATCCGCCAAATACAGAAATACTGTCTGCTTGTTCTTTAGATAAGCCCAAATGATTTTCTACAACCCTTTTTACAGCATTTGGATATCCTGTATATGATGCAATATTCACTTCTATTCCGTTTGAAAGTGCAGACTGTAATGTAGATTTCAGCCCCTCTTCATTTTTTATTCCGTCTGTATTTTTTAGAAAATCTTTTATATTGTGATCAGTCACTGCATTTTCCACAGCAGAATTAAAATCACTTTTTTTAATTCCGGAGTGTCTACCAAAGAAAACACCATGCATGTGTCCATTAGTGATAGTGTTATCAAAATCAAATATTAATAGGGTATTATTTCCTTTAGCCATATCTTCACCTCTAATCCTTACAAATCATATGGGTAGAGACTAACATTAATAGATTAATTATTTATTATAACCTTTCTAATTAATAGTGTGATAAATAAAGTAAATATAACAAGAAGTAAAAATCAACGGCATAAAGAAAAGACTTAAAGAGAGGCCAAATCAAAGTGCAATGGTATTTCACTAATCCAGTTATTCTTCTCTTGATCTAACCTATCATCTAATATTGCCTGTCTTATTGATTCCATAAGCTTATTCATGAAGAAAACATTGTGAATAGTGATGAGCGTGTAAGCTAGCAGTTCTTTAGCTTTCAGTAAATGGTGTATATAAGCTCTTGAATGTTTTCTGCAGGTAAAACATAAACAGTCACTTTCAATTGGGTTATTGTCCAGCTCAAATTGTTGATTCCGCAAATTAACATGCTCTTTGCACTTTGAAGAAATAGAATCTCTATTTTTTACTTTAATAAGTGCACCACCATGCCTTGCCAAACGAGTTGGATGCACACAATCAAACGTGTCAATTCCAAGACTTACTCCATGAAAGATGTCCACAATTCCACCAATACCAAGCAAATGAGTAGGCCTGTCTTTTTTTAGGTGGTCCATAGTGAAAGAAACTACATCGTACATCTGCTCTTTACTTTGACCAAGTGATCCACCTATTGCTTGGCCGAAAAATGGTAAATTGTTGATAAAATCACAACTTTCTCTACGCAGATCGTGATATATTCCGCCTTGACTAATTCCATACAGTGCCTGCTTGCCATTATTGTTTTTTTCAAATTCATTTAAAGAACGTTCAGCCCATCTGTGGCTCATGAGCATTGATTTTGCTGTGTATTCTTTGCTTACGTGAAATGGAGTGCATTCATCTAAAACTAGGATTAAATCTGCACCTAATTTTTGTTGAATTTGTATAGACTTTTCAGGAGTTAAGCAATAAGTTTTGCCATTGATGTAAGAACGAAAAATTGCCCCATCCTCATTAATTTTGATCAAAGTTTTTTGTTTTTTTCTTATTCCTTTTATCTCTTCCGAAACTGATCCGTGGCCTAAGCTAAATATCTGATATCCACCTGAGTCAGTTAGCATTGGCCCATTCCATCCCATCATCTTGTGCAAACCACCAAGTTTTGCAACAGTATTCTCTCCTGGTTGAAGCATTAGGTGATAGGTGTTGGAAAGTATTATCTGAGTACCTTCTTCTCTGATTCTCTCGATATCTGCAGCTTTAATAGCAGCTTTGGTTGCACAAAATATAAATGCTGGTGTTTCTATGTTTCCATTTGGAGTTTTAATAATGCCAACTCTTGCAGAACCTGATTGCTTGATTATCTTGAATGCAAATTCTTCTTTCATCTATTTGCCTGAAAGTTCTGCTATGATGTTTTCTACTTTCTCAGGAGTAAGATTTTCATAGAAGTCATTATTAATCTGCACAACGGGAGCATTAATGCATGCACCGAGACATTCAACTTCTTTTAAAGTGAACAAATTGTCTTTAGTAGTCTCACCGATATCGATTCCAAGTTTTTTTTTAAAGGTATTTAAAACTTCTTCACTATTGCACAACCAGCAAGGAGTTGTTCTACAAATTTGTATTAGATATTTGCCTACTGGTTTTAAATTATACATGGTGTAAAAATTTGCCACTTCATATACACGAATATGTGGAATATGCAGCATATCAGCAACATAACGCATAGCAGATTCAGAAACCCATCCGCATTGCTCTTGAACCAGATATAGTAAAGGCATAACAGCACTACCTTCTCTACCTTTGGGATACATCTCTATAAACTTTCCCGCTTTCTTGAGGTTTTCTGATGTAAAACTAAACTGCTCTTCTTTTTCTATCATTCATGAGACTCATGTAAACTTTAACAGATTATACCTGTAGAACCAATGATTGCAATTGTTGGTTTTTTGAGAAATAGCATAAAGCTTCTTAGCCCTCTTCAAGCTTATATTTACCTTTTAGTATAAAATATTATATTAATTTTTTAATTTTAGTTAAAATTTTCATTGACATTAACACACAGGAGTAATCATAATAGCATTTTATTAATATTTTAAATAAAATTATGTCTATATTAAGAAGATTGCTCGGGATCAACTCAAATACACCGGAAATTAAAGAAGCGATAGGTTTTAATCCAACAAACGTAGAATTAATTGAGGGGAATGGAGTTGCTTATGGACTCAGCTATCAAGATAATGGTAATGGGAGCAGTAAAGTAAAATTACTTATTAGTCCATTATATCAATCAAAAACATACGAATGGGGTACAAATATCAGCGTAGCAAATGAATTTAAAGATCAATTATCTCTCACATTAATAGAAGATTTAGCTGAAATAGATAAAGTTGGAATCATCTTTCCCGAAGAAGAAATTGGCAAAGAAGGAGAAAGATACGTTAAAGGTTTGTCTTTTAACACTTACGGAATTAAACAATCAGTTAATATTCCTTCAGTTGAACATTTAGGTAAAACAAAATTACAAAAGAATATTAATAATGATAGTCTTGCAAATGTGGGCAATAGTTACTTTCAACCAAGAGCAGTGAAAGTTGGTAATGGTGACGTAATTGTAATCGCCCATAACTTAAAGGATCAAACTTTAGTTTCTTGGTATTTAAAATCAGACAAAAGTGGAAAATTTAGAGTATTAGATGGAAAAAGTGGTGTTACAGAAAGAAAATTATTGAAGTTTGATAACCCAGGGCAATTGGTATTAAATGAAAACATGATGCTTTATACGCAAATGAGCAAAAGGATTACTAAGGAAAATCAAGAGGTAAAAAAGACACATATTTTTAAGTTTGATATGGCTAAAGTTATTCAGGATCTGAGGGATAGAAAGAGAGCAGATGAGTATTTGCTTGGTAATAGAAATGGTCAAATAAATAAAGCACCATCTCTCTCCAGTGAACATGAAATAAGCTTTTTGCAGTATATTGAAGGTGGTAATCTAGTTGCTTTTCTTGCAGAAGGCCGGTTGTCTGATAAACAAACGTTACATTTAACAAATCTTGTTAAGAATGGATCAAAATCGAACTTTACTGTTTACGAATTTGCAGATTCTATAGAGCAATTGTACGTTAAAGACAGTGGTCAAAACAGTTTTATTGTAACTGCAGTAAGTGAAGAAAACATCGCAATTTTCAATCATCAGAGATTTGAAAAACCTTCTAAGGTAACAATAATACCGGCAAGTAGCATCAAAACTCTCAGTGATTTTGTTAATATCATTAACGGTCGATTAACGCCAGATATTATTTCTAGTAGTACCGTGGCTCCTGTAACTATTACAGAAACGGTTGTGACTTCTAAGAAAACGCCGACTGCTGCAATTACTAACACAGCAGAAACCGACACTGTGAAGACTACTAAACTGACAACGGAAGCCGTTGCACCTACTTCTACAATGAATAAACCTTCAACAGAGTCAACAACTCAAACAAGTACAGTAACAGTAGAGCCAACAACAGTAGCATCAACTACCGTTGCAACGACTTCTATGATGAGTAAACCTTCAACAGAGTCAACGACTCAAACAAGTACAGTAACAGTGAAGCCAACAACAGTAGCAAAAACAACTACTACTTCACAAACGACCATGGTTGCTACAACGTCAACTAGTGCGCCGATAGTAACTTCGGAAACTGAAACAAGTACTGTAAAACCTACAACCGCAGCTAAAGCAACTGTTACTCTGCAAGCGACAACAGCTACTGAACGAGTTACGATGTCAACTAATGGACAAACAACTTTGGGGCAAACCGTGTTCACTATACCGAGCGCTGAAACAAAGGAATCAACAACTCCTATATTTACCACGACTTTACTTCCTCAAACTACTTCTTCACCACAGCCTACTCAACTTGCTATAGGGTCTAATAGGGCAGGAATGATAGGGGGATCTTTGGTTGGAGCAATAGGTATTGTTGGAATTATAGGATTCATAGCATATAGATATGTTAAGGGTCGTAATGCTGCTCCTGTGTTAGAACTAACTGATTTGGGTTATAGAAGGCGATCATCTTCAAGTAGCGATGAAGAAATTTTTACCACTGATGACAGAATGCGAACTATATATCAATCTGAAACAGTGCTAAATAGTATATCAGTAGAAAGTAGTAGTCGATCAAGAAGTAGCTCATCGTCTTCAAGCGGTGGACCAGGCTCTTGACTAACTGAAGCGGAGTCTAAAAGTGAAAAAAGCTTATCTTGGGATAGTGATGATGTGCCGGAATATCACCTTTAGCTATTTGTCTAAATGTTTTTAATATGTAGACTGTTAGGAAATTGTCTTTTGCTTTTGTGATTTTCATGTTAAAGTATAATTCCTAGGTGAAATAAGTAGCTGCTGTTGTGTGATAAACATAGCAGAGGAAAGTCCGGGCTCCAAGGAAAAATAGTGACGGGTAATGCCCGCCGGAGGTAACTCCAGTTATAGGGCTACAGAAAATTACCGCCTAAAATATTTTTAGGTAAGGGTGAAAAGGTGTGGTAAGAGCACACCATGGCAATGGCAACATTGGTAGTCGAGTAACCAACACTAGGAGCAAGATTAAATAGAAGTAGATTTTATGTTTTCCTCATATCTACTCGGGTAAATCGCATGCGGTAAATGGTAACATTTACTCCAGATAAATAGCTACATAAACAGAACTCGGCTTATATTTCACCTAGGCGTTCACATGATACGTGCGATATAAGCCATGCTATATTTAAATGTGTAGGCATTTCATGCGTTGTCCTTCACTTGTTCTGCTTGATAGCCATCACTACTTTCGCCTACATTAACATTAGAATATTCATCATCATCAATATACTCTTTCAGAACATACCCTCTGCCCCAAACGGTTTCTATGTGGCTTTTTCCATCATTTGCACTTTCAAGTTTCTTACGTAATTTGCACATAAAAACATCAACTATCTTGTTATCTGAAGGTTCATCCAAGCCATTGTAAAGATGATTTAAGAACATTTCTTTTGTTAGTACTGTTCCTTTACGCAGTGCTAGCAATTCTATCATAGAATACTCTTTATTAGTAAGGTGAACCGTTTTACCTTTCACCTCAACAACCCTGTGATCAAAATTGATATTTATATTACCAATCTTTATCACCGATTCAGGATGGCCTTTAGTACGACGCACTATGGCCTTAATTCGAGCTAATAACTCGCTTTTATGAAATGGCTTGGTTAAGTAATCATCGGCACCATACCCGAGTCCTTTAGCTTTGTGATTGACAGCGGATATGCATGAAAGTATTAAGACAGGAACTTTGATTTTTGCACTTCTTAGTCTTAACAATATATCATATCCGTCAATATCACCAGGTAAGTGTATATCTAAAATAACTAGGTCATAGTAATCTCCGTTTGAGGAAACCATATTATTGTTATAATCTTGTGCAGAAGTAACAACGTCACAGAAGTGTCCATCAGAAGTTAAGGCGTTAACTACAGTCTTTGCACTTACTTGATCATCTTCAATTAATAATATACGCATATTTTACACCCCATAAATAATTTATAATTTTAGTAATATATATAACTAAGGAAAGTAATAAATCAAATTTTTATTAACAAATGATCAAAATTACACTTATTAATTAATAGTAAATATATTGTTCCAAAGTTATATAAATAGATCTAAAATATAATAGACATACCATGATAGTAATAATATTTTTAGTAAATATTGAATTAAAGTTACTATTATTAAAAGAATACTTCGGTTAATAAATATTTAACTATTCTATATGTCTGTGTTATATTTTTAATTTACTTATCCTACTATTTTAAAGTATAAGTAATATTTTCAGGAATATTGTGTGGCAATATCAATTTTAGGTGCTGGTGCATGGGGTACAGCAATCGCAATTTCATTAGGTAGTAAGAAAGATGTGATTTTGTGGACTCACAATGAAACTACATTTGAATCAATCAACGGGAAAAGAGAAAGTGACAAGCTACCCGGTTGTCGAATTTCTGATAATGTGTCAGTAAAATTGGCTATTGAAGACATAATTAATGCTTCAGTAACAATCCTCGCTGTTCCCACTCAGTCTCTGAGGAAGGTATGTCAGCAATTGCATAATTGTAATCTGAAAAAAGATGTAGCAATAATTTTAGCTTGTAAGGGAATAGAAAAGTCTACATTAAAATTACCTAGTGAAATAGTAAATGAAATTTTACCTAACAATCCTATTGCTATTTTTTCAGGTCCTAGCTTTGCTGTAGAAGTTGCAAGAAAATTACCCTATTCAATGGTTCTTGCATGCCAAAATAACACATTAGGTTCAAAGCTAGTATCAGAGCTGCAACAAGAAAATGTTAAATTGGAGTTTAGTAACGACATTATAGGAGTACAGATTTGTGCAGCGTTAAAGAACGTTTTTGCTATAGCGTGTGGGATTGTTCTAGGTAGTAAACTTGGGTTTAATGCTCATGCAGCATTGATTACGAAAAGTATGAGCGAAATTAAGGCTTTATACTCAGCAAAAATTGGTGACGGTAGTGTGGATATAAATACACTACTTGGGCCAGCATGTCTGGGTGACCTAATTATGACATGCACATCCTTGAATTCAAGAAACTTATCTTTTGGGTTTAAAATAGGTAATAGTGACAATGGCTTTAATGTTCAGCAGATTTTGTCAGAAGGCAAGTCAGTGATTGAAGGTTTTAGCACTGCTGAGTCCATATTTAATTTAGCAGGAAAGCTAAAGATAAAAATGCCTATATGTGAAGCGGTCTATAGATTATTGTATGAAAGCGCCTCTATAGAGGATACTCTTTCTGTTCTTATAAGTTAATTTTGTATTTGGATATATTGTGAAATTTTTATATAAATTAATATCAACGTGGTGGCTGTCTGGAACAGTAAAAAAAATGCCAGGTACTGTGGGTAGTTTGGCTTCTTTTCCGCTTGTTCCTGTAATCCTGAGCAACAAAATTTTAGGTGCAGCAATTATTTCTTTTTTATTCTTAATTGGATTATGGTCTACAGGTAATTATATAAAACATTACAAGACTTCATGTGATCCAAAAGAGGTAGTAATTGACGAAGTGGTTGGTCAATTGCTGACGATACTTTTAGTTTCGATATTGTTAAGCCAAGAGATGAATTGTTCTTCATTGTTGTTGTGCTTTTTTTCTTTTAGGTTTTTTGATATAATAAAAACGTGGCCTATAAATTTAATCGATAAAAATACCAAAGGTCCTTTAGGTATTATGCTAGATGACGTTATAGCTGCAATTTTAGCCTGTGTTCTTATAGGAGCCTTTTATTGTTTATTGTTGGTGTATGCAGGATAAAAAAATTTATTATTCAAGCTTAATTGTTCAAAATCTAAAGGATTATATACTGTACACAGCGAATTTATCTGAGTGGGAAGTACACGATGAATTTGATAACATCATATTTACAATAAATGGTACCAGGGAGTCATTATTTAATTTTGTGTTCTGTGGAGATCAATGTACCGAGCTTTCTATACAAAAAACTCTAGATTATCTCAGAACAAGAGATATAGAAGCAACATGGGTAATAAATTCACATATGAAAATAAGAGATATTTTAGAAAAGTGTGAAATAAAACACGTTAGCACACCAAAAAAAGCTTTACTTAATATGAAAAATTACTTTTTACCTGCTGATGTTATTCCAAACTTGAGGTTAAATGCTGTGAATGGTAGCAACCTCTTAGAACAGTTAGATCTACACACTTCTAAAATTTTTTATCATGGCGTTGGAATTGTCAGCACATTTTTTCGCGGATTATCAAATTATGATGATAAGAACTCAAGATTAAGATTTTTTCTTGTAACACTAAATAATGAAATTATTGGGACATGCGGTCTTTATGTTCAAGATAGCGTAGCTGGTTTTTATAGTGATGGAGTTTTACCAATTTACAGGAATCGTGGAATAGGTACCCAAATGGTTTTAGAAAGAATAAAGATAGCTAAACAGCTTGAATGCAAATATATAGTAGCACATTGTATGAAATCTTCTGTGAACCTTTATAAGAGATTGGGCTTTCAAATGTTAGGCAATCTTTACTTATATACCTCTTCAGCATAATTCTGAGCGGTTACAAATTTTTACATTTGTTTTAAAAGTGCTATGTTTTTTTTGTATGAAGTGGTTTTAATATTGATTCTAATATTATTCTTTCTCTCTTATTCTAAATTAAAAATTAGTAATAAGATTAAGAACTTACAGCATCAAAATGTTATCATAAATAATTTAATTGATACTGTGAATGATGGGTTTTATATTTGGGATGCAAAAAAACGTATAGAAAAGTTCTCTCCCAATTTACTAATTTTGCTTAATACTGTTTTTTACTCATTTAATGAGTTTGTGAATTTTTTTGAGCAATCAGAAAGCTTAATCAAAAATTTTGTTGAGGCAAAGGAAATAAATAAATCTTTTACTCTAGATTTAAAGTCAAAAGACAGTGAGGTTTATTGCATATGTTACGGTAGAAGCATAATAGATGATTCTAACAATGTGATAGGTGTGCTGTTATGGATAAGGAATGTCTCAGACTGTAAGATAAAGGCTAACGGACTTGAGTTAGAAAATAGTAAGCTTACACAGGAAGTGGAGAGCTATAAAAACGTTTTCAACTCTTTACCATTTCCAATACTAAGATATAACAAGAGTAGAAAGGTGGAATTTTATAACTTGTTTTATGATAAATATGTAGATGGTTCTAAGAAATTTGCTATTACCGGTAGCGCTCATAGCACAAAACCAGGAAGACATGTCATAACTTATAAGAACGAACCTAAGGTTTTCGATTTTGTTAAAATTCCAATACAAGGTTCTGGTAGCATAGTAATGTATGGGAAAGATGTTAGTGATGCAGAGAAATTATATACTGAATTAAACAGTTATTTAGCTACACAGAAAAATTTGCTTGAGAGGTTACCGGTTGCTATAGTAATATATAGTAAGAATCAAAAGCTAAAATTTTATAATAATGCTTTTATAAAAACCTTTCAATTTGACCCAAAATTTTTGGCATCTTACCCAACTTATCACGAAGTTATGCTTTACCTCTTCGAATCTAAAAAGCTTTTAGAAAAAGAGGATTTTCAAACTATTAGTAACCAAAGACATGAGTTGTTCAAAAAATTATTTGAATCGTACGATGATACGATGCACTTCACAAACGGAAAAGCGTTCAGGGTATTAACAATACCCTACGCTTCGGAAGGTTTGCTGTTCTCTTACGAAGAATGCAAAAGATAATACTTAAACTCCTTCTCTCTCTACCATGAGCTGTTTTACTTTCGCTATTGCTCTTGCTGGATTAAGTCCTTTAGGACAAGTTTTTGTGCAATTCATTATTGTATGACAACGATACAACTTGAATGGGTCGTTTAAAACATCAAGTCTTTCACCTGTCTTATTATCACGGCTGTCAGCAATCCATCTGTAAGCTTGTAATAGTATTGCTGGTCCTAAAAATTTATCACTATTCCACCAGTAGCTTGGGCAACCAGTCGAACAGCAAGCACATAATATACAGTCGGACAAGCCATCTAATTTTTTTCTATCTTCAGAAGATTGAGAGTATTCTTTATTTGGTAGGGCAGGCTTATCTGCTTGTAACCAAGGTTTAATTGATTTGTATTGCTCATAAAATTGGCTCAAATCCGAGACTAGGTCCTTTATTACATACATGTGAGGTAATGGATATATTTTTACGTCACCTTTTATATCATGTATAGATCTAGTACATGCAAGAGTATTGGTTCCGTCAATATTCATGGCACAAGATCCACATATGCCTTCTCTACAAGAACGTCTGAAAGTTAAAGTCGAATCTATTTCATCCTTTATTTTTATTAATGCATCAAGTACCATAGGGCCACAACTATCCATATCAATAAAAAATGTGTCTATTCTAGGGTTTTTCTCGTCATCAGCAGACCAACGGTAAATTTGAAATCTTCTGATGTTTTTTGCTCTAGCAGGAATAGGATAAATTTTGCCCTTTTGATTAATTTTAGAATTCTTTGGCAAAGAAAACTGAACCATATCACTTACCTTTTATTGTTTATAGCTAAAACCCTTTGTAGATAACATATTTTATTATCATCTACTATATTTTTATTAAATTCCTTTTAAATCGCGCACATATTGTAGCCAAGTGAAGCTAAAATCTCTCTTTCTAGATTTTTCATTATAATTTCTTCCTCTTTTTTTTGGTGATCATAACCAAGTAAATGCAGTAATCCATGCACTAACATGTGTGCAATGTGAGCAAGAATGGGTATACAATACTCATGCGATTCTCTTTTTATTGTGTCTATTGAAATTGCTATATCTCCTAAATCACACTCATTAGATAATTGTTCACACGGAAATGATAGCACGTTAGTTGGTTTATCCATTTTTCTAAATTTTAAATTAAGTTGGTGCAGCAAATCATCATCAGCCAGAGCTATTGATATATTTGGTTTATAGTGATCTATTTTTAATTCTTTTAGAGAAGCATTTATAATATTTAATACAAAGCCTTCTGGATCATCTGTAATGCTGCGCCATCTCTCATCAAGAACATTTACTTCTAACATGAGTAACGCACCAGTAAGGGTGTCATGCAAGTAGCTGACACTGGAATCCAGTTTTTATTATACAACCATCTGGTGCACTCATTTAAAATCAAGTTTCCTGGATCCCAGTGTCTGGGCACTGGGATGACATCCTTCCTAGCAGAGACTACTTTCAAATCGCAACATTTGTACAGTTGTGCGTGTGACCAGAAAAGGAGAACTATGGACTCCAGTGTCAAGCACTGGGATGACAGGGTATTACACATCACTCATGCTTATTATTTCATTCCATTCAATTTCCGAAACTGGAGAAACTGATAAACGTGGTTGTTTTAATATAGCCATATTTTTCAAAAGTGGGTTTTGTTTTATATTATTTAACGTTACTTGGTTGTTTAAAGGTTTCAAAAACTTTACATTCACTAATCCAAACTTGGGGTCATCAACATGATAATACTCTTTAAATACTTCAACTATTCCAAGTATTGCTTTCTCTTTATCTGTATGATAGAAAAACGCAAGATCGCTTACTTTCATAATTTTCATGTAATTTTGAGCTTGATAATTGCGCACACCATCCCACTCAACTACCTGCTCCTTTTCCATTTTTTGCCATGAGTATTCACTTGGCTCTGACTTGAGTAGCCAAAGTTGCATTATTTTTTTCTTCTTAAGTAAGCTGGTATATCATAGATATTGCTGCCCCACTTAGCTCCTTCGCTTACCTGTTCATCTGGTTTTGTTTCCAGTGTTTTGTCTTGCATACTTTCACTTTGACTATAGGGCCACTTAAACTTCTCTTTCTCTGAGTCTTCACTCTGACTTATAGGTGAAGTTTCTGATTTGTTATCGCGACTATCAATGCCAGTTGCAAGAACAGAAACTCTAACTCTTCCCTCCATCGCTTGATCAAAAGTAGCACCAAATATTATATTCGCATTTTCATCTACTTCTTCACGCACTCTATTGGCTGCAGCATCAACTTCAAACAGAGTCATATCTCCACCACCAGTAATGTTAATTAATATTCCTTGTGCACCTTTCATTGATACATTATCAAGCAATGGATTAGATATTGCAGCCTCTGCAGCACTAATTGCTCTATCTTCTCCTTCTGCCTCTCCAGTGCCGATCATCGCTTTGCCCATCTCGCTCATTACTGTTTCTATATCAGCGAAGTCAAGATTAATAAGCCCTGGCATGACCATCAAGTCAGTTACTCCTCTGATGCCAATGTGCAGAACATTATCAGCAAGTTTAAATGCATCAGAAAATGTAGTTTTTTCATTTGCAATTCTAAATAAATTCTGATTTGGAATGACAATAAGTGTATCCACGTATTTTTGCAGTTCTTCAAGTCCAAGCTCTGCAATACGCATACGGCGCACACCTTCAAAGCCGAACGGTTTAGTTACAACTCCAACAGTCAATATCTTTTTTTCTTTTGGCGCCCTATCCTTAACTGCGGCTCTTGCTTCTCTGGCTGCTTTTGCAATTACCGGTGCTGCACCGGTTCCAGTACCACCACCCATTCCTGCTGTGATGAAAAGCATATGACTATCTTTTATATGCTCCATAATTTCATCGATTGATTCTTCTGCTGCACCTTTGCCAACATCAGGCAAAGCACCAGCACCAAGTCCCTTAGTTAAATTAATGCCAAGCTGAATTTTTTTATCACATAACGACTTTTCTAGTGCTTGAGCATCGGTGTTTGCGACAACAAAATTCACTCCTTGCAAATTAGATTGGATCATGTTATTCACAGCATTTCCACCAGCACCACCCACTCCCACAACGGTAATCCTTGGGTGTAATATAGGTAACTCCGGCAGACTAAGATCAATAGACATTTAAATTACTCAAATTTAGCGAATTCACTTGATAGTAAGTTACCGCTTTTTTAATAATATGCAAATACTTTTCACTTCTATAGGCGTAAACAGTAAACGGGATTTACTTATTCTTAATATTTATACTAATAAGTGCCGTTAATTATAATAACTAGATTCTTAAACGACACCACTTAACCGATACAAAAAATAGAAAATGTTTATAAAAAGGGACAGAAACCTATCCCTTTTTGTTTTGTTGAAGTTATGATGCAGTTTTTCTTTTTCCTTCACATGCTTCAACCGCAACATCTTTTAATTTTGAGGCAACTTGATATGTTCCATAAAGAACAGCAGCTGCAGCAATTGCCATTATGGCACCCGCAACTATCTGACCAGCAACACCTGTTCCGATAAATCCAGGTAATGAAGCAGCTATTGCTTGATTTGTCCCAACAAAGTAACTGGCAGTCTTAGCAAGAAACCCAGAAGCTTCTGCTGCACTAACAAAGCCTGCTTTCATATGCATTGCTGTAAAGACAACACTTGCAACTGCAAGCGGAAATAATGCTGTTCTCCCTTTATTATGCATAGCGTACTGACCAGCTCCACCAGCAGCACCAGGAATTCCCCAGTATTTTTCAGCTCGTATATATCCTTCTGAAATAGCATGAAAAATGCCATCCCCTTTTCCATACTTATAATTTGTTAATGCCATAACTCTACTCCTTAAATAGAATGTTAAAATTTCATTAAGGAAGCATATAGTAAAAAAAATTGCCTGTCAAGTAAACTAATTTTTTAATATACCTTTATTCTGTAATTCAGCGCTTCAGCAATGTGTGCTCTTTTTACTTCTTCACTTTTTGCAAGATCTGCAATGGTTCTTGCAACTTTTAATACACGTGTGTAGCCTCGATTGGAAATGTAATTTTCTTTTAGTACGTATTTTAGCAATTCTAACCCTGCCTGATCTGGTTCAGTAAATTTATTAAATGCTTCACCGCTTACTTCTGAATTGCAACGAATATTTAATTCACTATAGCGCTCAGTTTGAACTTTTCTTGCTGCTATCACTCTTTCTCTTATGATTTTAGTACTTTCTCCCTCCACAGAGATTTCAGGAGAGAGTATGCTAACGTTTGGCATTTCAATGCATATGTCTATTCTATCAAGCAATGGGCCTGATATTTTGTTTTTGTAATCTGTCCCACACTTTGGAGCTTTGTTGCACGATCTGCTTGCATCACCTAAATAACCGCACCTGCAAGGGTTCATTGCAGCAATCAGTTGAAAATTTGCAGGGTAGGTTATGTGAGCATTTGCCCTTGCAACGGTAACTTTTCTATCTTCAAGTGGTTGGCGCAGAGAATCAAGCACAAGTCTTGGAAATTCTGGCAACTCATCAAGGAATAACACGCCGTTGTGAGCCATGGTAATTTCTCCAGGTTTTGCATTCTTTCCTCCTCCTATCATTGCTGGCATGGAACATGAGTGATGAGGTTCACGAAAGGGGCGAGTTACTTTGAATATTTCATTACCAGTTTTTGTTATGCTGGAAATAATATTAACATCAATCATCTCCTGTTCGGTCAAATCAGGCAGCAACCCTATAAAGCGTTTAGCAAGCATTGACTTTCCAGTACCAGGAGGGCCAACAAGAAGCATATTATGCCCACCTGCTGCTGCAATTTCAGCTGCTCTTTTTGCAACAACTTGGCCTTTGATATCCTTCATATCGGGAACCAATCTTTTTTCTTTGGGTGCATCACTATAATTAAAAATTACTGGCTGAATTAATTGCTCACCCTTAAAGTGTCTGATAATATCAGTTAATTTCTCTATAGCCAGAATTGAAACATTCTTCACCCATACAGCTTCTACACCATTTCCTCTCGGGCAAATTACTCCTTTATTGTCCTTTTTTGCATTAATTGCTGTTGGCAGCACACCTGAAACTGGAATAACTCTGCTATCAAGAGCCAGTTCACCCATGATTATATAAGACTGAACTTTTTCAACTGGTATCACATTCATTACAACAAGTAGTCCAATAGCAATAGCCAAGTCATAATGACTGCCTTCTTTCAGCAAATCCGCAGGGGAGAGATTAACTGTAATTCTTTTTGGAGGTAGTAGTAGATTGATTGAATTTAACGCTGCTCTGATGCGCTCTCTGGATTCTGCAACAGTTTTATCCGGCAAGCCAACAATATTAAAAGCTGGAATACCATTTGCCATATGAATTTGTGCATTGACATTTACTGTGCTAATTCCCTGAAGCGCAACGGTATTTATATTTGCAATCATAATATATTATATAAAATTGTTAATACAATATATTAAAGAAGCGATGAAGTAAAGGCTACAGCAATTAAAGATGGCTTAACTTAGCAAAAAAGTGTAGTATTCTATCACTTTGCTGATTACAAATGTTTATAAGGATAATCACTTTTTTCTTACTATATTCAAGTACGGCTTTTTGTAGTGATTGTAATTTTAATTTACCATACTGTGGGCTCAGTTGTAATCTAGATCTATCATATAGAAATTTAAGTAATATAAAAAAATTATTGAATAACGACGATAAGTTTGTTGCGCTTACGTTTGATGATGGACCGTCTAACAATAGAGTAAACGATATTATTAATGTTCTGGAAAGCTATGAAGCAAAAGCAACATTTTTTGTGCTTGGTGAACGTATAAATGAAAAAACGTCTGAAATAGTAAAGAAAATTCATGAATCAGGTCATGAGTTAGGCAATCACTCTTGGTCGCATAGGAAGTTGACATCACTTTCAAGTGAGGAACAATTGCAAGAATTGGAAAAGACAAATACAGCAATTAAAAATGCAATAAAACAAGATGTAAAATGGTTTCGTCCGCCATATGGATGTTATGACGATAATCTGATTGAAAATACTGATCAATTAAATATGTATTCAATATTATGGACAGTTGATTCGCTAGATTGGCAAGGTGATAAGCCAGAAACTTTAGTTGAAAGAGTTTTAAGTAATGTACATAATGGAGCAGTTATACTGTTTCATGATCACAATAACAGGTCAAACACAATTGAAGCTTTACCTCATATTATTAAAATACTAAAAAAATCAGGTTATAAGTTTGTGACCTTAAGTGAGTGGGAAAAAAGGGTTTGTAATACGGTAAAAGCCAGAAGTGTAACAATAAAAGAGGGGAAAAAAGTGTGTTTTGAAGGAATGTTATGTGGACAAAAAACAAAGTCTTTAACCGCAGAGCATTCATATTAGGTGGTATTCAGCTTACCATTTCCGCGGTTTTTAGTTGCAGGTTATATAATTTACAAATACGAAACAGACAAAAGTACGAAGCACTATCTAATAGTAATAGAATAAGAGTTGCTACTATTATGCCTAAGCGGGGCAAAATTTTAGATAGGAATAGCATTGAACTTGCGGTAAACAAAATTTCGTATGTTGTTTTGTTTGATGGTTCTGGTAAGGAAGTTGATTTGCAGACATTATCAGAAGTAGAGTCTAAAATAGCAAAATCGTCAGAAAAAATAACTGCTCTTTATAAACGTTATTACCCGTTTGGTTCAATGTGTTCTCATGTAATCGGATATACAAAAAGACAGCAAGGCATAAGCGAAGTAGGAATCAGCGGTATTGAATATACATATGATCATATATTGAAAGGCAAGTCAGGAAAATCTGAGCAGGAAATAAATTCTAAAAAACGCGTCATAAAAGAATTATCAAGCATACCACAACAAGACGGACAAGATGTACAACTGACAATTGATATTAATCTGCAAGAGAAAACCGCAGAGGTATTTAAAGATCACCAAGGCTCCGCAGTGGTAATTGATGTAAATAATGGAGAAATTTTAGCATTATATAATTCACCTTCTTACGATAATAATCTTTTTGCTAGCAGGCTATCAAATGAGACTTGGGAAAACTTGAATGCTCCTTCATTACCGCTTGTGAATCGTGCGTTATCATATCAAATTCCACCTGGTTCAATATTTAAAGTAATAGTTGCGCTTGCGGGTTTAAAAGACGGGATAATAACACCAGAAGAGAAATTCTCGTGCAAGGGCTATATGAAAATAGGTGAGCGGAAATTTCGTTGTCTGAAAAGCAAAGTCCATGGGTATGTATCTTTAAATGAGGCAATGGCATTATCATGCAACACTTACTTTTATAATATAGGAAAAAAAATAAGTGTAGACTCTCTAGTAGAAATGGCCAGAAAATTTGGTATTGGAAGTGGGCCACTGATTGGAACGTTTAAAGAAGAAGCTCCAGGGTTGTTGCCAGATAGAGATTGGCGTACACGAAAGCTATATTCGCAGTGGTATTTAGGTGACACTATCAACTTAGTTATAGGACAAGGGTATATGCTTACAACACCACTACAGCTTGCAGTTCTTGCAGCGAGGATTGCAACAGGAAAAGAGGTAATTCCCCGCATTAAGATGAATGAAACGATACAAGATTTTCCCGATATTGATGTGGATTGTGAGCATCTTAGCATAGTTCGAAAAGCTATGTTTGATGTGGTGAATTCTAAAACTGGAACCTATAAGAAAGGGCTAAGCGGTATACAAATTGCCGGCAAAACCGGTACACCAGAAATAAACTCTAAGGGCGAAAGTCATAAGTTATTTATCGCCTATGGCCCTTACCATAACCCGCGCTATGCAATCTCTGTGTTTATAGAACACGGCAAAGCCCCACGCCAAGATGTTGCTATAGCTAATGAAATATTTCAGTATATGCTTGAAACTATGAGTATTAAACTTCTTGCATAACCATATAACAAACTTTTATTGGGAATAGAAACGAAAAAACTTACTTGACACCCTTCGCCAGCGCCCTTATCATGATAGTGAAGCTATTGTATTTGCTTTCGCCAATCTGCAGATTAAAAGGTAAGGATTACTTAATGTATCGGCGTCTTATGTTCAATTTTTTGCAGTATATAGATACTGTATGTCTTTACAAAACTTCATCTACATCTAGATTTTTATCTAAATAAGCTGAACGCGCTTATAAAGCGTTACAAGACATCAAAAAATGCCAATACTCGACAGAGATAGTAAAAGACTAGCTAACTCGGGGATTCTTTGTCTTTTTTTCTGCTTAGTAAATTTCTTAAACATTTGCAGCGTAGGTTAGTTGCAATTAAAAGCGGCTGAATCTCGCTTGTCAAGCGTTTAAAACATAAAAAACGCCAATATTTTAAAGCGGATAATAACCACGGGGCTTCTTTTGCCTTTTTTTTTATTTGGTAAATTTCTTAACATTTGTAATTGCAATTTAAGAGACCATAAAGGGTCAGTGCTCCTTTTTCTGTCATCCCAGCGTTACGCGCTGGTTTCAACATTATATCATGAACTTTCTAAAATTCATTGAACTGTGCTTTCAAACGGTAGTGCCGGGGTGTGAGTATAACGATTATCAGTATATAAAAGTCATAGCAGATAGGCTGGAAGCGGCGAGCGCTGGTGAAGTGAAACGAATAATATTCAATATGCCTCCGCGCTCGATGAAGTCCATGTGTATAAGCGTTGCGTGGCCCGCATGGATACTGGGAAACCAACCAACTGCGAGAATAATAGTTGCAAGTTATTCTCAGCGGCTCAGCGAAAAGCACTCGCTCGACACCAGGTGCGTGATGCAGTCTAGTTGGTATAGAGCGCTATTTCCAGAGATAGAACTATCCAAAGACCAGAATACCAAATATAAATTTCAAACAGTGCAGAGAGGATACAGAATCGCAACATCAGTTGGTGGAACACTAACTGGTGAAGGTGGTGATTTTATCATTGTGGACGATCCGCTCAGTTCTGCTCAAGCTTTGAGTGAAACGCTTAGAAAGCGTGCCACAAACTGGTTTGATCAGACTTTAGTAACCAGGCTGAACGATAGAAAAAAAGGAGTCATCGTTCTTGTAATGCACAGGCTACACCAGGAGGACTTAACTGGACACCTTCTCTCCAAGCCAAAAAACATATGGCATCATATTTGTTTGCCAATGATTTCTGAAAATAAGCAGGTTATTTATTCAATCAAAAAGCCAATACCTCCCGTTCCTATCATCCGAGTAGCTCAGCACTGTGCGACCAGGCGATTATATAATAAACCAGCGTCACCTGTAAGGATATTATATTCAAGAGAAGAAGGTCAGTTGTTATATCCCCTCGATGGAGGAAAAGAAGAAGTTGAGATAATAAAAGCTGAACTTGGGAGTTACGCTTTTGCTGCTCAATATCAACAAAACCCTCTGCCGCTTTCAAGTGGTATAATTAAACCAGAGTGGTTGAAACGCTATAAAAAATTTCCTGATAATCTCTCGCATATAACACAAAGTTGGGATACTGCGGTTTCAACAAGTAACATGAGCAACTTTAGTGTCTGCACCACCTGGGCAAAAATAGATAATAAATTCTATTTACTTGATGTATATCGCGCAAAGCTTGAGTATCCAAAGCTTAAAGAACAAGTTTTATCACTAGCTGCAAGATGGTCACCACACGCGATTTTGATCGAAGCCAAAACAAGTGGTCAGCAATTAGTACAAGAGCTAAAGACAAACAGTGATTTACCCATTATTGAAATAATGCCACATGATGACAAACTCACTCGATTTTATCAAATTGTTCCGACTATAGAGTCTGGCAAGGTTTTTCTGCCGCACCAAGCAGTATGGCTGAACGATTTTGAGTATGAGATTTTAATGTTCCCAGAAACGCGCCACGATGATCAAGTAGATAGTACCGTGCAATATCTCCAGTGGGTGAGAAACAGTACCTCCAGGGTTGCAGCTATACGAGCATTGTGATTTGAGTCTACCAGTACTGGGATGACAGCTAGGAGACAACCGTCATCCCGCTGCTTGTTAGCGGGATCTAGAGATACCGCGGCGGTATGACGTAGGACTGCTGTTATTCCAGTGTCTGGGCACTGCCGTCTTGGATGGAAAGGCTGGATCCAAGTAGTCAGCTACTCGTATGACATCTTTGTGTTTGAGGCAAAACCAGCTATAACATTTCTTCGCAAACAAATGTTCGTACAGTTGTGGGTCGTGCACAACTCTATTCCTATAGTGAGTAGCTCCCTCCTATCTTATTTATATCATATTTTTAACTTACCCAATAACATAAATTACTTTAGCTATGCTATAGCTAAAGTGGCTTAGGTTTACTTACAATTTGAAAAACAACAAATTCGTCATTCCGCTACTCGTTAGCGCTGCGGCGGTATGATGTAGGGAAACCTTTCTTGGGTTAGCTATATCAATAGCATTGCTTTAAAAAGAGTGCCCATATTTTCAGTCAACCTTAAGAATTCACTAAAGATCCTATTCTTTTGTTCATCACTTGCGCTTTTCATTAAAGCCTGGGTTCTTTCTTTTATGCCAAAAAGATATAAAAATTCCCTTTGAGTTAAAATCTCACAATCTACATGCTTTAATGAATCTCTTAACGCTTGAAAGTTCACAAGTGCGGTAATATCACTATTACCAACATTCTCAAGAAAATTAGCATACTTATGTTGTTTTATCGATTGCAAAGTGCTCTTATATGCGGGGTATACATAACCGTAATCTACAATCAAAGCAGCTCCTTTATTATTATATATCTTCTTCTCAAGTTTTTTTAATATTTCAACCCCAACTGAACATATTTCCACCACTGCACCATTAAAAAATTTTCCATTTGTCATCTGAGTAGCTGACACTGGAATCCATGATTCTTTTTTTCTGGATTCCAGTGTCACGCACTGGCATGACACCAAGAAACTGCCATCATCTTGTTTTGTCACCATATTTTCATACCACCCCTCATCATGATATACAAACTGATCTATCGGAAGAGCGTCAAAGAACTCATTTGCTAAAAAAATGGTTGGTTGTTCTGGTAGGTTGTCAATATTTTTGTGCCAATTAACATCTAAGCTTTTTAATTTTTCCTTTTGTATCTTCCGTAAAGTAGGGCTTATTTCAACTAAGTGGATCAACATTGAATTAAAAAAGCTGCTGTATTTTTTAGTGACTCTTATTATATCGTGAATGAGTGTTCCTTTGCCTGGCCCAAGTTCAACTAGAGAAAATTTTGATGGCTTTCCTAATTTTTCCCATGTATGCATTATCCAAACTGCAATTACTTCACCAAATAATTGGCTGATCTCAGGTGCGGTAGTAAAATCACCATCCTTACCAAGCGGTAATTTACTTGTATAATAGCCGTATTTTTCATGGTACAAAACGGCATTCATGAAATCACTGATGGATATTGATCCTTGACTTTTGTCAATTAATTCGTGTATATAAGTGAGCATGTTATTAATAAATGTTTAACTATAGCGTGCCATAATATAAAATAGTAGAGTATTTATATATATAGTATACACTTAAGTTTGTGAGTAATAGTGCTTCAGTTATGGACGACAAAAACACCGATTATGTTGCCCTTATAGCTCAAGATGATAGTATTGAATACAAATTTGAAGAAGCTGTCAATTTTATAGAAAACAAGGTTATAAATGCTGATGGGCTAACTTTAGCGGAAGTGTTTCAAGTGCTAGTTCAAATGCTAGATGGTGATCTAGCATTGGTAAAAAAAGTACTAGCATATGCTAATATTATGGCAAAGCATGGAATGAAGGTAGCAAAAGAGTCGCAATTAAGCAGAGCTGATGTTCGCCGAGCTTTGGAAGGTAGAGAAAGTGTTGTCAATAGACAAGATTTTATAAAGAAACCACCTCTTCCACCTGCTATAAAATCGACCAAAAAGAAAAGTAGAGGTCTTTAGATGGCTGAATCTATAAAAAAATTTACTGTACAATGTGACTTCAAAGGACAAAGTTCACCTTTTGCAATATACATAGGAAATCCAAAAAGTGATGCTCATCCAATTCATCATCAAGATTCCTGGCTTGTAAAAGAACGTGGAGGGAATATTCCTAATAAAGTAAAAGAAAGTCTACAAAAATTATATAAACTATCTCAAGAAAATGGAGTCTCTTTCTCAGAGTTATGCGCGTATGCCATTACTGTGGTTAGTAATAATGATAAAAAAAGTGACGACAAGGAGTAAGATAGTTTAATCCCTCAATATTTCATTTATAGAGATTTTCGATCTCGTCTTTTCATCCACTTTTTTTACTATGACTGCACAATAGGTTGAAATATTATTTTTAGATGGAATAGACCCTGGTACCACTACAGAATAAGGTGGCACTTCGCCGTAAAATACCTTGCTAGTTTCTCTATCAATAATCTTTGTTGATGCCCCAATAAACACACCTATGCCAAGGACTGATCCTTCTCTCACTACCACACCCTCGGCCACTTCGCTACGTGCTCCAATAAAGCAATTATCTTCTATAATGACAGGTGAAGCTTGAATAGGCTCAAGAACTCCACCTATTCCCACTCCACCGGAAATATGACAGTTTTTTCCTATTTGCGCACAGCTACCAATCGTTGACCAGGTATCTATCATTGTTCCTGAATCAACATATGCACCAACGTTGATAAAACTTGGCATTAGAACAACATTTGTACCTATATAAGCAGATCGGCGAACAAAACACCCAGGAACTGCTCTAATTTTTAACCGGCGAAATTTCTCCTCATTCCATTCACTAAACTTGTTACCGATCTTATCAAACCAGCAATTAGTATTATCTATTATTTTATTTTCTTCGGTGAGAAAATGTAATAATATTGCCTGCTTTATCCACTTATGTACTACCCATTCTCCACTTGATAGCTTTTCTGCTACTCTAATTTTGCCACTATCAAGGAGCTCAATTACCTCTTTAATTGCTATTCTTGCTGTTTTCTTTAGATTACAGTCATTAAATTTTTCTCTATTTTTCCAAATATCTTTTATCTCACTCTGTGTTTTTTTTAGTTGCAAACCTTCCATTTGTTATATATATATTGATATTAAATTTGTAGCTCTGTATCATTTAAGCTTGTTACTACTTTATACGTAAGTACTATGAAAATACAATGTTATAATTGTACTAAGACTTACTTAGTATCTCCTAAGCAAATTGGTGCGTCTGGAAGAAAGGTAAAATGTACGCACTGCAATCACATATGGCATGAATATCTAGAAGAAGTGTCAAACAAATCGCACTCTGCTAATATACAGGAAAAAAAAGTTAGTGGAAGGAATTTTTTACAAAATCTAGCATTTACCACTCTAGCTTTTGCAACAGCTACAGGGTTATGCATTGTAATTGCTAATGGCATCTTTCCTAGAGAGATGAACAAAGCATACAAAACGATCAGTTCATATAAGGATTCAATAAGCTATAAATTAGGGTACAAAAAAGAACAAACAGAAAGTCCAAATGTAAAAAAACTTGCTGTAAATAAGTTTTATCAAGACTACCTTTTTTTATCTAATTTAAGATCTAGTTAAATAGGCATACCGATATCAGTATCCAGTTTCTATAGCTACTCAGATGGTGCGCATAGTATTAGGGTGACAGAGTTTTAAAAATAAGTTATTTTTTAGCAAAAAAGGCAGCTCATGAGTATTAAAATTGCACCTTCTATACTTTCAGCAGATTTTGCAAAATTAGGGGAAGAAGTAAGAAAAATTAGCGATTTAGGTGTAGATTACATACACATAGACGTTATGGATGGGAATTTCGTTCCAAATATTACAATTGGTCCTAGCGTTGTCTCTGCAATACGTAAATATAGCAATCTTCCTTTTGATGTGCATTTAATGGTCAAATCTCCTGGTAACCACATTGAAAGCTTTATAAATGCTGGTGCTGATATTATCACTGTACATGCAGAAGCAGAGATACACCTTGAGAGGTTGATAAGAAAGATAAAGTCATACAAAAATGTAAACGACGAAAAAAAACCGATTCAAGTTGGAGTTTCAATTGTTCCTTCAACTTCTCCAAGTGTGCTTGAATACATAATACATGAGCTAGATATTGTGCTGATTATGACAGTCAACCCTGGCTTTGGAGGGCAGGAATTTATTCATTCACAGTTGAACAAGATATCTACTATAAAAAAAATGATACAAGAGCGTAACCTTAAAACACAAATTTCAGTAGATGGTGGAATTAACTTTTCTAACGCAGCTGATATAATAAAAGCAGGTGCAGATATTTTAGTTGCGGGATCGGCGATATTCAAGGCTGAAGATATTAAGAAGGCCGTAAACGATCTTAAAAATCTATTGTTGTGACCCTATATAGCTAAAGTGGCTTAGGTTTACCTACAATTTGAAAAACAACAAATGCGTCATTCCGCTACTCGTTAGCGGAATCTATGCTGAGATACCGCGGCGGTATGACGTAGAAAAACCTTTCTTGGGTTGTATCCGTTCAGCTAAGCGGTGTGAGAGATGATAGATAAGAGGTTTTGGAAAGGATTGAGACCCCTTTGTTTCCATGTCAAGTATAATGAAATTATCCGTTCAAGTTCCCCACTTCGATTGGGTAAAATATGAATTTTTGCGATAAACGACATAATGCCGTATCTGCTGTTCAGCATGGTTGTTTGTCAGCGGAATGTTTTCTGGGTCATCTAAAAAATTCCACATTATTCTTTCAGATTTCAAAATATTTTTTGCAACTCGAGAAGCTCCAATTGCTTCAGGTAAGTAGGATATCTCCTTCAAGTAATACCTTGTACGTTTTCGCAATTTCCTGGCACGTCTGGTAAATCTAAAAACATCTATCTCATTTTTTAGCAAGGCCTTTTTTAGTGCAAATAATTCAGTGGCTACGTTTCTTAAGTAACAGCCCAGAACTTTAACTTCAATGTTCCAACTATGCGCTAACCTTTCAAAATCTCTTGATAAATGTGCCCAACAGATTTGCCTGTTTTTATCGGCAAAGTAGTTGTATGCTGCGTACCTGTCGTAAGCTATTGCGATTGCAGAACTTACTATTTTGTAAAACCTTCATTCCTCTTGACTCTGTCAATTTTATAAAACTTGCTGTATTACTGGCAAACATCCAGCACCAACCAAGTTTACCTTTGTTATAATGGCTCGTTTCATCGATATGCAGAACTTCACTTTTACTTACTTCTTGCTCGATTTGCTCATATGCTTCTTGGCATTTTTCTGCAACTCTAGCCTCGCTATTTGACACGCTACCAACACTGATGTCCAGGTTGAAAATATTTTTTATAATATTTGCTACTTCTCTTTTCGAGTTCTTGTAAAATCCGCTCAGCGCCGCGATTGTTGACTTAACTTTTGGACCAAATGTATCCGCAGTAACACCTTCTGGTAGCCTGCTACTTTTTCTTTTTCCACACTTGCAACAGCGGCCATTGGTATTCCACAACATAAGGCTTAATTTCTGGCAAATCAACTTTTTGATGAATGTATGGCTCTTTCGATATCGCAATTTTTCCTCCGCATTCGCAAGAACTCTATTTTCACCACTTCATCTGCTTCCATTTTAGGGCGATACTTTCCTTCATGCCCAATCTGTGCCCCTATTTTCCTGTCACTTTTTTTCTTTTTCTTCTTTAGCTTGTATAACTCTTTTGAGCTCGGTATCGATGAATTTTGTGAATTCAGACCTAGTCTTTCTTTCAATTCAGCATTTTCGATTCTCAGCGCCTTATTCTCAGATCTAAAATTTTCGTTTTCTATCTCTAACCTCTTTATCTCTGCTTTTAGTTGCTCTATCTCTATTTTAAAGCTTTCACAGAGCTTGAGAAGACTAGCTAGTAGATCAGACATATTTACCACACATACTACTTGTGATATTATGTTTTTAGCACTCCTTGTCTACTTTTTATTTTACCGCTCCGCTGAACGGATACCTTTTTTTTACTGTTTGAGTATGTAAGGATTATGACGACCTATCCCAAACCTCAACTATATCCTCACTAAACTCTATTATCTTTGTTTTTTTAAACTGATAACAGTTGTTAATGAATTGAATCCCTAAATCTCCTACAAAAGGAGTGGCATCATTGCCTAAAATTTTACCACTGCGGCATATTATCAACCTGTCGATTAAATTACACTTTAATAGTTCTGTGATTAACACTCCTCCACCTTCAACTAATAATCTTGTTATACCAATTTCTGAAACAAGTTTTAATGCCATGTCCTTTAGGCAAACCTTACCTGCGTTGCTTGAATTAACTACTAAGTAGTTAATGTTTTTTATTTTTTTCTCTACTTCTTTATTTGTGATGACCCAAGTTATTACTTTGTCTGCAGTCTTTGCAATGTTATGCTCTTCCTTTAATCTCCCTTGGCTATCTATAATTAGCCTTATTGGCGATCTACTTCCAAGTCCTGGTAATCTGCAAGTTAAGAGTGGATCATCATTAATAAGAGTATTGCTGCCGATCATAATTGCATCATATTTCGTTCTGAGCTCATGCACCCAGTTTCTCGTATTTTCACTTGTTATCCATTTGCTATCGCCTGTAAATGTTGCGATTTTTCCGTCAAGAGTTGTTGCGACTTTGCAAGCTATAAATGGTCTATGTAATTCTTTAGTGGTGAAAAAACCGACATTCAGTTCTTCTGCTTCTTTTTGCATAATACCTTGCTCAACTTCAATTCCTGCTTCTTTCAGAGCTTTCATGCCTCTGCCTGAAACTCTACTATCTGGGTCAATAGTTGCAATTACTACTCTTTTTATGCTAGCTTTTATGATTTTTGCAGTGCAAGGCCCCGTGACTCCGTGATGACAACATGGCTCAAGAGTGATATATATAGTTGCGCCATGAGTTGAATCTTTAGCGTTTTGCAAAGCGACTACCTCCGCATGCGGACGCCCACCAATCCCTGTGTATCCCTCACTAACAATTGTACCATCCTTTACAATAACACACCCGACAGCAGGATTTGGTGCAACATTTCCAAGATTTTTTTCTGCAAGCCTTAATGCAATTGACATGAAATGATCATCAGTCATTAGAAAGAAGTCATTTCGTATGAGGTATCAAAAATTCTTCTGTGCTCGTGTATAGCAAATCTATCTGTCATACCTGAGATATAGTCACATATTATTACTGAACGCTGAGATTCACAAGCGAGTTTGCTCCACTCTGTGGGAAGTAATCCTGGGTTTTCATAAAAACATTGAAAGAGTTCCTGTATTATGCGTTTTGCTTTGTTCATCGTTCTACTCAGTTTATAGCTTCTGTATATTTTCTCCATGTTGAATCTTTTCATTTCTTTTGTAGCATTCGCAACTTCTGGTGAAAATGTGACTAGCATTTTATTTAGACTTCTTACGTCTTCTACGCTTTTTATTTTGTGATCTTCAATATTTCTTTCAGTCTGAGAAACAACATCACTTATCATAGTTCCTATAGTTCCACTCAGTGATTCATGTATGAGTTTGCTCTGAGGCAATTCTGAATATCTGCTCCTTATGTCTTTAAACATTTTTTCAATTAAAGGAACATTCAGCAAATCTTCGATGGTTACTAAATTCGCCCTGAGTGCATCATCAAGATCGTGAACACTGTAAGCAATATCATCGGCAATTGAGGCAACTTGCGCTTCAATGCTTGAAAATTCTTCAAGTTTTAGATCATATTTTTCATTATATTCTAATAACAGCTGATTATTTGTAGAAGATTCTGCGTTTTGACCAAGCAAGGGACCGTTATGTTTTGCAACCCCTTCAACCACCTCCCAACTTAGATTCATACCATCAAAATCAGCATGTTTTTGTTCAAGATAAGTTAAAATTCTTATAGCTTGAACATTATGATCAAACTTATACTTCTCATTATTAACTTGAACTAGAGCATCCTCACCTGTGTGACCAAATGGGGGATGACCAAGGTCATGTGCAAGCGCTATGCATTCAGTGATATCCTCATCTAAGCCGAGTCTACGCGCAATAGATCTTGCAATTTGTGCAACTTCAAGGCTATGAGTGAGCCGAGTGCGATAGTAATCGTGCTCGTAATTGATAAAAACTTGTGTCTTGTATCCTAATTTTCTAAACGCATTAGAGTGAATGATACGGTCCCTATCACGCTGAAAGCAGCTGCGATTCTCATCTTCTGGCTCTTTGAAGTATCTCCCTTTTGTTTTGCTTGGAAAGCATGCATAATTTAATAGAAAATTATTGTTTGACATGTAAAATTTCTACTATAATAAGTTATCAATAATAAACGGTGGTTACTATGTCAACAAATTACAACATCAACTTAACTGATAATGCACTAAAAAAAATCCACTCTCTTGCAGAGCAGGAAGGAGATAAGAGTTCCGTTTTACGGGTTGCAGTTTCAGGCGGTGGATGTTCTGGCTTCAAATACAATTTTCTTATGGATCAAATGAATAAAAATCTATCTTTGGATGATGAAGACGATGATTACGATGATGAGTTTGATGACGAAGACGAAGATGATGACTATGACTATGAAGAAAGTGAGGACTATAGAAGCCACTCCAGTTTTAGCGAAAAAGGTAAAGATATAGTAATTAATGATGAAAATGGAAACCCTGTATTAATGGTTGATAATTGTTCAGCAAAATTTTTAAATAACTCAGTTATAGATTATACTGAGGATCTCAGTGGTTCTGGTTTTCAAATAAAGAATGCCTTTGCTAAGTCTCAATGTGGTTGTGGTAACAGTTTTTCGGTTTAATTATTACTAAAACTTAGATGCCTTCTGGATCTTTTAAACATGGGTGGTAATGTAGCACTAGAACTAACTTCTGTAGATAAAAGCTTCAAGAACAATTCTGCTGTTGTAAAGGATATCAACTTAAGTGTCACAAGAGGGCAAGTAGTAGCGCTGATTGGCGATTCAGGTGCAGGGAAAACAACTATATTGCAAATCGCAGGCTTGTTGGACAAGCCAACTTCAGGTATAGTTACGATAGATGGAATAAATTGCACACAAGCCAGTAATAAGCATAAAACTCATGTAAGAAGAAATTTTCTTAGTTTTGTTTATCAATTTCACTATTTGTTACAAGAGTTATCGGTGTTGGAAAATATTATGCTTCCTCAACTCATTGCAGGAAAAAGCAAAGCTGAAGCAAAAAAAAATTCGCAAGCAATGTTGGAAAAATTTGGTCTGGAAAACAAAGCAAGTAGCATGGTATCTGAAGTTTCGGGTGGGGAAAGGCAGAGAGTTGCAATTGCAAGAAGCATTGTAAATTCTCCAAAGCTTTTACTTGCAGATGAGCCAACAGGAAACTTAGATCCAACAAATTCTTTTAACGTGTTTTTACTGCTACATTCATACGTAAAGGAAAATAACAGCTCTATGCTTATAGTAACACACAATCATCTCCTTGCAGAAAAGGCAGACTGCATTTTCCAATTGAGAGATCGATCATTAGTGAAGTTGTGAATAGGAAAAATAGCACAATTTCTATGCCTTATACTTATCTAACCAATGATCATTAACAGAGTACAACTCGCATGAAATGCTTTCATTGCTTTTTATACACGGACTTTTTAACTTACGCTGTTTACTTAGGGAACACCCCGATAACATAAACACAGCTAAAACAAAAAATAATAGCTTTTTAAACATAACAAAACCTTTTCATTTATATTACTACACTCATTTCTCTTGTTTGTAAAGATTAGGCATATTCTTTTACCCTTACCTCTTTTTTGACCTTTTGAAAAGAAATAGTTGCACTATTCAAGCGCAGTTTTATATAATTGTCCACGATTTGAGTCACTTCCTCTTCTTTATCCTTTAGAAAGTGATTAGTATCATCTATTATATGGTATTTCATGTGATCACTTCTTACTGAATTTATCAACCTTTTTGCTAATTCTGTTACATCGCTTTCTTCTGAGATTGTATCATTACTGCTTTGTATTATAAGCCCAGAAACTGGACAGGGAGAAAGAAAAGAAAAATCGTACTTAGTTACCGGAAGAGAAAGAGCAATAAAACCCACTATCTCAGGGCGGCGCATTGTTAGCTGCATAGCCACCCATGCTCCAAAAGAAAAACCAGCGATCCAAATTGGAACATTGCTAGGATTATGTTCCTGAAGCCAATCAATGGCTACCGCAGCGTCAGTTAATTCTCCTATACCCTTATCAAAAGTTCCGGTAGATTTTCCCACACCACGAAAGTTAATCTTCAATGCAGAAAAATTGTTATCGATAAAAGACGTATATGTACTATGTACAATTTTACTATCCATATTACCACCATATTGAGGATGATGATGTAAAACCAGCACAACCGGCGCGTTGGCATCTTTGCTTTGGTGGTATTCACCTTCTATCTTTCTTGTTGCATTATTCAAAAAAACTTCAACCATGGTAACCCCTAATAAGAACCCGCTTGACAGGTATTAATGACGTGAGTTATTAATTATGTATTAATTTCGCTGTTTTTGCAATAAATTTTTTATCGTGTTAAAGCTAACGTACATAGTTATGGCTATAGTTGATGGTAAACTTATTTAAGTGACAGATGAGTCCATTCTCTTTAGAAAATAGTGGTTGCGTATATGCTGATTACAATGCAACTGCTCCAATTAGTGAAAATGTAAAAAAAAGTATATTTGAGGTCTTGTTAAAACAAACGCTCAATCCATCATCACTACATAAAAGAGGACAAGAAGCGAGGAAGATTCTTCAGGATGCAAGAGATAACGTACGTGGTGCTATTGGCGTCTCAAGTGATAAAGAAATAGTTTTTACGTCTGGTGCAACTGAAGCGAATAACCTTGTTATGAGAGGAATAGCAGGCTACCTGCATATAATTTCAGCTATAGAGCATCCTTCAATTCTTAATTCTGCATGTAATCCATATATAATACCTGTTAATCAGGAGGGCATTGTTGACTTTTTAGAGCTAGAAAAAATTCTAAGCGAACTTAAAGGAAACAAAGCAATAGTTTCAGTTATGATGGCAAATAACGAAACCGGAGTTATTCAACCTATTGAGGAAATAGCTAAAATAGTACACAAGTTTGGAGCAATTTGCCACACTGACACTGCTCAAAGTGTTGGGAAAATTAAAGTTAATATGGAAGATTTAGGAGTGGATTTACTCACTTTATCCGCCCATAAATTTGGCGGTGTAGCAGGCAGTGGAGTTTTAATATTCAATAAAGAACTTGCGATAGAACCTATTATAATAGGTGGTGGACAAGAGAAGGGATTTCGTGGTGGTACGGAAAATATTGTTGCGATTGCAGGCCTTTCTGCTGCACTGCAAAATATTCCAGACCTTCTATCAAAAATGGATGAAGTAAAGGAGCTACGTGATCAATTAGAGTGTGAATTATTAAATCTTGCCAGTGACATAAGAATCTTCGGTAAAAACTCTAAGAGGCTGCCAAACACAAGTTTTATTTATATGCCAGGAGTAAAGAGTGATGTGCAGCTTATGCATTTTGACTTGAATCATATTGCAGTTAGTAATGGCTCCGCATGTTCTTCTGGAAAAGTTGAGCCTTCCCATGTTTTGCTTGCAATGGGGGCAACAAAAGAGCAAGCAGAGTGTTCAATTAGAATCAGTATAGGTCCAGAAACTAAACCACAAGACATAAAAAAAATAGTGGATTGTTGGTATAATATCTACAAGCAGAACACCTTGGTATAGATAATACGTGGTATCATGCAGGGAGCTATAAATTAGATGTAAAAAATTCCTTTACAAGTTTCGCCAGCCCCCTTATCATAACAGTGAAGCTATTTATTTATCTTCGCAATCTGTGCAGGTTAATGACAAAAAACTTAGGGTATTTGGCGTCTCATGTTTAATTTTTCGCACTACGTGCATCGCATGTCTTTAAAAATTTTTAGGTTTTTACCTATATAAGCCGAAACGCGCTTACAAAGCGTTTAAGACAGCAAAAAACGTCAAATTGACAAGGGAGAATTTGAATGCTAGCTACTACGGGGTTTCTTTGCCTTTTTTCCTGCTTAGTAAATTTCTTAAACACTTGCGGTGTAGGTTAGTTGCAAGTTAAAAGCAGCTAAATCGCTCTTAATCAAGCGTTTTAGAATAAAAAAAACGTCGATATTTTAGTACATAGTAAATAGCCAACCACCACGGGGCTTCTTTTGCCTTTTTTTTATTTAGTAAATTTCTTAAATATTTATGGCTAAAGCAATTTAAGAGACCGAAAATGGTGTCATTTCAGTGCCCCTGTAATGTCATCCCAGTGCCCTGACTACTTGGATCCAGGAATTTTATTAAGTTGGTGAGCATAAAAATAGCTGTTTTACGTTAAAATACAATGTTTTGATGATTATGGAAAGGCTGGATTCCAGTGCCAAGCACTGGAATGACATCCTCCCTTATGGAAATTGCTCTCAAATCACAATGTTCGTACAGCTATGGAATGAATCGCGGTATGACGGTTATCAGTAAACATGAATTACTTTAGCTATGCAATCAGGCTTCCTAAAAACACTTTGTAGCCAATCAATTCTTGAGTATAAAAAGAATTCCTTTAATAATAAGGTATGCTAATCAGGAATTTAATAAAACAAGCAACTCAAGTAGGAAGCAGTGAAAATGCAATACGGTATGTCGAATATCTCTATCAATTTGAGAAGTTTAGAAACACATTAAACCTCACTTTGTCACTAATAAAGCAAAATAGGCTTTCGTTTGAGATATACCAAGAGGGATTAGTGGATATGGAAGAGGGAGTGTGTAAGACAATCAGGTCTTCCAGTGTAAATAGATATGTTATTGTACTGAGGAAGTCAAACCCATACATTATAGTGCATGAACTTTCACACATGGTTGAAAATGAACTGAACTTAAATTTGGAGCAGGAATTCCTCCATAAAGTTTACCAGGATATTGAGCAGAACCTAAAGCAAGCAAATATTCTTGTGCAGAAAATTATCGGCCAAGTTATATTTAAGGAGATACAGGCTTATCAAACTGCAAAATCACGTGCATCTGAATTATTTGCACGCTATTTTGAGCTATTTGCTTGGGCGCAGGAGGTTTACCCTAAAGATAAAGAATACTTAATCCGCACTCAAGACTTAAACAAAGTGTTCCTTGCTACTGACCAATGGAAAAAGAGCTACCTTGATTCACAAATGATGGAGAGAATAGATAAGGAAATCAAGGAATACAGCAATAAAACTGCCACTAAAGACGTAACCAAAGTGCAAAGCAGTTGGACTAATAAATTTTCTCCTGGGGGCAAAAAAATTAGCTCTATATTTGGAGATGATGATTAGCTTATAGTGCAGGCCAGACGTCATACCGCCGCGAACCGTCATACCGCGATTCATTCCACAACTGTACGAACGTTGTAGTTTGGGAGCAATTCCTACCAGTGGGGTGTCATCCCAGTGCCCAGACACTGGGATTCAGGAATTTTATTAAGTTGGTAAGCATAAAAGTAGCCATTTTATGTAAAAATACAACATTTTGATGATTATGAAAAAGCTGGATCCCAGTGTCAAGCACTGGGATGACATCATAGAGGCACTGGAATGACACCTTCCTAGTGGAAATTGCTCTCAAATCATAATGTTCGTACAGTTGTGGATTCATTCGCGGCATCTCATCAGCTAACAAGCAGCGGGATGACGGTTGTCGGTAAATCTTTTAGCTGTAGAAGTTAACTTTGCAGTTAACTTCTACAGCTAAAAGATTTACCGACAACCGTCATACCGCGATTCATTCCACAACTGTACGAACGTTGTAGTTTGGGAGCAATTCCTACCAGTGGGGTGTCATCCCAGTGCCCAGACACTGGGATTCAGGAATTTTATTAAGTTGGTAAGCATAAAAGTAGCCATTTTATGTAAAAATACAACATTTTGATGATTATGAAAAAGCTGGATCCCAGTGTCAAGCACTGGGATGACATCATAGAGGCACTGGAATGACACCTTCCTAGTGGAAATTGCTCTCAAATCATAATGTTCGTACAGTTGTGGATTCATTCGCGGCATCTCATCAGCTAACAAGCAGCGGGATGACGGTTGTCGGTAAATCTTTTAGCTGTAGAAGTTAACTTTGCAGTTAACTTCTACAGCGTTTCAAAGTATAGTTTTGGTAATACAGTAACTAAATATACATGAAAACCATTTTAGCTGTTGAAACAAGCTGCGACGAAACTGCAGTAGCGATTGTAAATAGTGACAAGCAAGTCCTTGCTCACAAGATTCTTTCTCAAGTAGAACACAAAAAACGCGGTGGGGTGATTCCTGAGATAGCTTCACGTGCTCATATGGAACATTTAAGTGGCCTGATAAAAAGCGCTGTAAAAAAATCTAACCTTAACTTTTGTGACCTCAATGCAATTGCAGCAACATCAGGACCAGGACTCATAGGTGGATTAATAGTTGGTACAATGATGGCTAAAGCAATTGCGCATGTAGCACAAAAACCGTTCATTGCAGTGAATCACTTAGAAGCGCATGCATTGGTTATTAGGTTACTGCATGAGGTAAAATTTCCATTTTTAGTCCTATTAATATCAGGTGGTCACTGTCAATTTTTAATTGCACAGGATGTAGGTAAATACATTAAACTTGGAGAAACGCTCGATGATTCACTAGGAGAAGCATTTGATAAAGTTGCTAAGATGCTGGGTTTAAGCTATCCCGGAGGGCCATTAATTGAAAAGTTAGCTAAAAAAGGCAATGGTGCAAGATTTAAATTGCCAAGGGCAATGATAAAACGTTATGGATGTAACTTTTCGTTTTCTGGAATTAAAACAGCAGTAAAAAACTTAGTGCAAGAACTTAAAATGAGCGAGCAAGATGTGTGTGATGTATGTGCTTCGTTTCAAGAGTGTATTAGTGACATACTGCTGGACAGGGTTAGTAATGCGATTATTATGGCCGAATCTTTAAATATCAAAATCAATGACTTTGTGATTACCGGCGGAGTTGCAGCAAATAATTTCTTGAGAGAAAAATTAAAGCAACACATAAACTTAAACATATTTTTTCCTCCCAACAACCTATGTACAGATAATGCAATAATGGTTGGATGGGCAGGAATTGAAATGTTACAGAAAAGCTATATAGATTCTCTCAATTTTGCACCAAGACCTAAGTGGGAGTTAGAGAGTTATTAAAAGCTCTCAATTCTGAATTATAGCTAAAGTGACTTAGGTTCTCTAATTGCACATAAGTCAACAATAATTTTCACACAAATCAAAACAGCATATCTTCTCCATAATCCTTGGTAATTTTACATAAGTTAAAAGTAGCATATGGTTCTCTCCGCGGTCTGAGATGACAATAAATTTGTCAAGCCGCATTATACTTGTTAGGCGGAAGTGGACGGCAACATATTTACCACGAAGTCTAACTAAGTTCTTGCTTGTCCCTTCCATCGGCATTGCTATCTTTATTTTCAATAAAATTATTGTCCTATGCTCTTTTGATGTTTATTGATAATAAAATTCTGTTTTATCAACCAACATCCTATGCATAATTACAGCTAATTTTCTTGCTACTGCTACAATTGCTTTTTTCATTCCTTTTTTCTTCGCAACCCCAGTTTTTTAATTTAAATGTCCTCTTGGTAACTGTAAGCATTGTTTGTACAGCTTCATATAACATACTTCTACATTCCGCTGGTCCCATCTTTGATATGCTGCCATGCCGATCAACTTCTCCAGAAGAATATTGCCTTGGTGTCAACCCTATATATGCTCCAACTGTATCA
Organism: Wolbachia endosymbiont of Rhagoletis cerasi; assembly: GCF_018454475.1. NCBI lineage: Bacteria > Pseudomonadati > Pseudomonadota > Alphaproteobacteria > Rickettsiales > Anaplasmataceae > Wolbachia > Wolbachia endosymbiont of Rhagoletis cerasi. Next base: position 50,127 of record NZ_JADCNC010000009.1, on the reverse strand, counting down.
GATTTCTCAAACCTATGTGGGTTATCAATTGCAGCTTTATACGTCATTGCTACTATAATCCCCACTCCTGGAACAGTAGTTAACAATTTACAATCATCGTCTTTTTCACCTTGTTCTGAAAGCATTTTGTCAAGCTTTCTTAATGACTTTTCTATTGCTTCCAAACTACAAACTAACGCTTCAATTGAACTCCTACTGATTTCATCCAAATTATTTATTGCCTCTTGTATTCTTAAAGCGAAAGTTTCAAATTTTGATCCTTTACCGACCATGTATCTTCAACAACCCTCTTATTGTTCCAATAACCTGCTGTTTGCTACACATTAGCTGTCTTCTGCTTCCAAGCGCTATTTTAATTTGACAACTGATTTTACTAACACTTCTCATCATCTGCGCTATACCCCTCGCATCGTTTTTATCATTCTTATTGATTCTTGCAGACAACGCTGCTGCCATATGCCTTGCATCTACACAAATTACTGGTAATCCAAAACTCCTTAACTCTTTGCACATTGATATTGACAACTATCCACTTTCTATTCCTATGGGTTCGTATTTTTTGCCTTGGCTAATCTGCTATTACCTTACTTTCGCTTGCAACAACTTCTTCCTTAACAACTTTTCCTTTCTCATCAACGATACTTATAAAAGTTTCTTTTAATGAGATCGCTATAATATTTCATGACCTACTGTAAAAGTTTAAATTATTTTTGAAGAACCAATTCATTGAATTTGTTACTTCGTGCTAAAATAATGGAGTATGTCTCTCCATCATTCAATAGCAATTACAGTATGTTTAGCTATAATTTGAAAAACAAAAATTCGTCATTCCGCTACTAGTTAGCGGGATCTAGAGGTACCGCGGCGGCATGACGTAGGATTGCTGTCATCCTGCTGCTTGTTAGTGGCTAAGAGATACTGTGAATAAATCACGGTATGACGGTTAAGTATCCCGCTACGTGTTAGCGGCTGAGATAACGCGAATAAATCGCGGGATGACGTGTTGCTTGGGTCAGCTATAGAAGCAAAACTCATCATTTTGAAAGAGGAGGAGATTTTTCCGGACCCTCAGCAGGGATTGATTTTGGATCTGATAATTCTGTATTTACCTTGATTGGCTCTAATGGAGTTTTCTGCTCTTCCGGTTTATCATCTGGAATTGGAACAGGCCAATCCATAATGTTTTGCGGTATAACTTCTGCTTCTTTAGCTTCTTTTTGACCTGTTGAAGATGATGCATCAACTCCTGCATTTTTAGTAACTTCTTGTTTGAGTTGTTTATTTTCTTCTTGTAATTGCTTTAAATTTTTCTTTAACTCGTCAATCTCTCTTATTTTTTGTTTTAATTGTTCAGATATAGTTAGTTTGTCTCTAGTCAATTTTTTGTTTTCTTGTCTTAACCCACTAGCTGTTCTGCTTGAGTTGTTGTTTACAGCTTGTATACCTTGGTCTTGCTGCTGCATGCTTGTTCCTCTACTTTCATATTCAACTTCAGTTTGAGTTGATGTAGCTGCCAGACCTTTTTCCTGCTGTAATATGTTCTGCAGTTGCTCTAGACTCTCTTTGGCAGATTTCAACTCTTCTTGTAACATATCTTCCTTTTCCTTAAGCTGACGTTGAAGCTTTTCTATTTCCCCCTTCGTATTTTCTTCGCTTAGCTCATCTGCAAGTGATCTTCCAGGTTCAAGTTGTCGAATTTTCCTCTCTAAGTCTTCCTTTTCTCTCTGTAATCCATTTAATTCTTTAGACAATTGGTTCGCCGTTTCAGCCAATGTATTGTTTTCCTTTTTTGTTTCCATTAACTGTTCTGCCAACTGCTTTTTATGATCATCGTTTAAACCTTCCACTATTTTCTTCAGGTCATTCTCCAAATTTGCATTCTTTTCCTTTAGTACAGTTAAATTAGCTTCACTTTGCTTCAATTTTCTCTGTAATTCTTTATTTGCCTCATTTGTTTCACCTTCCTTATCTTTCAACTGATCATTTAAGTTCTTTATTACATCATTTTTATCCTGTAGTTCTTCCTCTTGTTCCTTTATTCTTTGACCTCTTTCAAATATCGCTCGCTGTTGTTCATTGACTTTATCTCTCAAGGAGTCACGTTCTAATCTTAGATCCTCAAGCTGCTTTGCCTGCACTGCAAAATATTTAGCAAATGTTTCTTTTTCTTCCTCTAATTCCTCAACTTCATCTTTTAATCCTTCTTGCTCATACTCTTCTTCATCACCAGACATATCATCCTCAAATATTTCATCTTCATCACTAAATTCACTGCTGGTGGATATAGAACTTCTACGTGAAGAAGGTGTGCTAGGAGAGGAATACCCACTGCTGCTTGGTGTAGGTGACTGTGGTGATATATGTAGATCTTTTGTAAATATTTCCTCTGCTGGTACTTGCTGATCGTCTACACTCTTGGATATGCCAGTAAAAGCTTGATACAGAGTTTTTCCGTTGATAAAAACTTCTTTATTTTGTCCAACTAACTTTAATACTTCTTCTGAACTCGTTATTCCTCCAAATTTTGGCTCACCAATAACACTCTGTATACCACCAGAATCCAATTTTACGGTCATGCTACAGTCTATGCTGTTACCTTCAGAATCCTTAGCCTGCCAATTAATGGTCATTTCACATGAGCTTGAACCAGTAAAATCATAGTGCCTTTCGCTGCCTTTTTTGGTTGCAGTTATTTGACTATCTTTCCCTAAAGATATGTTATAAACCTTACCTTCACTGCTAGCTCTTAAAATATTGCTAATTTCTATTGGTTTTTCTTCATTTTCAAATCTAATTTTGAAGTCATTATCCTTTGTTGGATACACTAAGAAATTTTGACCAGGCAGAGACGACTTGAGTTCTTTATGCGTTGCGTCTATTGATTGCTCAAATTTTTGGAACTCCTTTTCCCACTTTAAATTTATCTGTCCTGTAATGTTCTCATCTTTGCATAAAGGACCAATGAAGTACCAGATGAGATTTTCTTCCTTTAGTTTTTTTATAAAATCCTGAAGATCGTTGCAAGATTCAATGACACTTAAAATATCGTTTTTCTTCTGTTCATCTACATCTAAACTTTGACTTTCAGCTATAAATACATTTTCGTTTTCCTGTGGCATAATTTTACATTTTAAAAAATATACTATAATATTAACAGATTTCTTTAAAAAATCAACTAATTGTTGGATAAATAAACTTGAGCATTTGGCCAAAATGTTATATAGTAGTCACTTCAAGAAGTGCAGTATGGACAATACCATTATAAGAAAATACGATATTAGAGGTATAATAGGCAAAGATTTGCAGATTAATGATGGGTACGAGATAGGTAGAAAGTTTGGCCAAACCGTAGCTAGTGTTTGTGTCGGCTACGACAGCAGAATAGATTCACCAGGTATAGAAAGAGAATTAATTAGGGGCTTAACTTTATCCGGTGCAAATGTTATACGCGTTGGACTATGCTCTTCACCTATGCTTTACGCTGCAACACAAATCACACAGGCGGATCTTGGTATCATAATAACTGCCTCTCATAACCCCAGCGAATATAATGGCTTTAAATTTTTTAGTAATAAAAAAGTCTTCTCAGATCAAGAGATAAAGGAAATTATAAGCAGTCCAATTAAAAACAGCACAAGAATTGGAAGCTTAATTAACATAAATATATATAGTGAATACATTAGCATATTAAAAAGTGCAGTGAAGAACGATACTACACAGAAATTAAAAATAGCCTGGGATTGTGGAAATAGTCCAGCAAGTGGAATTATAAGGTATATTGAAAAGATCTTGCCTGGTCATACGCACATCGTAACCAATAACTCTATAGATGGGGCATTTCCACTGCATGATCCAGATCCCATAGAGGAAAAAAATCTTGCTCAATTAATTGACATTGTGAAGGAATATGGATGTGATCTTGGCATTGCGCTAGATGGCGATAGCGATAGGGTGCGCTTAATTGATGATAAAGGCAGTGTTGTTTCCAATGACCATTTATTTATAATTTTTGCACGTGAAGTGTTGGAGGAATATCCAGAAAGCAAAGTTATTGCTAACGTAAAAATGAGTATGAAAGTGCATGATTTTGTTAGCAAGTTAGGAGGGCAAGTTATCACCTGTGCTACTGGACATTCACTAGTTAAGAAGAAGATGGTAGAGGAAGAGGCAAAGTTTGCTGGTGAATTAAGCGGGCACTTCTTCTTTTCTGAGCTAAGTTTTGATGATGGGCTATATTCTGCTGTTAAAGCAGTTGACATTTTGCTTAAGAAAAACCAAAGCCTATCTCAGGTGATTGAGGATTTACCGAAGTTATATATCACTCATGAAGTGAAGATTGTAGTGAAAGATGAGAAAAAGTTTCAAATAATTGAGTCAATAAAGAAAACACTGGAGCAGCAAAATATTGTATTTTCAGATCTTGATGGTGTTAAGGTAACCGATAATAAAGGTTGGTGGCTTCTTAGGGTATCAAATACGCAAAACTGCATTACAGCAAGATGCGAAGGAGAGACTTTAGAGGGTTTTGAACTTACTAAAAAAGTTTTGTTCCATTACATTGATGAAGCAAGGTCTTTAAATTGTAGCTACTCACAGAAATAAATTTGATTTATAAAATTGGCATAAAAGTATAAAGATAAATAGGCTAAATGTACTTATCATCTGGTCAGGCTGCAGCATTATTTCGTGTAACCGTTTGCGGGTCCACTTAATTCTGCAATTCTTTGATCTCACTCATGGAGAGGCCAGTAAACTTAACAATAGTGGTGACATCAACATTATTAGCTAGCATTGTTTTTGCAACTTCAATTTTTCCTTCCTTTTTAGCATCATCAAGTTTTTGTTCAAGAACAGCCCGTTCATCACGAATACGTTTTATTTCCTGTTCGTAGGCAATAAATTCTTTCTCTGACCAGTTGAATCTATTTAGTTCTTCATATGCCTTTTTAATTATTACATCACTACCTATTATCTTTTCCAATTCTTCTTCGCTAGTTTCATCTGCATATTTAAAATAATAGATCCATTTTTCAACTATACTCTCCAATTGGTCTTCTTTAGTTTTAGGAAATTTTGGTAACTCAATAAATGTAAAATAAAAATCTTTTAAATCATGTTCATAGCTATCTTTGTCTAACATTACATGATCTGACTTATACTCAGATTTATTAGGAAAGAGAATACAATCAGCAATAGCTATAAAAATGATTTCTTTAAGACCCTGATATTGATCACCTTTATCAGCTTGCCTTGAATAAGCTTTAGCAGCGTAATATTGAGCGCGTTTTTCAAAGCCTTTAGTTTTGGCAACTTGCATTTCGACTATTACTTGCACCCCATTTTCATCCCTGCAAAGAACATCAACGATACTTTGTTTTTTAGAGGCAATTTCAGCATCTTGAATAGTGCTGAGGAATTCTATTTCTTTTATTTCATCTTTGCCAGTGAACCCCAAAATATCATTGAGAAAGTGAATGAGGATGTCTTTATTTTTTTCAGTACCAAAAATACGCCGGAACGCAACATCATTCTTGGGGTCGAGAAATTTAGAAAGAGCCATAAAAAAATTTTTAAATATATCTTTATATTATATATTCTTATTAATAATAATTCAATAATTTGTCGTCTTTTTTGTTAACTTTACTGATGTTGTTGTAAGGAACGTTGTTGCCAAATTTTGTAAAATTTATTATCCTAAGGTTTCAAGTCTTCACAGGTTTATTGGAACTATATGTACAATGTGTTTATCAGTGAAAATCCGGAGAAAATGATGGGGGAAAAGTTAATACATTACTTTAGCCAGGGTAAATGCGAAGGCAATGCAGAAATGAAAAATCTGCTGGGAGGGAAGGGGGCAAATTTAGCAGAAATGTGCAATGTTGGCATTCCTGTTCCACCTGGTTTCACAATTTCCACCTCTGCTTGCAAAGTCTATTATCAAGACAATAGATCTTCTGTCATCCAAGTAGCTGACTACTCGGATCCAGAAAAAAATGTGGTCACGCACTGGAATGACATATGTAGTGAAATCAAAAACTACATGGCGATGCTCGAAAATGACATCGGTTGTAAGTTTGGGGATTTAAATAACCCCTTATTAGTTTCAATACGCTCTGGTAGTGTTAGTTCAATGCCGGGCATGCTTGATACTATTTTAAATGTTGGTCTAAATGATGAAACCGTTGTTGGGCTTGCAAAAAAAAGTGGCGAACGTTTTGCTTACGATAGCTACTGCCGTTTCATCATGATGTACTCCAATGTTGTACTACAGCTTGATCATCACCTGTTTCAAGATGTTATTGATAATGAGCAGCAAAAGAGTGGAGCAAAAAGCTTAGCTGATCTTGATGTTGATGTTTTAAAAAAGATCGTTGACAATTTCAAGAAGATAGTACATGAAAAAACCGAAAAACACTTTCCGCAGAACGTTGAAGAGCAATTGTTAAACTCAGTTAATGCAGTATTTGCCTCTTGGAAAAATGATAGGGCTGTTTCCTATAGAAAAATACATAATATTCCTGAAAACCTTGGAACAGCGGTCAACGTGCAAGCAATGGTTTTTGGTAATTTAAATGATAATTCTGCAACTGGTGTGATATTTACACGAAATCCTTCAACTGGAGAAAAAAAATACTTTGGTGAATTTCTGATTAATGCTCAGGGTGAGGATGTGGTTTCTGGTGTTTATACTCCTATGCCAATTGACGGAGAGCAAAAAAACACCATGGAGAAGTTGCTGCCAAGTGTCTACCTGGAATTATGCGCGGTATGTGAAAAACTTGAAAGGCATTATAAAGACATGCAGGATATCGAATTTACTGTGCAGGACGGTAAGTTATGGATTTTGCAGACTAGGTCTGGCAAGCGCACGGCTGAAGCTGCTATTCGCATAATAGTTGATATGGTAAACGAAGGAACGATTACAAAAGAAGAAGGAATATTGAGAATTGATCCAAAAACCTTTGACAATTTATTGCATCCAGTTCTTGACGTTAAGGGTGACCAGAAAGTAATAGGGAAGGGACTGCCGGCTTCTCCAGGGGTTGCTTCTGGATATGTAGTGTTTAGTGCAAGTGATGCTGAAAAAGCTGCAGAGCAGGGTAAAAAAGTGATTTTAGTAAGGTCAGAAACGAGTCCTGAAGATATTAATGGAATGAATGCTGCAAGTGGCATAGTAACAGCACGGGGAGGGATGACCTCGCATGCTGCTGTTGTAACCCGTGGAATGGGTAAGCCATGCATTTGCAGTGTGAGTGGACTTTATATCGATAAAGATGGAACTTTCTTTTCTGTAGGGGATACAAAAGTAAATAAAGGTGAACCAATTACCATCAACGGAGGAACAGGGGAGGTTATGCTTGGCATTCTTCCTACAATTTCACCTGAATTATCGCAAGAATTCAAAACGATAATCAACTGGATAGATGAAATCAAAACGGTCAAAGTGAGAGCGAACGCTGATACTCCAAAAGATGCAAAAATTGCAAAAGAATTCGGTGCAGAAGGTATAGGCTTATGTCGCACAGAACATATGTTTTTCGCTAGTGATAGAATCGAATTCATTCAAAAATTGATAATAGCTGACGATGAAAATGAAAGGGCAAATGCGCTCATTAAACTAGAAGAAATGCAAAAGTCTGATTTCAAAGAAATATTTTCTATTATGGAGGGCAGGGAAGTCACTATACGGTTGCTTGATCCACCTTTGCATGAATTTTTACCCAATGATCAGTCTACTATAGAAAAAATTGCCAAATCACTTAGTAAGTCAGTTGAGTCAGTAAAAAATAAAATAGCACAGTTATCAGAAAAGAACCCAATGCTTGGCCATCGAGGTTGTAGACTTGCTATTTCTCATCCTGAAATATATAGCATGCAGATTAGGGCAATACTTAGTGCTGCAAGTGAATTAAAGAAAGAAAAGAAGATAGAAGTGGAGCCTGAAATCATGATTCCTTTTATAATGAATGAGAAAGAGTTTGTTCTGATATGCGAGCTAGCAAAGAAAGAATCCTCTGTCATCTCACAGACGCAGATTCCAGCGTCACGCGCTGGAATGACATCAGACAAGGCGTACTCAATTGGAACAATGATAGAGCTACCACGAGCGGCACTGATTGCTGATAAGTTAGCAAAACATGCAGAGTTCTTTAGTTTTGGCACTAATGATTTAACGCAAACAACCATGGGACTTTCAAGAGATGATTCAGTTAATTTCCTCGATTCCTATAAGAAAAACAACATATTTGACAATGATCCATTTGAAGTGCTGGACATCGAAGGGGTAGGGGAGTTAATCAAGATAGCCATTGAAAGAGGCAAAAAAACCCGAAAAGAAATAAAACTGGGTATATGTGGAGAGCATGGAGCAGATCCAAAATCTATAGAGTTTCTCATCGAATCAGGGGTAGATTATGTTTCATGCTCACCCTATAGAGTACCGATTGCAAAGTTAGTGGCAGCACAGTTTAGTGTTAGATCTAAATTTGCTAGGTAAGTATAGTGGCAGTGTTGGCTACTCATATGGTTTGAGCCCACCAGAGGGTGTCATTCCAGCGCGTGACGCTGGAATCTAGTTTTTATTATGACCTTCTGGATCCCAGTGTCTGGGCACTGGGATGACATCCTGTTACACGTTCAACTTCATTCTCTCTCATCTCCCTATAACTTGGTAATGTAGAATTTTTTACATGCAACCCGGTAGCTATTGCAACCAAAGCAGCTATAACACCACAAATCACTGCACCAGTTACAAATGGAACCATCACAGCAGCAGTAATGAATAATCCTGTAATAACAACTCCAACAACATCTTTTGTTAATGAGGTGTAAAAATTTTCCTTGCTTTTTTTATATTTAGCTTCTTTTTCATTTGGCACAGAAAATTGAGCATCTACAAAGCCGTTAGCTTTATTATCATTATTTGGTGTGGCAGTTTGCTTAGCCTCTGGTATTACAGGCGTTTTATTTTTGTTATTATGATTTGATTGGCCATTAACATTATCACTATTTGGCGTGGTAGTTTGGTTAGTCTCTGTTACTACAGGTATTTCATTGTCGTGATTGCGATTATCACCATTAGTACTAACTGGAGGCACTGTTGCTACAGGTCTACTACCAATGTTTCCATTACTGCTGCTGGGTTCTGCTCTATTTTCTTCATTAAGCTTACCTCTATTCAAGAACGCATTAACAATTTCAGTTTTACCTACCTGTATGGCCACTTGTAAAGCCTCTTTCCTGTTTGCAGGACTCACGTAACCTAAAATTAGCTCAGCTTCTTGGGCATTATCCTGAGTAATAGCAAGACACAGAGCGTTAAATTTTTCTTCTTCATAAAATTTGCCACTATCCAAAAGTACCTTAACAACGTCAGCTTGTTTTGTTATTGTAGCTATGCCCAATATAGTTCTGGAAGCAGTATCTGTAAGATGGATTACAGCATCTAAATCTGTAAACAATTTTACAACATCTAGAAATATGCCACGATCGCCGGTAATATTGGACTCTCTTACAGCATTTGCAAACGAGTCAAAAATTGCCAGATTTGTTTCTTTCCCTTGTATTAGTTGCTCGTAAAGTACTTCAGCAGTCATACCAGGGTTTATGAAGTTACTAGAATCTACTTCATTACTGTCTGCTCTATTCTCTTCCACATTAGGTGCCTCTTCTTCCTTGTTTATTGCTGCGGTTATTTGCTCTTGTTGAAGGGGTTCACACCCATTTTGGAGGAGAAAATCCTTAACGCGTGGGTTGTTATTTTCGGTTGCATGTTTTAGAAGTAGGTTCCCTAATGAATTGCCTCCTTCACATTCATCTTGAAAATTAACTTCTTTCCTTAACCTCTTTTTTAGTTCTTCCAAACTAGTAACTGTGTTATCACGTCCTGTAATTCTATCTATATCTAGATAGAAATTTCTAACATCATCATCACTATATGCCATAACTATAATCCCACTACTATAATGCTTATATTATATCAACTCCCTAATAATCAGTCAAGGCATATTGCAGTTTCAAGCAGCATGATATATATTGAATATAGTTCTTAAAGCAAATGATGGAAGATTTAGCCTATAAATTAGTTAAAGTGACCGAAGCTGCGGCGCTTGCTGCATATAAACTAGCAGGCTTCGGCGATGAAAAAAAGGCTGATCAGGTTGCAGTTGATGCAATGCGTACAGTATTAAATTCAATGGAAATAAATGGTACTATCGTAATTGGTGAAGGTGAGAGAGATGAAGCGCCGATGCTATATATTGGCGAGAAGGTTGGCACTGGAAATGGTCCTGAGATTGACATTGCTGTTGACCCACTTGAAGGCACTACGATTTGTGCTCATTACAAATCAGGGGCAATGTCCGTTCTTGCTGCAACGAAAAAAGGTAATTTTTTACATGCACCTGATGTTTATATGGAAAAGATAGCAGTAGGAAAAAATCTTCCAGAGGGTGTAGTCTCACTAAAAAATAGCATTGAAAAGAATCTAGACAATTTAGCCAAGGCAAAAAAATGCAAAGTGAATGATCTCGTGGTAACTGTACTTAAACGTGAAAGGCATGGTGAATTAATAGAGAAAATCAGGAAATTAGGAGCAAAAATTAAACTAATAGATGATGGTGATGTTGCGGCCATAGTTTCACTAGTAAATGGCAATCATGATATGTATATCGGTATAGGAGGAGCACCAGAGGGAGTGCTTGCGGCTGCAGCGCTAAGCTCTATCGACGGACAGATGGAGGGAAGATTAGTACTTGATACGGATCAGTTAAGAGAAAGAGCAAAAAATTTAAATATTGATGACCCAGAAAAAGTCTACGCCGTAAAAGATATGGCAAGAGGTGAATCAGTGTTTATTGCAACTGGAGTAACAAGCGGAGAACTTGTGGATGGAGTTAAATTGAATCATAATACCTATTCAACTAATTCTTTAATAATTCTGCCTAATAGGCTGATAAAGCTGCAAACAATGCAGAACTTATGTTAGCTTTTTTAGTTTCTAATTTTAGCTTTACAACATTTAGCATTAAGATATAATCAAGTTTACTTATAACAATAGAGGTGTGAAATGTTTTCTAGTATTATAAATCTATTTAATGGTTTGTACAAAAATTCGAGTACCAAGGAAAGTGAAGAAAAGTTGACTCTTCTATCTCCTCAAGCAAATCTTCAATTCGATAAGACTCAGGTACAAAGTGTGCTCTCAGATTTTGAGGAATTGGAGTTTAAGGATAATAAGTGTTTTGACAAAATAGCAGACGATTATGAAAAGAAGGGGAAGAGTTCCCTCTTTAATTACGTGATATTGAATAAGCGGAAAGAAATAATCGATATATTAGATAGGAATCTTCCTCTCCTCGAAGAACAGGAGGAGTTTAGAAAGAAATATGGTCAATATGTTCTTCAAATTGACAAAGGAATGAGTTATGGAAAGGAACTTCAAGATGGACTTCGGTCTTTTGAAGATAGGGCAGAAAAAGTATTATCAGATTTTGAAAGATTGAATTTTGATTTTAAGGATAATAAGTGTGAAGATTCTTCTGATTTCGTAAATTATAATAACGGTTGGCCGGCAGATCCATTTGACAAGATAGCAAATTATTATCGAGAGGATGATATTTTCCTTTTCAATTATGTGGTATTGAGTAAGCGAAAAGAAATATGGGTATATTGGATAAGAAGCTTACTTCTAAAGATCAGGAGGAGTTAAAAGAAAATTTTAAAAAGAGGTTGGGTAGATATCTTATTCGAATTGGTGAAGGAATGAGCGATGGACAAGAATTTCTAAAAACTGGTAGTGCAATTGCTTTCTTTGATGGGTGTTATGTGCCATGTCCATATGCAAACCGTCTTCTTAATCATTATGACCATCTTAATATCAACATTACTAAACCTGAACAAAGTTTAGAAACCAGTCGTCTTTTCACTGAAAAAACTAAAAGAATGGAAGAAGAGAAAAGCGAGGTAAAAAGAGCAAAAATATACAGCAATGGTGAAAGAATAGTAACAATTGAGAAGAATGAGAAACAACAGAGGAACTACTCCTTTACAAAATTTGCAATATGTGACATCGAAATTAGTTGGGGTGCAAAAGATGAATCTGGAAAAGACCTTAACTGTACTGTTGTTCTAAATATAAATTTAGGTCAAGTTAGTATTAAAAAATCAACTATTGACGGTAAAGATGTTGAACCAAAGGAAATTTTAGAGTTAGCTAAGCAAAACGAGGCTGTGCTTATAAAAGGTAAAGCTTTATGTGAAGTTTTAGTAGAACATTTCATTAAGCAAACACCATGTGAGGAAAAGAAGGATATGCAATCGCACGAGAATATCGGTGTACCTGGTTCCGGTGCACCTCGCTCTATTAATGAGGAAATAACTGTAGAGCATCCGTTCGGGAAAGCGGCAAATAAAGATAATCATAGAGAAATGTGAGTTTACAACAAATGGTGCCATGAAAGTAGCTGATACATAACTGTACGAACGTTTGTTTGCGAAGAAATGTTATAGCAGGTTTTGCCTCAAACACAAAGGTGTCATTCCAGTGCTTGACACTGGAATCCAGCCCTTTTACGCAGTCCCATTAAAAACGTTGTATTTTAACGTAGGATTAGCTACTTTTATACTCACCAATTTAATCTCTAATCAAAATTCCTGGATCCCAGTGTCTGGGCACTGGGATGACATCCTCCCTAGTGGATTCAAATCACAATATTCGTATAGTAAGCACTGACCACTTTTGCTTCAATATTTGCGATGCCCCTGAACAGATACAATTATTCTATTATCAGGAGGATGCCATTAATCGCTTTATATAATGCTACTTGTAACACTTATGCCCTGAACGGAGACAGTTTAGGCTGTTATGCCTGGCGGCTTTGTTGGAATAAGTTTTTCAACACTGCTAACAATAAAATTGATTGTATCGTCAGCTACCTTATCGAATTTATCATTTATCTCTTTTCCTATTTCTTGATTTTTAACATATTCGTGTAGAGCTAAAGCAGTTATAGCTGCACATGCTGCAATTAAGCCAGTTTGTGCTATAATGAATAGTGATAATCCTCCTACGAATATAGATGTTAATCCAATAGCCAGGTTTATAATTTTACTTTGTGTTGTTTGTTGCGTCGCTTGGCTTTGATCTGCCTGTTTATCCTCTAAAGCATTCGATATTGTTTTTAAGGCAACTTTTATCGCTATTGCTGCAACTGAAACCATAATTAGCCCTATAGCTATTTTTGCTAAAAGAAGAATCGACGGTAGCATCATTACAAATAATAGCGCGCCAATTCCTCCAGCTAACCACTTCTCATTTATTTTTTTTGATTGATTTGTACCAGTGTTCATTATTACCCTCCACTTTACTTATGATTTACCTATATCTAATACGAAATATGAAGGTAGTCAACTATATATTTTATATGAAAGATTGTATTAAAAGTTTTTCATGTTATTTTTTGCTGCTTCGTGGTTAAATTTGGAATTTTAGAAAGAGTTACGTATTATTTGAAATTCTTGTATACTGTTTTGAATCAGTTAAATAGATAATGAAGTGCAGGACGCAGTTTTAATTTTACAAGATGGCAAGTGCTTTTGGGGAAAATCAGTAGGTAAAAAAGGCAAGTGCATAGGCGAGGTTTGTTTTACCACTGGTATGACCGGTTATCAGCATACTATAACTGATCCTTCTTTTGCCGATCAAATTATAACGTTCACTTTTCCTCATATTGGTAACATTGGAATAAATCATAAAGATAATGAAGGAAAGAAAATTTTTGCAAGTGGTGTGGTTATGCGTGAACTTTCTTCTATGTCCCACCCTTCTTCATATATCAGTTTAAATGATTGGTTAGAGAAAAATAACGTGATTGGGATATCAGGAGTTGATACTAGAGCTTTAACAAGACATTTGAGAGAACATGGATCTCAAAATGGAATGATATGCTCATCGAGTAAGGCGCATGCATTAGACAAATTGAAGGAATACAAACCTGTAAATGGGATAGAAATAACCAATAAAGTTAGCTTGCATAGTAATTTTAAAAGAGACCTTAATGCAAAATATAGGGTTGTAATCGTTGATTTTGGCGTAAAAATCAGTATAGTTTCACGCTTAATAGAACTTGGTTGTACAGTTGAATTAATCAGACCAAGCACAGGTTTTGCTCAAAAAGTGTTGAGTATGAATCCAGATGGTATAGTGCTTTCAAATGGTCCTGGTGATCCGCAAGAAATAGGAGAAAGTGTAGTTTCAGAAATAGACATTATTATAAAATCTAAAATACCAATTTTTGGCATATGCATGGGCCATCAATTACTTGCGATTACTTTGGGGGCAAAGACCATTAAAATGGATATTGGTCACCGAGGGAGTAACCATCCAGTTTATGATGTAATTAGTGGAAAAGTTGAGATCACTAGCCAAAATCATGGTTTCGTTGTTGATTCAGCTTCTCTTCCAAGTAATGTTGAAATTACTCACATTTCTCTATTTGATAATAGTGTAGAGGGAATAATGATGAAGGATTACCCAGTCTTTTCTGTGCAATACCATCCAGAAGAAGCGCCAGGCACGCATGATTCGCATTATTTGTTTAGACGTTTTATTAGCAATATTGTGTTATATAAAATGAAATCTGCATGATTTTAATTAGGGTAGGTTTTATTGCTTGATTTTTTAATTTTAGGTGTTTAGTATTTAAATACAATAAAAGCTTGAGTTAAGGTACTAAAATAGCGTTCTCTTAACAAATTTTTGTGGAGGAGTGACCGAGTGGTTAAAGGTAACAGACTGTAAATCTGTCCGCGTGAGCGTACGTAGGTTCGAATCCTACCTCCTCCATTGTGCGGGTATAGCTCAATGGTAGAGCTCTAGCCTTCCAAGCTAGTGACGTGGGTTCGATTCCCACTATCCGCTCTTTTTTTTGTTGTATTTTTATAAAATCAACATATTATTTATTGATGTATTTGTATTTTAGGTAGAAAAGTTTAAATTATGACAGCAGTAGTGGAAGCATTTGGAAAGCCACATGTAAATGTGGGAACAATAGGACATGTGGATCATGGGAAGACGACGTTAACAGCGGCGATAACGAAGCATTATGGAAATTTTGTAGCGTACGATCAGATAGACAAAGCGCCAGAAGAAAGGAAGAGGGGGATAACGATAGCAACAGCGCATGTTGAGTATCAGACAGAGAAAAGGCATTATGCACACGTTGATTGTCCTGGACACGCTGACTATGTAAAGAACATGATAGTAGGTGCAGCACAGATGGATGCGGCGATATTGGTAGTGTCGGGGGTTGATGGGCCAATGCCACAAACGAGAGAGCATATATTGCTGGCGAAGCAGGTAGGTGTTGGATATATCGTGGTGTATATAAATAAAGCTGATGTTGCTGATGCTGATATGATAGATTTAGTAGAAATGGAAGTAAGGGAATTACTGAGTAAATACGGATTTCCAGGGGATGAAGTGCCTGTGGTGGTTGGTTCAGCGCTCAAGGCGCTGGAGGATGACAGCAGCGAATATGGAAAGAAATCAATAGATAAATTGATGGAAAAGTTAGATGAATATGTAGCGGTTCCACCAAGGCCTGTGGATTTACCATTTTTATTGCCAATCGAAGATGTATTTTCGATATCGGGGCGAGGAACAGTGGTAACAGGAAGAATAGAGAAGGGAGAGATAAAGACGGGAGAAGAGATAGAGATAATAGGTCTGAAAGCGACGCAAAAGACGATATGCACAGGTGTTGAGATGTTTAAGAAGTTGCTGGATAAGGGAAGTGCAGGACTCAATGTAGGAATATTGTTAAGAGGAACAAAAAGAGAAGAAGTGGAGAGAGGGCAAGTATTAGCGAAACCGGGGACGATAACACCGCATAGAAAGTTTAAGGCGGAGGTTTATATATTAAAGAAAGAGGAAGGAGGAAGGCATACACCATTTTTTGCGAATTACCAGCCACAGTTTTATTTAAGGACAACGGATGTAACTGGGAGCATAAAATTGCTAGATGGGAAGGAGATGGTAATGCCAGGAGATAATGTGAGTGTAGAAGTAGAATTGCAAGTACCGATAGCAATGGATAAGGGATTGCGTTTTGCGATAAGAGAAGGCGGTAGAACTGTTGGTTCTGGTGTTGTTTCTGAAATTTTGGAGTGAGTGTAGTAACTAAGATGAAGCAAGATATATATATTAACATTAAGGCTTTCGATTGTTCTTTATTGGAGGAGTGTGTTCGAAAATTTGTTGATGAATTAAAGCGGTCCAGTGCAAAATTATCTGGTCCGATTGCGTTGCCAAGGAAAGATTCTAAATTTATTGTTAATAGATCTCCTCACGTTGATAAAAAATCTCGTGAACAGTTTGAAATGAGAACTTCTAGGCGTTTGATTGTTTTACATGATCTTACTCCTACTATGATGCAGATGCTTACAGGTTTATCTTTTTCTGCTGGGGTAGAAGTGGATTTAAAAGTCAAGGAAGTTAAGGTTTAGGAGAAGGAAATGAAGAGAATAAATTCGCTGAGGAGAATTGGTTTACTAATGATGAATATTGGTCATACTGCTATGTATTCTGACAATAGTCGCATGGCTGTAACTTTATTGCATCTCAGCGAAACTTATATTATTGATATAAAAGGACAAGATAAATGTGGCTATAATTCAGTCATTTTAGGCACAGGAGATTTTAAAAATATAGCAAAACCTCAGTTGGAATATTTAAAGAAAAAGGGTATAAATAATAAATGTAAGTTATACGAAAGTAGATTAAATGACCTGTCGGGAATAGAATGTGGTAAAAAAGTGGGAATCAATCATTTTGTGGTTGGTCAATATCTTGATATTACGGGTTATTCTATAGGTAAAGGATTTGCTGGTGTGATGAAGCGGCATAATTTCAGTGGGCTTAGGGCATCTCATGGTGTTTCTATTGCTCACAGATCACAAGGTTCCACTGGCCAATGTCAGGATCCTGGTAGAGTATTCAAAGGAAAGAAAATGGCTGGTCATTTAGGTAACAGCAGGATAACTGCACAAAATATGAAGATATTATCCATTGATCATGAAAATAGTATAATTGCTGTGAAGGGTAATAATGTTCCTGGGTTTAAAAATTCCTATGTTTTTGTAAGAGATGCAGTTAAAAAATCTTTACATAAAGATGTTCCTTTTCCGGTAGGTTTACTGTTAGATGTAAATGATGATGCTAGTAATTTGGTAAGTTAGTTATGGAATGTAATTTAGTTAATCTATCTAATGATAATGTGGGTACTGCTCAGCTCAATCCTTTGATATTTTCTGCTAAGCAAAAATTGAGTATTTTGCATGATATAGTGAGATGGCAATTAGCGAAGAGAAGAGCTGGTACTCATAAAACAAAAGGTATTAGTGATGTCTCTGGTACAACAGCTAAACCTTATGGTCAAAAACGTACCGGTAGGGCAAGACAAGGGAGCTTGCGATCTCCTCAATTTAGAGGTGGTGGGATTATTTTCGGCCCTGTTGTGAGGAGTCATACTTATTCTCTTAATAAGAAGGTACGCAAATTTGGTTTAAAAATTGCTTTATCTCTAAAGTATTTAAATAATCAAGTAATTATTCTGGATAATTTAAATATTGATGTGAAGAAAACGTCTGAAATGTGTAAATGTATTAAAAATTTTAAATTTTCTTCCTTTTTGATAGTTGGTGATTATGGAGATGATTTGTTGCGTGCGGCTAAAAACTTGCACTATGTAGACTTAATCAAACCTATTGGGTTAAATGTTTTTGATATATTGAATCACGAATGCGTGATGTTGACAAAGGATACTTTAAAGCATCTTGAAGGTAGATTGTTATGATCAAATATAATAATATAATAAAATCTCCTATAATTACAGAAAAGGCCTCTTTTTTGAGGGAGAAGTTTAATAAATATTCTTTGTATGTTTTTGTAAATGTAAATAAGCGTCAAATAAAGTTGGCAATAGAGTCTCTATTTGATGTTAAAATTTCTTCTATAAATGTTGTTAGAATTAAGCCTAAATATAGGCGTTTTAGGGGTGTGATTGGTTGTGAAAAACAGAAAAAGAAAGTTTATTTTTCTTTGATGGATGGTCAAAAATTAGATATAATGAGCGTTTAGTATGGGTATGAAATTTTTTAATCCTGTTACTCCGTCTTCTCGTGGGACTGTGTTAGTAAGTAAAGTTGGTTTATCAAAAGATGAGCCAGAAAAGTCTCTTACATCCGGTAAAAAGTCCAGTGGTGGAAGAAATAATCATGGTAGAATTACAACTCGTCATAGGGGTGGTGGTCACAAAAAGAAGTATAGAGTGATAGATTTTAAGCGTAATAGAAGTGGTCAAGGTATAGTTGAAAAAATAGAGTATGACCCAAATAGAAGTGGGTTTTTGGCGTTAATATCATATAAGGAAGATGATATTAAGTCTTATATATTAGCTCCTCAAGGTATGAAGCCAGGTGATGTTGTTACAGCTGGGAATGATGCTGATATTTTGCCAGGGAATTGTTTACTACTCAAGCATATACCTGTTGGTTCTTTCGTTCATAATGTTGAGCTGAAGCCAGGTAATGGTGCTGCGATTGCTAGAGCTGCTGGTTGTTATGCACAAATCGTTGGTCGTGATGGCCAATATGTTTTATTACGACTCAGGTCTGGTCAAATTAGGTTGATTTTATCTTCTTGCAAGGCTACTATTGGTGTAGTATCTAACCCTGACCATAAGAATAGAAAGTTGGGTAAAGCTGGGAGAAGTAGGTGGCTTGGGATTAGACCTACTGTACGTGGAGTTGCAATGAATCCGGTTGACCATCCTCATGGAGGCGGGGAAGGAAAAACCTCTGGTGGTCGTCATCCTGTTACTCCTTGGGGTGTTGCAACAAAAGGAAAGAAAACTCGAAGGAGAAATAAATCTAGTGATAAGTATATAAAACAATTGAAAGGTTAGTTTATGAGTAGATCTGCATGGAAGCCTCCTTTTTGTCATCCTTCTATATTAAAGTCGGTGAATAATGCTTTAAACAAGGGGTTTGTTAACATGGCTATAAAAGTTCATTCCAGGGCTTCTGTAATTCTTCCTAATTGTTTAGGTTTAAAGTTTGCTGTTTATAATGGTAAGGATTACATTCCTGTGAATGTTAATGATCAGAATATGATAGGTCATAAGTTTGGTGAGTTTTCACCCACTCGTAAATTTACTGGGCATAGTGGTGATAAAAAGGCGACAAGAAGGTAATTGATATGAAAAACAGAGATGTAATAGTTAAAGCTGGTTCTAGGGTTTTAAAATCAACTCCTCGTAAATTGAATTTGGTTGCTGGTTTAGTACGTAATAAAAAAGTTTCTTTTGCCACTGTGCAATTAAGATTTTGTGAAAAGAAAGCTGCAGGTCTTATAAGGAAGGTATTAAATTCTGCGATTGCTAATGCTCAAAATTATGGATTGGATATCGATAATTTATATATAAAAGAAATTTTAATAGGTAAGTCTCTTACTTTGCGTAGGGTATGTCCAAAAGCTATGGGTAGAGCTAATAGAGTTAGTAAACGTTATAGTAATATAACTGTAAAATTGGGGGAAATTATATGATTCATAAAAATAGAAAATTAATAAGGAAAGTGCAAAAATATGGGAAACGTTAATCCTAAAGGATTTAGGTTAAAAATAATTAATACTTGGTCATCTATTTGGTATGCTGAGAAGGGTTATAAACAAGGGTTGCATCAAGATTTATCTATTCGCAGTTATATAAATGAATCTTTTAAGCATGCTGGTGTTTCTAAAGTAATTATAGAGCGTACGATCGATTTGGTATCTGTAATAATACATTCTTCTAGACCTGGAGTGATAATAGGTAAGAAAGGCTCGGATATTGAGAAGATAAAGCAAAAGATAGCTGAAAAAGTAAAAAATAATGTGGAAGTGAATGTAGTAGGGGTTAAAAGGTCTGAAATAGATGCAGTTTTAATATCAAACAGCATTGCACAGCAGTTAGAAAAAAGGGTTTCATTTAGAAGAGCGATGAAAAAAGCTATTCAAAGTTGTTTGAGGATGGGTGCTAGAGGTATTAAAGTAAGTTGTTCTGGGCGCCTTGGCGGAGCTGAGATAGCTCGTACTGAGTGGTATAAAGAAGGCCGTTTGCCTTTGCATACTTTACGTGCTAATATAGATTATGCTTTTGCTGAAGCAAAAACTATATATGGCATCATAGGAGTTAAGGTCTGGGTTTATATTGGTAACTAATTAGGTATATTGAAATGTTTATTCCTAAAAAAAGTAAATATAAAAAAGTATTTAAAGGACGAATTAAGGGTAACACGAAAGGTGGTAGCACATTATCTTTTGGAGATTATGGTCTAAAGGCTATGGAAGCAGGTAGGATTCAATCTAAGCATATTGAAACTGCAAGGCGTGTAATATCTAGAACATTAAAACGCTCTGGTAAAGTGTGGATAAGAATTTTTCCTGATACCCCTGTTAGTAAAAAGCCGGCGGATGTGCGTATGGGTAAAGGGAAAGGTAGTGTTGAGTTTTGGGTATTTAAAGCTAAGCCCGGTAGAATGTTGTTTGAAATTAGCAGTGATGTTCCCATGCATTTAGCAAGATTGGCGCTTGAAAAGGCAACTGCTAAGCTTCCTATGAAGTGTAAATTTGTATCTAATCATAATTAAATGGAGTTGCAATGGATATAGCTGACATTGAATCGAGGTCCTCGCAAGAATTGCATGAAATTCTTGTGAATTTGAGAAAAGAGTTTGTTAATTTGGTTTTTCAAAAGAAGCTGGGCCAGTGCAACAATATTTCGCGTTTTAGCTTAATAAGAAAGAGCATAGCTCGTATTTTAACTACATTAAATAAAAGAAGAAGAGAGGAAAAGAATGCCTAAAAAGGTTTTTTGTGGTACTGTAACTAAGGCTAAGTGTGATAAGACTGTAAAGGTTTCGGTATTACAAGTGTATAAGGATGAGCTGTATAAAAAGGTTATAAAAAAATACAAGAAGTATACAGCACATGATGAGAATAATAGTTGTAAAGAAGGGGACAAGGTTTTAATACAAGAACACAAGCCTATTTCTACTACTAAAAAATGGGTTATTGTTAATAGCTCACATTGAATAGGATATTTATATGATTCAAAAAAATACATTGTTGGAAGTAGCTGATAATTCTGGCGCGCGTGCAGTGCTTTGTATTGGTTTATTGGGTGGTAGAAAGTCTGCATCTATAGGTGACACAGTTATTGTATCTACTAAATCTATTACTCCAAGAGGGAAAGTTGAGAAGGGAAAAGTATATAGAGCAGTTGTGGTGAGGGTGAAAAGCCCTATTAGAAAATCTGATGGTTCTGTAATTCGTTTTTCTAGCAATGCTGTAGTTTTGATTAACGATCAAGGTGAACCACTTGGCACTCGGGTGTTTGGTCCGGTAAAAAAGTTATCATCTGGTTCTTTTATGAAGATAATGTCATTAGCTGTTGAGGTTTTATAATGAGTGCTAAAATAAAAAGTGGTGACGACGTTATAGTTTTAACTGGTAAAGATAAGGGAAAAATTGGTAAGGTAATCAAAGTTATAGCACGTGATGCTAAAAAGAAAGTAATTGTTTCTGGAGTGAATGTGCATAAGAGACATACTAAACCAAAAGCTGGTAGTAGTGGTGGTATATTAAATAAAGAGTTAGCTATTGATATATCCAACGTTGCAACATTGGACCCTAAATATAAAACTCCAACTAGAGTGGGGTTTAAGGTTATAGACGGTAGAAAAGTGCGTTTTGCAAAAGTTTCTGGAGAAGTGATAGATTAGGTTGATATGTTTAAAGAATTGTATAAAGATAGCATAGTAAAGTCCTTGAAGGATAAGTTTAATTACGGCAATATAATGCAAGTGCCTAAACTTGTCAAGGTGTGTATCAATATGGGCGTTGGAGATGCTGCTACAGATAGTAAAGCAATAAATGAACCACTTGATAGCCTATATTTGATTGCTGGGCAGAAGCCTTTATCAACTTTTGCAAAAAAATCTATTTCTGGCTTCAAGATCAGAAAAGGTGCTACAGTAGGTTGCAAAGTAACTTTGCGTAGAGATAAAATGTATGAGTTTTTAGAAAGATTGATATATATTGCTTTGCCAAGGGAAAAAGATTTTAGAGGATTTAGTGTGAAGCAATTTGACGGTAATGGTAATTTTTCCTTTGGTATAAAGGAACATATCTCGTTTTTAGAAATAGACTATGATAAAATAAGTAAAATTAGAGGTATGGATATTAATATTATAACAAGTGCAGTTAGTGATAAGGAAGCAAAGGAATTATTACTGGCTCTTAAATTTCCTTTTTTTGATTAATTGAGAGGAGAAATATATGGCAAAAAAATCTATGATAGAAAGAAATCTTCGCAGAATAAAGTTGTGCGATCAATATAAAGAAAAAAGAGAAAAATTGAAATCTATAATAAATAATAAGAATTTGTCTATTGTAGAAAGGTTTACAGCTCAAAATAAATTAATTAAAAAATTGCCTAGAAATTCTTCTAAAACCAAAATTAGAAATAGGTGTGCTTTAACTGGGAGACCAAGAGGAGTATATAGAAAATTTGGTTTATGTAGAATTGTTTTGCGTGATTTATGTTCTTTTGGGCAAATTCCAGGAGTTACAAAGTCTAGTTGGTAAATATAATATAAGGAGTATATTGTGGCGTTATCTGATAGTATTGGTGATTTTTTAACAAGGATACGTAATGCTCAATTGGCAATGCATAGGGCAACAAGGGTACTATTTTCTAAGATGAATTCTTCTATATTGGAGATTTTAAAAGAGGAAGGGTATATCCTTGATTATGAAAAGCAAGTTGTAGATAATTTACCTTCTTTCATTGTAAAATTGAAGTATTATGAGAAGTCACCTGTAATTAGTGACATAGTTAGGGTGTCAAAGCCTGGTTGTCGTCGTTATTCTAAGTATAAGGACATTTCTAAAGCATATAATGGTCTTGGTATTTTTATTATATCGACACCCAAAGGAGTGATGACTGATTATAATGCACATAAGTTAAAGGTTGGTGGAGAAGTTTTGTGTCGTGTGTTTTAAATAATAGGAGAAATTCATGTCTCGTATAGGTGCTGCTCCTATCAATATTCCTGCTGGTGTTTCAGTTGAATATAATAATGGTAGTATGTTAATAAAGAGTGCTAAGGCTGAAAAGGAAGTTAGCTTGATCAGGGATGTTGTGTGTCAGATTATTGATAATCAGCTATTGCTTTCTGTTGATCAAGATAAAGATAATTATGATAAAATAAAGCCTATGTGGGGCACTTATAGGAGTAATATTAATAATATCATTAACGGCATGGTTGATGGTTTTTCTGTTAATCTTGAGATTAACGGTGTGGGATATAAGGCAGAGTGTGATGGTAAGTATTTGACTTTATATCTTGGTTATAGCCATAATGTTAAATATAAAGTGCCTAAAGATGTTGAGATTAAGTGCATAAAGCCAACTCACTTAGTAGTTAGTGGTATGGATAAGCAGAAGGTCTATATGGTGGCGTCTGATATATGCAAAATTAGAAAATATGATCCTTATAAAGGTAAGGGTGTTGTAATAAAAGGCAAATTTATGCTGCGTAAGGTTGTAAGTAAAAAGAAGTAATAAAAATGAAAAGATCGTATAATTTTTTAAGTAATTCTGAAAAAAGGAAGTTACGTAATAGAGCGAAGCTTGACAAGAGCGCTGAACGTTTACGTATATCCATATTTAAATCTAATAGGCATTTTTATGTCCAGTTAATTAATGATGTAAAAGGAATAACTCTCACTTCAGCTTCTACTTTGGATGCTAAAATTAAGGATGTATGTAAAGGGAAAGTCAACGCTGAAACTATAAAACAGGTTTCTTCTTTAATGGTTGAGCGTCTGTCTGGCATGAAATTAGAGCAGCAGCTTACGTTTGATCGTGGAGCGTATAAATACACAGGATTAGTTTCTCAATTTGCTGAGGCTTTAAGAAGTTCTGGATTTGAATTTTAGAAGGTTTTGAATATGGCTATAAAGAATTTACAAAATAATAATGATTTATCAGAGCTTTTAGTTTCGGTACGAAGAGTGACAACGGTTACCAAAGGTGGTAGAAGATTTTCATTTTCAATTTTGGTTGTTGTTGGCGATGAGAAGGGTAGGGTAGGGTGTGGAATAGGTAAGCACGCAGAAGTTGCTGAAGCAAGAGTCAAAGCTGTAAATGCTGCAAAGAAATCAATGATTAGAGTGTACTTGCGTGAAGGTAGAACTTTGCATCATGATATTAAAGCTAAATTTTGTTCTGGTGAGATAGTTTTAAGAACCGCAAGAGCCGGAACAGGTATTATTGCTGGTGGAGCGATTAGATCAGTTTTTGAGGTGTTAGGTATAAAGGATGTGGTAGCTAAATCCACTAGATCAAATAATCCTCATAACGTTATATGTGCGGTGTTTAAGGCTTTTGATAGTATGTTATCTCCTCGTCAGGTAGCAAGCAAAAGAGGCAAAAAGATTAGCGAGATAGTTGGAAACAGGTAAAGTATGAATAATGCTGTAAAATTAAACTCTATATTTACTAAATTATCTAAGAAAAAGAAGCCTAAGTTGTTGGGTAGAGGTATCGGTTGTGGTAAAGGTAAAACATCCGGTAGAGGGCATAAAGGGCAGAAGGCTAGAAGTGGAGTTTCTATAAATGGTTTTGAGGGTGGACAACAGTCTATATATACTCGTTTGCCTAAAAGAGGTTTTAAGCCTATACGTAGAAGCATATACTCTATAATTAATGTTGGCGATATACAGCGCTTAATGGAAGCTAAAAAAATAGTGAAAGACTCTGTTATAGATAAGGAGAGGCTGTATAAATTAGGTTTTATAAAGTCTATTAAGGGTAAAATTAAACTTCTTAATAAAGGTAAGTTGAGCGAAAAATTTGTGTTTCATGTTGATTTTGCGTCAGAAGCTGCAAAAAAATCTGTAGCTTCAGTTGGTGGTAGTGTGGAAATACTATCGTAAGTCATGGGCAATAAATCAGCATTTAATAGCTTGGATCCTACGTTGTTATATAAAGGCGATTTATTAAAGCGTATATTTTTTACGCTAATAGCTTTAATTTGCTATCGCTTGGGTACTTATGTGCCTATTCCTGGAATTAATCTTGATGTAATTAATGATATATTTCCCAAAGATGGCTCAGGCGTTTTTGGAGTATTTAATTTATTTTCTGGTGGTGCATTGGCTAGAATGACAATTCTAGCATTGAACGTTATGCCATATATAATGGCTTCTATCATTATTCAGTTACTTTCTTCTGCGATTAAAGGAATGAAGGAAGTTAAGAATGATGGAGAGTCAGGCCGTAGAAAGATGAATTCTTATATACGCTATCTGACCATAGTAATTTGTGTATTTCAATCAATTCCAATTTTGGTTGGATTGGAAGGGATGAATAGGGAAGGGGTATTGGTTGTAATCGAACCTGGTGTTATGTTTCGTACAATAGGTGTTTTCAGCCTTTTAGGTGGAACTATGCTTTTAATATGGCTTGGTGAACGAATCAGCGCTAGCGGTATAGGCAATGGTATCTCATTAATCATTTTCACGGGTATAATATCAGAGTTACACAGCGCTTTGTCATCTTTGTTAACGTTAAATAAAAACGGTAGCGTATCGTTATTTATTATCCTTTTTGTTTTGGTATTGTTTTTTTTGCTGCTACTCTTAGTCATTTTTGTAGAGTCTTCTTATAGAAAGGTTATTGTTCAACATCCTAAAAAGCAATTTAAAAGATTACATAATGACGATTTTACTTATATTCCATTGAAGATTAATTTATCTGGTGTAGTACCAACCATTTTTGCTAATGCAATTTTATTGACACCTATTTCAATTGCAAATTTCTATAAGGGGCACGCTTTTTCTGATTTTATTTTGAATTACTTTATGGCAAATAAAGTAGTATATATTGTAGCCTATTTGGTGCTGATAGTATTTTTTAATTTTTTCTATACCAATTTTATATTTAATCCAGAGGAAAACGCAGATTTTCTTAAAAAAAATGGTGGTTTTATACCTGGTAGAAGGCCTGGGAAACATACTTCTGATTACCTTCAAGATATAGTTTTTAAGTTGACATTCATTGGCTCTGCGTATTTGGTAGTCATATGTACTGTACCTGAAGTTATGAGATATTATTATGATATACCATTTATTTTTGGTGGGACGAGCTTACTGATTATAGTGAACGTTATTACTGATACTATTATGCAAATACAATCTTATATTTTTTCAAATAGGTACGACAACTGGATAAAGAAATATGAGTCTAAAACGAGGAAAGTAAGATGATCATTACGATTTTTGGTCCTCCAGGTTCTGGTAAAGGTACTCAGTCAAGCTTGTTAATAGCAAAATATAATTTAAAATTAATTTCAGTAGGGGATTTATTAAGGAATATTATATCTAGCAGTAGTGAGTTAGGTAAAAAAATAAAGGGTACCGTGGAATCTGGTAATTTAATTCAAGATGAAATTATATGTGGATTATTACGTGACCAGCTTGCATTAGTGGATGATAATTGCTTATTAGATGGTTTTCCGAGAAATTTAAACCAGGCTCATTTTTTGACTCAAGTTTTGCAAGAAAAATATAATAGGGATGTTGACATTGTAGTTGAGCTGCAGCTTGACGATAATATTGCAATCGATAGGTTAAAAAATCGTCTCGCGTGTTTGGACTGTAAAAGCATATATAGTGTATCTTCTTTTAAGAGTACTACTTGTGCTAAATGTAAAAGTACGAGGTTAGAGAAAAGAATTGATGATGCTGATATGTCTGCAATTAATAAGAGAATAAGTGAATATCACCTTCAAATGAAAGGTTTACGCGAGTATTATAAAGGCAAATTATTAACAATTGACGCTAATTTGAGTGTTGATGAGGTAACGCAAGAGATTGAAAGTAAAATTTCTTGTAATTTGGTTTGACTCTGAGTTGTTTTATGGTATAAATTAAGAGTTGTTATTAATAAAGTATCGAGGTACCAGTGGCACGTATTGCAGGCATAAATATTCCAGTGAGGAAATGTGTTCCTTTTGCATTAACTTATATATATGGTATAGGTATTGCTACTGCGAATGTAATTTGTCACGCTTGCGAAGTTGATAAGCGCAAACGTGTTTCAGAATTACGAGATGAAGATATAGAAAAGATCAGCGGTTTCATTAGACAAAATTATGTTATAGAAGGTGAGCTCAGAAAAGAAGTGGCTATGAACATAAAATCTTTAGTGGAAATGGGATGCTATAGAGGGGTGAGACATAGAAAAGGTTTACCTGTGAGAGGGCAAAGGACTCATACTAATGCTAAGACTCGTAAAGGTAGATCTCGGTTGCCTATTGCTGGGAAAAAATAAAATTTATTATTATCGTGAGTTTTAATGAAAAAAGTCAAAACGGTTAGTAAGAGTAAGAAGGAGTTTATTACTGGTGTTGTCCATATTCGTGCAACTTTTAATAATACTTTTGTAAATGTAACTGATGTTCATGGTAATACGCTATGTCAAACTTCTGTGGGTGCATGTGGTTTTTCAGGTTCGAGAAAATCCACACCTTATGCTGCAGGTAAGGCTGCGGAGTCTGCTGCGAAGAACGCAATGGAGAGATTTGGTATGAAGGTTGTCTCTGTAATAATTCGCGGTCCTGGCTTTGGTACCGAAGCTGCGGTTAAAGCACTTCAGAGCTGTGGGTTGACTGTGACTTCAATTGCAGATAAAACCGCAATTCCTCATAATGGGTGCAGGTTAAGAAAAAAAAGAAGAGTATAGGATATTTGAAAAGGTTGTTTTATGTATTATAATAATGATGTTTCTCTCTGTAGCAATTTAGATAAATTGATTAAACCTAGTTCAGTTAAGGTAATATCAGATGATTCAAGTGAAAAAAGTGATATAGTGCTAGAACCGTTGGAAAGTGGTTTTGCTTTAACATTAGGTAATGCATTAAGACGTGTAATGTTATCTTCTCTTAAAGGTAGTGCTGTTTATGGAATAAAAATTGAAGGTGTAACTCATGAGTTCACTTCAATTCAAGGGGTGAGAGAAGACGTAACTGATATAGTATTAAATATGGGTATGTTGAGGTGTAAATTAAATGGTGCTTCTAATAAATGCTTAAATTTAAACGCTAAAGGGCCTTGCCAGGTATTAGCTGGGATGATAGAAACTGATGATCAATGCTCTATTGTTAATAAAGATTTGTTAATATGTACGCTGGGGCAAAATGTGGAGCTTAACATGACCATATATGTGGCTAGCGGAAAAGGTTATCTTCCTGTAACTAAATATAAAGAAAATGAACTTTTGAAGCTTATGAGTGAACAGGATTTAATTGGTTTTATTCCAGTTAATGCTTTGTATAGCCCTGTCAACAGGGTTTCGTACAGGGTAGAGAACAGTCGTGTTGGCCAAGTGACTGATAAGGATAAGCTGATATTGTCAATTGAAACTGATGGTACAATTTCTCCGAGTCAAGCTGTTGACTCTGCTGCAAGAATATTACAGGAGCAACTTCAGCCCTTTATTAGTTCTGATGTAAGTTATAAAAAATCGCAGGTTTCTTCGTCTAGTGGTGCTAAAGATTTGGGTTATGACCCTGTCTTATTGCGTAAGGTAGATGAAATGGAATTATCTGTCAGGTCTCATAACTGTCTGAAAAACGAAAACATCACTTATATAGGTGATCTTGTGCAAAAGACAGAAGGTGAAATGTTAAGAACTGCTAATTTTGGCAGAAAGTCTTTGAATGAGATTAAGGCAGTTTTGACTAATTTTGGCTTGTCTTTGGGTATGAATGTGCTAAACTGGCCACCTAAGGATATAGATGAGTTGGCTAAACAACATACTGATGAAGATTAGGTGATATATGAAACATGGAATAAAAAAACGTAAACTATCTCGTTGTACTGAACATAGATTATCGACGTTAAAGAATCTATCTATCTCATTAATTAACCATGAGCAGATTGTAACTACTTTACCAAAAGCTAAGGAACTTCGTCCATATGTCGAAAAGTTTATTACAATTGCTAAGAATAAGAATACTTTACATGGTAGAAGACTTTTGCTTTCACGCCTTCATAATAGTAAGTTAGCAGTTGATAAGTTATTAAACGTCTTAGCCAGCCGTTATCAAGATCGTAAAGGTGGGTATTCTAGAATAATAAAATTTAGCACTCGAAAGGGTGATTGCGCTTCAATGGCAGTGATAGAACTGGTTGATAGGGATATTGCAGCAAGAGGTAAGGTTTATAGTAAAAATAAAGAAGGAGGCAAAGTAGTTACACAAAGTTAATTGTTATCATAATTGTTCTTCTTGTGGTAAGTAGGTTACGCTACTTTGTAGGTTACTTTGGCGAGTTATTAGTTTTAGTATATTTAAAACTGAAATGGTATAATGTTATAAAACGCCGTTACCGTTGTAAGTTCGGTGAAATTGACTTAATTGTATCTAAAAAAAAGGAGCTGATTTTTATAGAAGTTAAAACAAGTTTACTTGGAAAAGAAATACCGATATCTCATCTTCAATGTCAGTCTATTATAAATTCTTCTAAGTATTTCTTAAGTAAAAACCTTAGTTTTTTAGATTATTCAGTCAGATATGATTTATATTTTCTTTCCTTAAAGAGAAGACCTGTTTATATAAAAAATGCTTGGATTGAAGAATGAAAGATTTGTAGCTGAATTAATTTAGATTTACTGGATTTAATATGAAAAAGACCCAATACAATAATTTAGTTTCATCTTACGCTAGAGTGCTATTTCATGTCTCAGGAAGCAGGTTAGGTATTATAAGGAAAGAAGTAGAATTTTTGTTGGCTTTTTTTAAGGATCAACGTGATGTTTTTGTGTACCTATCTCATCCTATGATTTCTTTTGCACACAAAAAAGAAGTGATGCTTTCTATAAATGAGCACTTGAGTGAGAATTTAGTAAAATTTATTATGGTTATATTTGCAAATAAACGCTCTAGTTTATTGATCCTTATATTAGAAAAATTCTTAAGTCTTGCAAGAGAAAATGAAAATGAATTCGAAATTACTATAAAGTCAGCAGAAACTTTAAAGGAATCTGATATAAAAATAATTACTGAATCTTTGAGCTTTCTTGGTAAAATAATAAAAGTAAGCAATGTGGTTGACCCTTCTATACTAGGTGGCTTCGTAGTTAGGTATGGTTTTAATTTGATCGATGCTTCGCTAAAAAGTTACTTGGATAGGTTAGTTGACTTAAGTAAAATGGAAATATTAAAAGTAAGGAATTTTGTATGAAGAACAGTATGAATGTTTCTGAGATAGCAAGTATAATAAGAGAAAAGGTTGAGACGTTTGATAATCCTATAAAGCGGGAAAATATAGGTGAAGTAATTTCAGTAACAGATGGTATCGCATTGGTTTATGGGCTGGAAAAAGCAAAATTCGGTGAAAAGGTATTTTTTGCAAGTGGTGTAGAAGGAATAGTTCTCGATTTAGATCATGATACGGCTGGAATAGTTGTGCTTGGTAATGACCGTGATGTGAAAGAAGGGGACGTTGTAAAATGTAGTGGTGATGTTGTGCAGGTGCCTGTAGGGCATGAATTGTTAGGGAGAGTTGTAAATGCGTTGGGCCATCCTATGGACGACGGTGGGGAAATTAGAGCCAAAAACAGAATGGATATAGAATCTAAAGCGCCAGGCATTATTGATCGTAAGTCTGTGCATGAGCCACTGCAAACAGGAATTAAAATTATAGATTTGCTAATTCCAATAGGTAGAGGGCAGCGTGAATTAATTATTGGTGATAGACAAATTGGTAAAACTACTATTGCGCTTGATACTATTATCAATCAGAAGAAGATTAACGATGAGGTAAACGAAAATCAAAAAGTTTACTGTGTTTATGTTGCTATTGGGCAAAAAATTTCAACAGTAGCAAAAGTGGTAAATAAGCTGAAAGAAAGCGGAGCATTAGAGTATACAACTGTAGTTGTGGCTAGTGCATCTGACTGCGCGCCTATGCAATTTTTAGCACCTTATGCTGGTTGCACTATTGGGGAATTTTTCCGTGACAATGGAATGCATTGTTTGATTATATATGATGATTTATCTAAGCATGCTGTGGCATATAGGCAGATGTCTTTATTGCTCAGACGTCCTCCTGGTCGTGAAGCTTACCCTGGAGATATATTCTATGTACATTCTCGCTTGCTTGAAAGAGCTGCTAAAATGTCTGATAAAAAAGGGCAGGGTTCTTTAACTGCTTTGCCAATTGTCGAAACTCAAGCTGGTGATGTATCTGCATATGTGCCAACAAATGTTATTTCAATTACCGATGGGCAGATCTTTCTTGAGTCTGAATTATTTTATAAAGGATTTCGACCTGCAGTAAATATAGGTTTGTCAGTTTCACGGGTTGGTTCTGCTGCACAACTAAAGTCTGTGAAGAAAGTTGCTGGTTCTATAAAGCTAAGCTTAGCTCAGTATAGAGAATTAGAAGATTTTGCAAAATTTGGTTCTGATCTTGATGCTAGTGTTCAATTATCCTTGAATAAGGGTAAATATCTTGTCGAGTTATTAAAGCAAAAACAACATTTACCTATGTCAATAGAAGAGCAAGTAGTGCTGATGTATATTTTTTCTAACCTATATAATCAGTTAAGTAAAATACAAATAAGTTACATTAATAAATTTGAACATGATCTTATTAATTATTTTCATACTGTACACCCTGGGGTTTTAAAAAAGTTGTCAAATGACATGAGTGATGATATAAAAGGTGATATTTTTAACATTGTGAGTAATTTCGTTACTCAATTTAATTGCGTTTAGGTGGTGATTATGGCTTCATCCATTATTAATAAATTTCCTATGACGAGGGAAGGTTTTGAGAATATGCAAGCCGAACTTGAAAAATTAAAGGAAGAAAAACCTTCTGTGATACAGGCTATTTCTGATGCTCGTGATCAAGGTGATTTGTCTGAAAACGCAGAGTATCATGCAGCACGGGAAAGGTTAGGTTTTATTGAAGGCCGTATAATGGAGATAGAAAGTAAGCTCTCACATGCGGAAGTAATAGAAGTAAAAAATTTGTCTGGTGATTCAGTAATGTTTGGTGCAACTGTGACATTAAGCATGTTAAGTGATAATAACGGTGAAGTGGAATATGTTTATAAGGTTGTAGGCGAATATGAAGCTGATGTTTCAAAGCAGTTAATATCTACTAGTTCACCACTTGGGAGTGCCTTAATCGGCAAAAAAGTCGGTGAATATGTGGAAGTGACAGTGCCAAATGGAGAGAAATTGTATAAAATAGTTAAGATTGAATTTAAGTAAATTATTATGGTACAGGCCACTTATGCTTCAATGAGTCTACCAGGTATTTCTTCTGTGGAAGATGTATTAGAGGATGCTCGTTCCGGTAAATTATTCATTTTAGTTGATGATGAAAATAGAGAAAATGAAGGCGATTTGATTGTCTTAGCTGAGAAAATAAAGCCGGAACATATGGCTTTTATGGTTAGGTACGGTACAGGGGTTGTTTGCTTAGCAATGACTAAATTTCACATGAAAAGGTTGGGCCTTAATTTCATGGAAAAGAAAAATATTGGTGAAAATCATACCGCATTTACTACATCAATTGATGCACGTTATGGCATTACAACCGGTGTTTCAGCAGAGGATAGAACGAAAACTATACATGCTGCTATCAACAAGGATGGTACTCAGGATGACATCATAACTCCAGGTCATGTTTTTCCTGTAATTGCACATAAAGGTGGGGTGGCACAACGTGCTGGTCATACTGAAGCGAGTGTTGAAATGGCGAAGTTAGTAGGGTTTGATCATTCAGCAGTTATTTGTGAATTAGTGAATGATGATGGCTCTATGATGCGCTTACCTCAGTTACTTAAATTTGCTGAACAACATAAAATTAAGTTAACTACCATCGACAAACTTATCAGTTACGTTAAAAATTTAAACTAGCGTTTATAAATTTGTATAATTTAAGTGTTAAAATATAGAATTTCTATAAATTATACAAGCACAGAATTTTCATGTTTAGAGTTGCTAAGTTTTTGACCTTATTGTTCTT
Source organism: Wolbachia endosymbiont of Rhagoletis cerasi (assembly GCF_018454475.1). Taxonomy (NCBI): domain Bacteria; kingdom Pseudomonadati; phylum Pseudomonadota; class Alphaproteobacteria; order Rickettsiales; family Anaplasmataceae; genus Wolbachia; species Wolbachia endosymbiont of Rhagoletis cerasi. The sequence goes on along the minus strand of NZ_JADCNC010000009.1, from coordinate 16,973 downwards.
TTTTGCATATTGTAATAATGCTTACTCTATTAACATTATTAGAGATAGTGAAGTGGAAGCAATAGTGAAAGAGCTAGCGCAACCTTTATTTTCTGCTGCGGATATTGATCATGAGCAAATAAAAGTTTTTATAATTAATGACAATTCGATTAATGCTTTTGTAATTAACAATAACAGTATTTTCATTCATTTAGGACTTTTACAATATTCGGCTAAACCTTATGTCCTGCTTGGTATATTAGCACATGAGATTGCTCACATATCTGCTGGTCATATATTGCAAATGAGTAGTGCTATGGGTTATTTTCAATCGATAGCAATGATTAGTTATATGGTAGGATTAGTTTCTAGTATTATCATTAACCCTCAGGTTGCTGGTGCAATTTTGCTTAGTGGTGTAGCGTTTAGTTCAAGGCTATTTTTTAACTATTCTCAAGAGCAAGAAAGTGTAGCAGATAGCTATGCTTTAAGGTATCTTGATGAATCTGGCTATGATAATTCAGGTATGAAAGAGATTTTTGATTATTTTAAAAGTATTGAGCATGAGAACACCGAGGAATATTTCCGCACTCACCCACTTAGTGAGAAACGTATATTTGCTGTACAAAATTATAAGGTTAAAAACAACGTAAAACCAATTTTTGCGGATAAGTTACTAAAGTTTGAGCGTGTGGTTGCCAAGCTAGACTCTTTCTTTGCTCCTATTCATGTGTTATCTAATAAATATGAAAATAATTCTGAGTATGTAAATGCTATAGTTTGCTATAGGCAAGGAAAGATAGAAGAGGCTATTGCTAAAGTTAATTCATTGATTCAAGAGTCACGCAATGACCCATACCTATATGAATTAAAAGCAGAAATGCTATACAAGGCCGGAAATTTAAGTGAAGCAATAAAAATGTATGAGGAATCGCTTAGGTATTTATCTGAGAAAAACAGTTATTTAGTGAAACTTGCATTATCTCATACTTTATTATTACACGGTGATGCAAAAAAGGCGATTTTTTACCTGGAGCAGATTTTGAATGTAGAACCAGATAACGCTTTTGTCTGGAAGTATTTAAGCATTGCATATAAATGTGAAGCTGATACGGCAATGCATTATTTTGCCTTGACAAAAAAGGCTTGTATTGAAGGTGATTTAAAGCAATTTACAAAATATGCTGAGCTAGCTGTTAAAACTTTACCAAAAGATAGCCCTTATTTGTTGCAAGTTGAAGATATGAAGCGGTTTAATGGATAACAAAAAAGCATTTCTGCACTTTTTGGATTATTTTTGTCCACACTTTTCCAACATAGTTTTTGCTTCATCGCTTACGTTGGGCATAATTTTCGTTATGATAGTTTTAGCGCCAAAAAATACACCACAGAACATGCCAAGAGCAAAGAGGGCTGGCCACGGCATCCTGCCAAATATTGCAAGCAAAGCTGCACCAATTATTACTACCGTCATAAGTGGACCGCCTATCCCCCAAACATAACCAATAATATTGCATATTACTTTAGTTGTGTCATCCATATCAGGGTCAGCTGCATAACCTGAGAAAGAGAAAAGCAATACTACGCAAAAAACACTAAAAAATTCCATTATAGAGCTCATTTTTTTGCCTCTAAGTAATAAATTAACCTAAACCTACACCTACACATTTTTTATTTTAAAGTAAAAATTATAATTTGTCCATACATAAGTGTTGCTACATAAATAACCCACCATTAATATTGAGCACATGCCCTGTTATATATTTTGCTTCATCACTTGCTAAAAACAAGACCCCTGCTGCTATTTCTTCCCCTGTTCCCATTCTTTTCATTGGAATATTATCTAATATTTTTCCCTTTTGTCCTTCATTTAAAACTTCAGTCATTTTAGTATCTATAAACCCAGGAGCAATACAATTTACTGTTATATTACGACTTGCAACTTCTTTTGCTATGGATTTGCTCATAGCTATTATTCCAGCTTTAGACGCCGCATAATTTGCTTGCCCGGCGTTTCCTGTCAGCCCTATTATTGAGGAAATATTTATAATTCTTCCCCAATTATTCTTAATTAGTTTTCTGCATGCTTCTCTACTCAGCTTAAATGTAGAGCTCAAGTTAATATCAATTACTTTTTGCCATGCTTCATCTGTCATTCTCAATAATAAACTGTCTCGCGTAATACCCGCATTGCATACGAGCCCGTCAAAGCCTTCCATCAGCTCACTTGCTCTATTTATTAGTTGATTTACTTCCTCAGCATTTGATAAATCACAAGGGAGTACATGCATGTTTTTTTCATATTGTTTAGCAACTTCTTCGAGCACTTCTTTTTTTGTGCCAGAAATACATAAAGTTGCTCCGGCTTTGTGCATAATTTTTACAATTGCTTGCCCTATTCCGCCTGATGCGCCAGTAATCAGGAACTTTCTGCTTTCCAATTTAAGCATAATAACTTTATATTATCTTAATTCCTAACAGAATATTGACTAGTTGGCAATAGATTTCTTACATAATATAAGTAACTCAGATATTCACAAAATAAAGAAAAAGTTATAATAAAGTTAAACGTCAAAAAATTTTAAAAACATAGTTGATGCAGGAATTGTTACTAAATAGTTTATTCTGGTGCTCTACAGTCTAAATGGAATGCTTAAATTATAGATTCTTTGTTTTTGTGTGTTATCTTGAGTTAACACAAATTCACAGTAGTATTATGATAAGTAAGTTAAAAAAGCTTAGCGCTGGATTTTCTTTGACAGGCTTGATTGGCCATGGTGATAATATAAATATGCAAGGAGCAAAAAATAAAAAGAAGAAGTACCCAAAATTTTTGGATAAGACGTTTGCATTGATTGATGCAGTGATAAATTTTATTTTAAAACGCGAAAGTAATAACGTAAATGAAGTCCTGAAAGTAACATGGGGACCACTATTTTTTGGTCTGGTAGTAATACTCATCTTTTTTGGGATAGGTGGTATTTGGTCGGCTATAGCTCCAATTGACGGTGCGGTGCATGCAAGTGGAGAAGTTATTGTATCTTCAAATAGAAAAATAGTTCAACACTTGGGCGGAGGAATAATAAGCAAAATTTTAGTAAAAGAGGGTCAAGCAGTTAAAAAAGATGAGCCTCTAGTTTTGTTGAGTGATGTTAACGAGAAGGCGAATTTAAGTATCATCAAAGAGAAGCTCTTATCATTTTTAGCAACAGAAGCAAGGCTTCTTGCAATCAGAGTAGATTTGGACACGCTCGAGTTTCCTGATGAGGTTAAAAAATTATCTCACGATGAACTTGTAAATAAAGCGATAAAGAATCAAGTAAAGTTGTTCAACTCTCAGAGAAAGAGCATATTGGGAAAAACAGACATACTGCAACAACGTATAAAGCAGTTAAATGATGAATTAGCGGGGCTAAACTTTCAACTAAATGCAGCTCATAAGCAATATGACTTGATAACTGAGGAGTTGGAAACAAAAAGACAATTACTTGATAGTGGCCATATAAGCAAACCACACATTTTAGCTTTAGAAAAGCAGTTTGCTGAAATTGAAGGCAGAGTTGGACATTACCGTTCTGCAATATCTCAAGTGCAGCAAAAAATTGGAGAGAACGAATTAGAAATTATAAACGTGAGAAATGATTCTCAAGAAAGAGCAAACGCTGAACTTAAGGAAGTTAGTACGTCTATTGCAGACTTGAAAGAGAGACTGATGGTTGCTGAAGATTCATTAGCACGTACAATAATTAAATCGCCTCAAGATGGGATAGTCACAGATATAAGATACCATACTGAAGGTGGTGTTATACAATCTGGAGTTCCGATCATGAGCGTAGTGCCATCGGATGATGACCTAATAATAGATGCTAAAATTCAGACCAGAAACATAGAAGAGATACTGTCAGCACAAAAGAAAGATAGCAACATAGTCTCTATTGATGGGCTAGAAGGGCTAAAGGTTAAAGTTCGTTTAAGTGCTTACAGTGCACGTCGTTTAAGTTTAATTAATGGTATAGTAAGCAATATTTCTCCCGATGCCCTTGATGATCCAAGGCTAGGGCGTTATTATTCAGTACGTGTAGTGATACCAAAACCAGAGCTTGCTCAGTTTAAAAACGTATACCTATACCCTGGTATGCCAGCAGAAGTGTACATAGTTACTCAATCTCGTACTCTTTTATCATTCTTGTTTACGCCTATAATTGCAACAGTCGATAGGTCTTTTATAGAAAGGTAGCTCACTCGTTAAAGTAGTAGTGAAAGTGCCGTAATAAAATTTAGGTACATAATTAGACAATAGGCTTCTTGACCTTACCCAGAAAAAGTGGAGAGAAAGAAAGGAGTTTTTTCGGGTAAAATAAAATTTTGGAGGATTAGAAATGGTAAGAGAATATACGGCAGAATTCAAATTGGAAGCTGTTAAGCTGGCAAATGAACAAAGAAAGGTAGGTCAACCAGTTGCAAAAGTAGCAAGAGATCTAGGAATAAGGGATAGTGTATTAGGAAAATGGATGAAGAAATATAACGAAAAAAAGTCAGCGGCAAATGCATTTCCAGATGTAGCACCTTATGACAAAGAGAGATTTGATTTACAGAAAGAGTTAGCAAAAGTAACAAGGGAAAGAGACATTTAAAAAAAAGCCCTGGCCAGTCAAAAAGAGTAAAATATTTTTTTATATAGTAACTGCTATAAAGTACAGGAATTATGTAGGATTTTCTGCTAGTGGCTACTATAAGTGGACCACAAGAAAAATAAGCAGTAGAGAATCAGCAAATAAAGAGCTACTCGCAGCTATTCAAAAAATATATCAAGTTTCTAAATGTAGATATGGAGCTCCTAAAATTCATGCTGAATTGAAGGCTTTGGGTAAAAGTTGCAACTTAAAAACAGTGCAAAGTATTATGCAGAAAAATGGTATTCAGGCTATATTGAGAAGAAAATTTAAAATTAAGAAACAACAAACGGACAGTAGCTCCCAATATATTAGACCAAAACTTTATTGTCGATCAACCAAATAAAGTATGGGATTACTTATATAAAAACCAAAGAAGGATGGCTATATTTGGCAACAATAATCGATCTATATTCACGCATGGTAGTTAATGAGCAGTTCAATAAATAAACAATTGGTTATGGACTCTTTATTAATGGCCGTTAACAAGCGTAAACCTGCCAAAAATCTACTATTACATAGTGATCAAGGTTCACAATATACTTCGCAAGGTTATCAATATCTCTTATCCATAAAAAACATAGATGAGTCATAAAGGTTGTTGTTACGACAATTCTGTTGTGGAAAGCTTCTTTAGCTCATTGAAAAGAGAAATACTTATTGATACTTCACAACACTCTGCTCAACAAACTAGAACTGCAATATTTGAATACATAGAAATTTTTTATAACAAACAACGTCACTATTAACTATTGCATTCCTGAGCATTTTGATTCATCATTCTCTTTGTGAAAAACATTCCAAACTTTCTCTCCACTTTTTCTGGGTAAGGTCAATACCTTTAAGCCCAACACCAAGCTCGAGAAAGTAGAAAGTGTGGAGCAGCCTATTCAGTCTTCTTTGAATCTAACATGAAAGGCTATGCTCAAAAAACTATAAGCGTCCAAGTAATTTTTTAAATAAGATAACTCCTTTAGAATATCTCTTAAGCTATTAACTTAACATCACCATAGGATTTAAAACATTCCCCAAAAAATGTTAAAGCTATTTTAGTAAAATACTCAAAACTTGACCCTAAGCAACTTTGAGTTCATGCTCCTGGTACTCTTGCTTTACCTTCCTGCATAATCGCTTTTGGAGGAAATATATTACTGGATGAAGAACTCACTATATCACCACACTTTAAACCTTTTACCGCTGCTTTGACTCCTTCCGAGACTTTTTTAGATAGACTAATTGTTTCAAAAGATTGACAAAGTTTTCCAGACCTTTCAAAATATCCCTGTTTAATAGCATCGTAGACCCAATATCCACCAAGCGAGCAATTCTCACCTAATTCTTCTTTACAATTTTTGAACTTTTCCAGTATTTCCTTTTTGTTACTAACTTCTACTATTATTTTATCTTGCTTGTCAGGGTACAAATTAACTTCTAATTCTCCTAAACTAGTAGAGAAAGTTAACACTATATTACTATTGTCTGCAAGATTAGTGTAATGCCTTATGCCATTTTCCGTTATAATTTCTACCTCACTTTTACCGATCTTTACTATATCTCTTCCGTATTCTATTTTTCCTTGAGTTAACCCTAAGCTCCTTGCCCCATCTGTTATCTTTGCGACATCTATTATGCTATCCTCTGAATACTCTAAGTAGAAAGTAGAGTTGTCCATTTTTGCATCTTTTAACTTACCATTAGTTGCACCTCTAACAACTTCCATAAACTTGAGAGTAAGATTTGCACAACTTCCATGAGCTTTTATCATATTAGTTTCATGATCTTCAAATTCTAATTCCAGTGTATTGAGCACATACATACTATCTACAACATACCACACCGCTCCTTTTGATACTAATTTACATATTATATCACTAGCAACCTTGGAGTTCTTTTCTAATTCACTAATCTCTTTTATTCTTTTCATCACACAATCCATAAAGTTATACTTATCTTCATACATCTTTCCATATAGCTTTCCTTAATGAGGAAAATTAAACCTTATTCCAGACTTTATAGCTTCGTTTACAACTTGTTCTAATTGATTCATGTCTTGCGCTTTACCTACTTCATCTAAAAACACTTCTAACTTTGCCTGCTGGTCTAGTATTAAATTATCCCATAGAGTCCTAGATTTAAGCAGATGCTTTTCACTATCTAACCCTTTGAAATCTTTTATTCCTGCTGCCAGCAACAATCTTTCTGCTTCTTTACAACAAGTTTCATCACTATGAAAAACATCTCTGATATATTGAAAGATTCGTAACTTCCCTTTATTGTTATGAAGGCTTAAAACTCTCTTTAAGTCTTGAGTACCCTTGCGTTCATTCAAAAACTTTTCTAATACAGTAAGACCTTTACTTAGAGAAGAAGGGTTATCTTTGTCAACACCACCAAGAATACAGTCTAATTCTTGCTGCAACCTTTCGTGATCCTCAGTTAAAAGATAACCTTCAGCATAGTAGTTACAATTATCAATTGCTATGTCTAGTGGGGTCTTTCCTTGTTTATCACATATATCAGATCTAGCTCCACTGTCCAGAAGTGAAGAGATGAGATCATTGTAATCAGTGCTTGCAATACAATGTAAGGGTGTTTTTCCTTCATTATCCTGCTCATTAAGATTAGTTCCTTTTTCCATAAGAGAAGCTATACTATTAGGTCCAGTAGCATAATGCAAGGGTGTCTTTCCTCTATCATCCTTTACATTAGGGTTAGCTCCTGCCTTCAAAAGTAAAGCTACAGAATCGTCATATTCTTTTTCTACCCCAGCTATACTTGATATTATGTGTAATACTGTTAATTTAGATTCTCCTCTTCTAAGATTAAGGACTTTTTCTAGATCTTGATTATCTCCATTGTCTTGTAAAAAATTTCTAAGTCTCACAATATAACCATGTTCATTATAATCACCTTCATCACTAAAAGACAGGTATGCTTGGAGGATACTGAATAATTCTTTATTTAATTCTCTTTGACTTGGTGTTAGACCAGATATGCCAGCAAGCCGTATATGCATTAAGCTATTGAATATATCTCCTCCAACAATATCAACTAAAGAATGATCATCACGACATAGCAATGAGTATTTAAGTGATTCATATTCATCATCCCTTTGCTCTTTTCGAAACTGTTTTAAATTATCACTTTTGGTTAGTTTTTCTAAGTACTTTAGGATTCTATTTTTATTTCCCAATAAAAAATCTACTCCCTTTTCCATTAAAGCACATACTGCTTCTTTATGACCATTTTCGGCAGCAAGAAATAATGGCGTCAACCCCTTTTTATCTATTATATTAATTTCTGCACCTTTTTCTAATAGAGCATCCATTGTCTTTATATGACCATTTTTAGCAGCCATATGCAATGGAGTACGCTTCATTCTATCCACTTCATTAACCTTTGCATCTGCGTTTATTAAGATTTTTACTACCTCTGCGTGACCTTCTTCGGCAGCTAAGTGTAACGGAGTCACCCTGTTTAGATCTACTGCATTGACCTTTGCATCTGCGTTTATTAAGATTTTTACTACCTCTGCATGACCTCCTTCGGCAGCTAAGTGTAACGGAGTCATCCTATCTAGATCTACTGCATTGACCTTTGCACCTATTTCCAATAGAGTCTTCACTGCCTTTATATAACCATTTCCAGCAGCGATATGCAATAGAGTACATCTCTCTGCGCAATTGTTTATCCAATAATTCACATTAAAATTAAAATTTTTCCACTCTTTATACGTGGTTGGATCTATTGCTTTTAACTTCTCTTTTATTTTTTCAATTATGTTATCCCTATTTAAATCATTGTCAGAATTTATTGCACTTAATATTTCTAACCACTTATAATGTATCATATTTCTACCCTATGCTATTGAATTGTTTATATTTAGCTCTTACCACTACACCTAGCAGCACTTGTCTCACAACCACATTTTTTTAGCTCTTCCATATTTAATTTGTCACTAAACACAATTAGTTATACAAAAACCCATCTACTGTCAAGATGTATCAGTGGATGTTGCCTACTTACGTTGGACTCGCTTAGCCTATTACTAGGCTTTAATGCTACATCTTATCAGTGATACCTTCAGTCCGACTTAATTTTGAAATGGATGTTATAAGTAACTCAATATTATCTTCTTGCACTTTATCCAGTTTAGTTCTTTTAGCAGCCTGTGAAGGAACATTACTGTTTGCATCAGAAGCAACACGCTTTTTATTAAGAAACTTAACTACACCTGGATGACTATACTCATCAACGATATCTGAGGAGTTTTTTTGTTAACATCCACTGCATCAACGTCAGCTCCATTTTCTACAAGATATTTAGCTATATCTGAGTAGCCACATTCAACAGCAAGGTGTAAAGGGGTACTTTCATCATCATTCTGTGCATCAATGTAAACCTCTTTTTCGCCTGTAAGATCCTCTACAAAATATCTAACTATACCTAAGTTGTTACGTTCAACAGCAGAGTGTAAAGGAGTATAACCCCAATCATCCCTCACATTAACGTTAACTCCTTTACTCACAAGATATTCAACTACCTCTAAATTGCCACCTTCAGCAGCAAAATGTAAAAGAGTGCAACCACAACCTGATCTTATATTAACGTCAACCTTTGTTTGATTTATAAAGTATTTAACTAGGTCAGAGTGACCATTTTGGGCAGCAATGTGCAAAGGAGTGCAGCCATTATTATCCTGTGCATCAACGTTAGCTTCTTTATCTACAAGATATTTAACTATATCTAAGTAACCACGTTCAGCAGCAAAGTGTAAAGCAGTGCAGCTTGAGCTGCTCTTTGCATCAACGTTAGCTTTTTTTTCATCTACAAGATATTTAACTGTCTCTAATTTACCAAGGCAGACAACTGCATACAGAAATGTCTCTTCTACACCTATATCCTCCTGAGAATCTAACATGGCGGAAGCGTATTCTGTGTCCAATTTACTGTCAAGCCACTCTTCATATACATCTTCTGAATCTTTACCTTGTTGTTCTAACTCTTCTTTTATTCTGTTCATTATATGTTCCTTATTTATAGCACTTATTAATGATTCCAGTAACTGACCAAAGTTCATAATTTCACCTCATCTTAAAGATTCATATCTTAATTATTACATGACTGATGTCAAAATCAAGAATTTTATATACCATCTCCAGAATTATAAGTGATTGTTTCAGTTTGTTGTAGGCATAAGGCAGCAACGTATTTGCAATTCTTCTTAGCTAACCAAGGGAAGCTTGACTTGAAATAATATAGGGACGGTATTAATCAATAAAAGTTGATTCCGCTCTCAGCACCCAAGTAGACCTTTCTTGTGTTAGCTATAGTCTCTGTAGACAAAAACAGTTATATCTACACTGTATGGTTTTTGATATTTCTTAGTAAACTTTTCTATCCACTATAAGTAGGTTGGCGAACAAATGTTTTTTCGTTTATACTGATTTCATTTAGTTCATTGCCAGGCTTCGATACTACATATGTAATACTACCAGCAACAGTTCCAACTGCCAACGCAGCAGCTACAGCTATGCCAGCTATAACTAACATTGATAACCCAACATTCGCAGCAAAACATCCAATAGCCACTGTCAACATGGTTATTATGCCTACAGAGAAGCCAATTTTTACCGCTTTATTAGCGATATGTTTGGCTTCCGCGTTTTATGTAGCTTGCACTATACCCTGTTTACTATTCTCAACAGCCATATATAAAGGAGCTTTGTCAGCATTATTCTTTGCATCAGCGGCAACCTTCTTTTCATTTAAATACTTAACTATATCTAAGCAACCATTTTCATTAGCAACATCTAAAGGAGTTTTATTATTATAATTCCTTGCATTAAGGTCAGCTCCATTTTCTACAAGATATTTAACAATATCTAAGTGCTTGTTTAAAACAGCATGGTGTAAAGGGGTATTACCAATCGAGTCTTGCACATTAAGAGCAGCTCCGTTTTTTACAAGATATTCAACTATGTTTAAGTGACCTCCTAGAACAGCAAAATAGAAAGCAGTGTAGATATAACTGTTTTTTGTCTCAACATCAGCTTTTTCTATAAAATATTTAACTATGTTTAGGTGACCCTTTAAAGCAGCATGGTGTAAAGGGGTAGTGCCACGATAGTTTGCCTCAGGAGTAGCTCCGTTTTTTATAAGATATTCAACTATGTTTAAGTAACCCTTAGTGGCAGCATGGTGTAAAGGGGTATTACCAATCGAGTCTTGCACATTAAGAGCAGCTCCGTTTTTTATAAGATATTCAACTATGTTTAAGTAACCCTTAGTGGCAGCATGGTGTAAAGGGGTATTACCAATCGAGTCTTGCACATTAAGAGCAGCTCCGTTTTTTACAAGATATTCAACTATGTTTAAGTGACCTCCTAGAACAGCAAAATAGAAAGCAGTGTAGATATAACTGTTTTTTGTCTCAACATCAGCTTTTTCTATAAAATATTTAACTATGTTTAGGTGACCATTTGAAGCAGCACAGTATAAAGTGATACTACCAATTAGATTAAGAGGAGCTCCGTTTTTTACAAGATATTTAACTATGTCTAAGTAACCACCTTTAGCAGCAGCATATAAGGGGGTAGTGCCACGATAGTTCTTCATATTCGGATTAGCTCCTTTTTTTATAAGACATTCAACTATATCTAAGCGACCACCTTCAGCAGCAGCGTGTAAGGGAGTATTATCATCCTTGTCTTGTAGATTAAGAGCAGCTTCGTTTTCTACAAGACATTCAACTATATCTAAGTGACCACTTAAAGCAGCAGCATATAAAGGAGTATCACCCTTCTTGCTTCGTAGATCAAGAGTAGCTCCGTTTTTTACAAGATATTTAACTATGTCTAAGTAACCACCTTTAACAGCAGCATGTAAGGGGGTAGTGCCACGATAGTTCTTCATATTCGGATTAGCTCCTTTTTTTATAAGACATTCAACTATATCTAAGTAACCCTCTGAAGCAGCAGCATATAAAGGAGTATCACCATCCTTGTCTTGTAGATCAAGAGTAGCTCCGTTTTTTACAAGATATTTAACTATGTCTAAGTAACCCTTAAAGGCAGCAAAGTACAAAGGAGTAAAGCCGTGATTGTTCTTTGCATTAGGATCAGCATGATTTTTTATAAGATATTCAACTATGTTTAAGTGACCTTCTGAAATAGCAAAATAGAAAGCAGTGTAGATATAACTGTTTTTTGTCTCAACATCAGCTTTTTCTATAAAATATTTAACTATGTTTAGGTGACCATTTGAAGCAGCACAGTATAAAGTGATACTACCAATTAGATTAAGAGTAGCTCCGTTTTCTACAAGATATTCAACTATGTTCAAGTGACCCTTTGAAGCAGCAGCATATAAAGGAGTATCACGATCGTCTTGTAGATCAAGAGTAGCTCCGTTTTTTACAAGATATTTAACTATGTCTAAGTAACCACCTTTAGCAGCAGCATATAAGGGGGTAGTGCCACGATAGTTCTTCATATTCGGATTAGCTCCTTTTTCTATAAAATATTTAACTATGTTTAGGTGACCCTTTGAAGCAGCAGCATATAAAGGAGTATCACCATCCTTGTCTTGTAGATCAAGAGTAGCTCCGTTTTTTACAAGATGTTTAACTATGTCTAAGTAACCCTTAAAGGCAGCAAAGTACAAAGGAGTAAAGCCGTGATTGTTCTTTGCATTAGGATCAGCATGATTTTTTATAAGATATTCAACTATACTGAAATTATTCTTGCGAACAGCACTGTGTAGGGGAGTATGATCATCCTTGTCTTGTAAATCAATAGCAACATTTTTTTTACCTACAAGATATTCAACTATTCTTAAGCGATCCATGGAAGCAGCTACATGCAGTAAAGTAGTCTTTACATCCATATCGGAAAATATTATGTCAAAATCTTGTTCTTTTAGCTGATTTTCTATTCTATCAATAACATTACTCTCATCTACACCATCTTGTATTATTGCACTTAATATCTCTTGCAACTCACTTAAATTCATAATTTTACCTTAGTTTAAAACACGCCTTTAATCATTATATGCCTGATACAAAAGTCAAGAATTTTATATGTCTTCCTGAAAATTACGAGCGATTGTTTTAGTTGCTCTGCTTGATCGGTAGAAGGAGCATATTTGTGCAATTCAATAGAAACATGCCTTTCTTCAGCATCACAAAATTTTTAATTATTGACTTTCCCCAAAAACGCAAAAAAGTAAGTATATTTGTGAGAATAATTTAAATAAAAGCGGCGTTGTGAAAATAAAAGCGTAAAATTGTTGCAACGAAGTTGGGCAAATTAGTTCGTACCTAAATGTGGCAAAAGTAGGCTAATATAGCTGGTTTTGCGATATAGTCAAACTATTATACAAGAAAGTTCAAACGGTACAAGTGGTGGGACGAGTATAATTTAAAACCTTAAAAACTATTTTTTAGCATCTGCAAGATCGATACCGTTTGTTTGATCAATTTCAACATTGCTAAGCGCTGTATTTGCTTCATACGAACAGTAACATCCTACTGCAAGAAAAGTTAATGCAGCTACAGCAAGTGAAATACACATTGCTAAATGAAACATTGTTAAACTTGCACCAACAGCAAATGCCACAGATAACAAAAAAGAAACAGAAGCATAGATTACTTGCTTTCTACTTTGAGCATTTACTGCTGAGAGTTTTTTGTTTTCATTACCCAGGCTGAGATCTTTTTCTTTGGCGAGCCGACTATTTTCTGATAAAAGTTGAATTTCTTTTTTAGTAAGACAATCAATACTTGCTTGTTTACTTAATGTCTCATGCTTTAGTTGTGAAACATTTTTCTTTGTACTATTCAGCTCTTTATTTTTACCTTCAAGTTGTTCCTGCAAACATTGGATTTGACTTTCCACCCTATTTTTGCTTTCAAGTTGTTCATGTAGATTTTTAACTTGACTCTCTAGTTCTTTACTTTTGGTTTCAGATTCCTGCAGCTTTGTCTTCGGGTCGTTATTTTCATTTTTGGGCTTTTTCAGCTTTAGCTCATTCTTTAGTTTGTTGTTTTCTTCAGTGAGCTGAGTTACTTCACCAGTTTTGTTAGTTAAGTCTCGCTTTGCACTACTCAGGTGCCCTTCTAGCTGTTTTGCTTGCTTTAGATCTTTTTCTAATTGTGAAATATTTTTCTTTGCAACATCTAGCTCTTTCTTCCCCTCTACGAGTTGTTTTTTTGTTTCCTCAAGTTCTTGAGCAAGTTGAATTACTTCACTAGTGTTGCCAACCAATTCTTGCTTTACACTATCCCGCTCCTGTTCCAACTGAGTTTGTGTGCTCTTAAATGTTTGAATTTCTGCATTCAAGGCTTTATTTTTATCATCCAGCTCTTTTTTGCTGTTTTCAAGGTTAGCTTCTTTGCTCTCAAATTCCCTAGTTATTTTAGCCAATTCTTGCTTTGCACTCTCTTGCTCTCGTTCTAACTGAGCTTGTAATTGTGAAACCTTTTGATTTGCATCATCAATCTTTTGTTTTGCTTGTTCCAAATCTTCTTTTAATTTTAAAATATTTTCATTTGCATTATCCAGCCCTGTCTTGCTGTTTTCAAGGTTAACTTTTATGTTCTTATATTGCTCTTTAAGCTTACTGCTTTCTTCAGTAAATTTAGTTACTTGATTATTTAGCTTGCTAATCTTTTCCTCCTTCTCTGCAAGCTGAGCTCCTGTACTCTTAAGTTCTTTAGCTTTTGCATCCAAGCCTTGATTTAGCTTTTTCTTCTCCTGCGCAAACTGAGCTTGTGTATTTTTAAACTCTTCCAGCTTTTGGTTCGCATCATTCAGCTCTTGATCCTTGCTGTTAAGTTCCTCAGTTTTTTCATTCAAGCTTTGTTGTGTACTCTTTAGCGTTTCTTTTAGTTGACTCTTGTCTTGAGTCAATTGAGCTACTTTATCATTAAGCTCATCACACTCTTGTTCTTCTTGTTTCAATTTTTCTTCTAATTTTGGGGCATATTCAATCGGTATTTCAGAAAGCTTAATATCCTTATTTTCTTCCCTGACTTCTTCAAAGAATTTCTCGCCATCTATACATGTAAAGTTAAGTAGACAATTTATTAAGTGGTAAAATGGACTAAGCACGTAAGAAATATAAAAATACCTAGATGCATTGCTGTCTGATTTAAAATTTTCCTGCTTTACTTCCCGAATAAGTTTATAATAGGTATCAATTTTATGATAGTATGGCTCTAAATAATCTAGAACTTTATCCGTTTCTAGTTTTAATGGTTTACCTGCATGTTTATAATGCGCACCAGCATTACCGTGTGGCAGACATGGTACTGGGTCTGATTGACAAGCTACTCTAATAGTCTTCTTTCCAAGACACTCACTGTAAACTTCAGCAGCATCATTGTAGAAAACTCTTGGGGAGCCAAAAGTTGCAACATTAATGTCTTTGGCTTCTTCTGTTTTATCAAGACATAAAGCAGCTATAGTAGCAAGAGCACCTCCCATGCTATGACCTGTAACATTAATTTTTAAACTTTTGATTCCTTCTAATCCTTTATCATTAGCATGCCCTTGTAATATCTTGTGTACGCTGGGCCAAGAGCGTTTGAATAAAGAGTAGAAACCAGAGTGGATATAATTATCTCCAGATAAAAATGATAACTTAGTCAAAGATGCACGAAGATCTTCCTTCAAATCATTCAAATCGCGAGTACCATGATAAGCTATAGTTACTTCCTTGTCTTTAATAAAAACATAACCAACATCTCGATTGTATGAATTGCTACCCGTCAAAGCATAGCCGACATTGTGTTGTTCTAATTTATAATCACTATCCGAGCAATATTTATCTTGAATGAGTTCATTGTCATAAAATTTTATTATTTGATAACCTGCTTCTTCAAACTGCCTTTTAGTTTCATATTCATCTTTCTTTAATTTCCTGTCCCCATCACCATAGGCAATTTTACTGAGAGTACACATTTCTAGTAATTTTTCTTTATCAAATTCTGCAATTTGTCCTGTTATCAGATCGGCAAGGTCAGAAGCATCATTTAACTCACTATTCTCAGAACGCTCTATATTCTTCCATATTTTAATTAAACTAGAAATGTCTTGATTCAAAAGCGCGTCGAGATCATGTTCATCTCGAGCTTCTAATTCACTCTTAATTGGTCCGAGCTTTTCAATTAAGACCTCTTTTATTAAAGTATTGCTAATATTTACAAAATCATCGCTAATAGAATTTTGATTATCAATAACACCTGGCATATTTCTTACTTACTACAAGCTTAATTAACTTAGTATACCACTATGCAATTATTTAGTCAAATAAGTTATCAATTTAATAAGATTAACCATAAATCTTTTCGTCTTCAACGGTACAAGCAATATTTGTTCAGGAGCGTTTCTGGGAGGAATATTACAGTAACTAGCGTTAACAGCAATTCAATTATTTACTTTCTTCACAAAACACAAAAAAAGTACGTATATTTGTGAGAGTTTTTTACGTAAAAGGGGTGTTTCAAAAACAAAAACGTAAAATTATTACAACAAAGCTAAGCAAATTAATTCATATATAAATGTGGTTAAAGTAGGCTAATATAGCTAGTTTTGCGTTATAATAAAATTACTATAAAGAAAAGTTCGCACAGAACAAGCGGTAGACCAACTGATCCCAAAAAAACTTGTTCTCACGCTTGTTATTTTAAGTTGCTGAAAGTGGTTGTATCGGTTAGGTTATTAGTAATATATTTTACTAAATTAATACCAATTCATTTGAGAATAAAAAGGAAAACTAAGGTAAATTTATAGCAAAAAAGGTTTGTGCTCATCTTATGACAAAGATGCAATAGAAACTCTCATGGAAAAGAGGCAAAGATTGTGGAAGTATATAGAAAAAGCTTTATGACGCTCAACGAAAAAAGGGAGGCGTTTGGCTTGCTGATGTTGCAGGTGATGATGAATTGAATTAAAAATTTTATATATAATGTAAGTGTAGTAATATTAATAAATATCAAATATTTATACTGCATTATCATCTAGCATACTAACAAATTAGAGGTAATTTATGAACGAAATACAACAAAGAGAGTTAAATGAACAACTTTTTAATGCTGTTGTACAGGGTAATATAGGGCAAATTGAGGAGTTAATAGTAGCTGGAGCAGAGGTTAATGCGGTAGATGAGGGTGAAAAAGCTTTTTCACGTCTTTCTGCTTTAAGTAATACAAGGGAAAGAGGGGTAGTAGAGGCAGCGAATATTCAGCAACTTAGACTCACTCCTTTACATTATGCTGTTTTAAGTGGCAGAGAGATGGTAGAGCTTTTAATCGAAAAA